>NZ_JBSWYY010000013.1:0-124915 GCF_056161325.1 Alteromonas sp. ABE4_545
AACTCGTATTGTTGTGGGGATTTTGGGGTTAGCATGGTGAACACTCCGAATTTCACTATGCCTATTAGATCAAAGCCCCAGACTTTCGTCTAGGGCTTTTTCAACAGTCTGCCACCTTCTTTAGAAGGTGGATTCTTTACTTTAACAGTCTAACTTCATTTTACTGTGAGTAAGTTTAAAGTTTCGGTAATTGTATATGTGCATAAAATCTTCAGAGAATTCGCACAAAGTAAGTTTGGGGTCTTTGATATTGTTATTAGAAGTTAGCTTTCCTCTTTTGACTACGATATGTCATGCAAACGAATCGCGCTCACTTCAGAAGCAAATGTTGAATAATTAAAGGGTTGTAAATCTCTGCCAAGATAGTTGGGTGACGTCAACATGTTGGAGATATACAAGATGAAAGCTAAGCTGCCTTATATTGGTATTTTTTGGGTCTACAAGTCGACTGTACTTGCTAAAGCAATGCCTTTGAATAGTGCAGAGCCTGATAGCCTTTCACTCTATGACAGTGACTTTAGCCATTTAGTAGAGTGGGAAGAGCATAGAATATACCTTCCGTGTTTTCCTGAGCTCATTGCTGTTGAATATCAAGAAGTCAGCAGGGGTAGAGTAATCTACTCTGGAAACTCAAAGTTCTTTAAAATATATGCAGACAGAAAAGTGGTACAGAGCGTTGAGCTTCAAACCTTGGTATGTGATAAATTTAATCTAATACCGAGTCAATGCACTTGGAAGCTAGACAAGCATTACCGTATATTTAGTTCACAAAAAGCTTACGAAAAAGTTAAAATGTCGCTCAGTAAAGAATACGCAAGCAAATCATAGGGACATGACGTTGAATATATTTGAAGTAATAAACAATAGTATTTCTGACTTTGTAGAAAACCAAGAAAATAAAGCGCTCAAGAGAGGTACAGGCTCTTATTCGATACCGTTTAGAGGCTCTATCTTCGGGGAAATCGAGACAGCAAAAGTATTAAGTAAGCTCAATGCCGAATCAGTTGATGTAATTTGGTTAGGCTCAAATCCTAATGTTCCTGAATCTCTCGACGCTATTTTGTCTCCTTCCTCCCCTTCTCACTACGAGGGTTTTGTGCAACAAGCCATGAACGACAATTTCAGCGAAGCGTACAAAAATAGCGAAGGTGCGAATGTCCCATTGTGGGATCCTATTAACAAGCCAAACAACAAGTGGCAATTCTACTCAGAGATATTCAATAAGCGGTTTGGTGAACACAAAACGCTCATGGCTAACATAGTGCTGTGGGGAAGTAAGGATTTTAAAAGCTTCACTTCTCAGTTGGCTAAATACGATAAAGCGCTTTTAGAGAGAGCTATTCAGTTTTCCTACGAGCTGAACAATCAGATAATCGAGTACTTCAAGCCAAAGGTTGTTCTTGTTCCCAAAAGCTTTAATAGCCCATCATCAAAGAATTGGCTACTACACTCTTCAAACTTAACAGACATACAGCATCACGAAGTGAGAGGTAAAGTAACGTTCAAGTTTTCAGTAGGTAGACTGCAAAAAGACGATTTTAAAACAACTGTAATATCAGCCCCCCACCCGTCATACACACCAAGAATTGGTCGTGAATTTAGAGAATCTGCGCAAAACGCTATCTTCACAGTATTACAAAATTGCTGATACACATTACTCAACACGTCTACAGTACAGTGTTGCTTGCGCCATCTGGCAACACTGTCAACTGTTCAAGAAAATATCTTTGTAGCGCTCAAGCATTTTAATACGTTTAGTCTCTAGAGTGTTAGGAGACAGAATAAGACCGCGAGTGTTGCACTTCTCTACACCAGATAACGTTCGCTTCCCCATTAGTTTGACTCTATCTTCGATGGGCATTTCAACTAACGAATCGGGAGCAATGATATCAAACTGACTCAAGAAACAAGGCACACGCTCCATCCCATTTCCCTAAAGTCTAGTGCGAGAACGGCCTTAATCAGCATGTGTCATTGATAAACAGTTAAGTCACATCGAAACACCTATAATATTCGGTATGTTAAAGGTAGGCGATTCGGCTTTTAGTCGCACTGCCTTACTTGATATTAGCACCATCTCAATTCCCCAATTGATAAGGCCTTGCGATAGAAAAGGGAATCTGGTTATATACCGCTTCTACAAAAATACTCATCGGGTTAATTAACCCGTAATAATGGATTGCCTAATATGAAAAAGGGAATTGCCCTGCTTTGGCAGTGCTTGCTAGCAGGTTGTATCTTGTCATTTTCTGCACTCGCTGCGGATTCTGAATCAGCCCCTTCAGCGGGTGAACTGGTTCCAGTCGAGGCTTTTAGCAGTTTGCCTGAGTATGACTCACCTCATCTATCGCCCAATGGAAAACGCATTGCGTATGAGACTAACTTGGCAAATCAAGGTCTCACGGTATTGATGACGCTAGATTTGGAAACCGGTAATACGTATTTCCTGCTTCGGGGAGACAACGAGAAAGTTAAAATTAACTGGTTTCATTGGGCCAATGATGAAGATTTGGTCATCAGCGCGCGATATGAGTCAAAGTACCGCCACCAACGATTCTATCAAACGCGAAGCTTCGTTATGGCCTATAACGACCAAGGAAAACAGCCCAAAGATTTGATCGATTGGCGAGCGCTTCGTCGATACGGGGACCAGTCACATACGCCGCAGTTCCAAGACGAAGTTATTGATTGGCTACCCGATGACCCGGAACATATTTTGATGGCCATTGATATTTCCAGTCCTAATCAGCCATCGGTGTTTAAAGTTAATGTGAAAACGCGGAAAGTGGAGCGCATTGAACGGGGTAAGCGAGGAATTCGCGATTGGTTAACAGACCAAAACGGAGAAATCCGCATCGGCAGTGCACTGAATTATGATAATGGAGACCGCAAAATATATCACCGCAGTCCTGACGACGAATACGAGCTTATTTTCGAATACAACGCAATGACAGATTCACCGACTTTCGCGGTGGGATTTGGCGCAGACCCAAATCTTCTGTACTACAAAAAATATGTGAATGATCATAAAGCGCTTTTCACGCTGAACCTTAAAACCAAGGAACATAATCTGGTATATGCCGACCCTGATTATGACGTGGATGGGGCGCTTATATACTCTCCAGTCACCCGTGACGCTATTGGTATTAGACACGTTAATGCGCCCGGAGGCCGTTACTATTGGGATGAGCGGTACAAGCGCTTGCAAACGTCACTAGACAAGATTTTTGAAGATAAACACAATATTCTGGTGAGCTTTAGTGCTGATGAGAAGCGCTATATCTTTTATACCGAGAACGATAAAACACCGGGCAAGTTTTATATCGGTGATCGTGATGACGGTTCGCTGATGAAGTTGTTTGATCAGTACTCGGCCATCCCTCCAGATATGTTCAACGGCCATGAGTTGCGAAAATACACGACGCGAGATGGTCTAGAGATTGAAGAGTACATAACCTTGCCAAAATTTGGCAAGGCACCTTACCCCACAATAGTGCATCCTCATGGTGGTCCGGGCGCCAGAAATTATAGTGGTTTTGATTACTGGACTGCGTATTTTGTGTCTCGTGGCTATGCGGTAATTCGTCCTAATTTTCGTGGCTCAAGCGGATATGGCTACAGTTTTAGTCAGGCGCAAATGAAAGGTTGGGGCGAGGCAATGCAGGATGACATCACTGATTCTACCTTATGGGGCATCAAAGAAGGGCTGATAGACCCAGAGCATGTTTGCATTGTTGGTGCTAGCTATGGTGGCTACGCAGCGCTGATGGCTGCGGTTAAAACGCCAGATTTGTTTAAGTGCGCGGTGAGTTTTGCCGGTGTCAGTGATCTAGAACAATTAGTGTCACGCAGTCGTTATTTTTTGAATTCTAAATTTGTTAAAAATCAAATTGGTGATGATGACGATGATCTCGAAAGACGCTCACCTGCGTCTTATGCGAAACAGGTTAAAATTCCCATTTTGCTTGTGCACGGAGACGAAGACCGTATCGTCCATGTTGAGCAAAGCCGCATCATGGCAGAAGAATTAGAAGATGAAGGTAAAAACTACCGTTACGTAGAGCTTGAAGCCGGTGACCACTATCTGTCAATTCAGCGGAATCGCCATCTTTTCTTCAAAGAACTTGATAGCTTCCTAAACGCAAACCTTTAGCATGTTTACCTCACTGGTGTATCGTAATGTGTTGAAACGTAATCACTCATTCTAGCTAGTCCAAGCCGGATAAGTTCTGTTGGCGCGCCAATCCCTATCCGGAAATAGCCCGCTGAAACTTTAGAAGACACGGTATTTTGCGCATAAACATAAGGATATTCAGCAACAAAAATGTATAGTGAGTGCTTATAACGTCACCGGTGAATACGCGTTTGTGATAGAGGTCTCGCTGGGTTCTACTAAAAGTCTCGATGCCTTACTGGAGTCGATGAGTCAATTCAGTCTCACAGACACGGCTGTTATATTATCAGCACTCAACTGTGAGCACTTTGACGTTGACACTGAAGAGTGAGAGTTATTCATGCACAAAATTATGAAATGTCATAGGTTTGCACTTTTATTAAAAATAGCGTTTGTTGTTATCAGCTTGTTGGGGCCTGTTAGTGTGTTTGCTTCTGAAAGCCCGATGTCGTTGACACTTGCGGTAGAAGACAGCTGGCCGCCTTATGCCAAAAAAGATGGTACAGGCATATCCCGAACGATCATCGAACAGGCTTTGGCGCCTTCTGGTATTAAACTTGAGTTTTTTGTTGTGCCCTACGCCAGAGCGTTAAAACTCACGGCAGACGGCGTTGTTGATGGGGCTTTTAATGTTACTCGTCAGCCGAGTACCACCAACACCTTTGTTTTTGGGCAAGAGCCTTTGTTGCAGGCCGCTGCCTCATATTTTTATCCACCTACTGAAACGTTTGATTATATCTCACCTAAAGATATTCCAAACGGCACGGCCATTGCTCTGATTATTGGGTACGAATATGGTGATGAATACGAAGCCCATCGCCATCGTTTTGATGAAGTGAGAGTGTCGAGTCAAAAACAAATTATTCGATTGCTCATAGAGCGGAAGGTCGACATGGCAATCATGTTTGATGATGTGGCCGACTACACATTAGGTGAAATGCGACTAGATGCGTACAAAATTAGAAAAGGGCGGCAGAACCACGTGAGTAATATCTATGTGGCTTTCAGTAAAAAACGGCCTGATATTGACAAAAAAATTGCCCTTCTGGATCGCGCTTTAAAAGCGTATCGTCAGAAAAACTAATGGGCCACGTAGCGCTAAGCGTTACCACAATGCAGCAGTGGTCAGTATTGTACAAATACCAATGAGCACAGCAGAGAGCACTGCACCCACTTTCATTTGCCTGATGCCTACACCCAATACGCGGGTCATTACGGGGTTTTGATCACGTCGCCATTTACTCACACGATGGGCATAAATAATTGTGCCGGTAATCGACAAGCTAGTGAGGATGAGGCCAAATATAAAATAGAGGGCTTTGCTCCAATATCCTCCCCATGTGCCAAAGTGAAGAGGGTCTGCTGCTTCAGAAATACGAACGTGTAGTGAGAGTTCGTCCCCCACGCGCTGAGACAACAATTTGCCGGTAACAGGATCAAAGATCAGATTGTTGGCCCTGTCTCGTACCAGTACTTCATCTTCCTGCCCATCAATACGGATGGGTTGCCCCGGTTTGACCGGAAAATAAATCGACTGAATATTAAGGCGTGGCCGCAGCACGGCTACTTGCTCAATAACCTTGTCAAAGGTATTGGGGTTTACGCGTACTGCTTGTTGTTGTGCAATGGCACTGGCCACTTTTCCATTGGCGGGATAAGACGCGCCTAACCCGTACTTTTCCACAAAGTACCATATGCCTGTGATCGCGATGATAAGTAATAACCAAGTACTCCACAGCCCAGTGATGCGATGTAAATCACCCCAGAATACCCGCGGGTTGTTTCGTCTCGGTAGTCGCCACAGTCCTTGCCACCAATGCGGGTGGAGTATCAATCCTGAAATTAAAGAAAAACAGAGTAGAAACGCGGTCGCGGAAACCAGCGTTAAGCCAATGTTGAGTGGCATCATAAGGTGGCGATGAATGCGCCTGAGTGCCGTTTGCCAGTTAAACCACACACCTTCACCAGTGGGAGAGTAGGTGTTGGGGTTGAAGAATAGTCGTAACCGCTGGTTGTTTTCATCATACACCAGAGTTTCTGCGGCAAAACCGTGATGCAGTGGCACAGACATTTGATAGATAGGTTTGCCGTCGGCTGCAGTGAGGGCAGCTCGATAGTACTTGGGCCATTGCATAGGTTGTTGAGGCGCTGACGCCCGCATTGCAGGGTTCGCAAGCCAGTCAATTTCATGCGACAGAACCGCCAAGGTACCGGTAAGCATAATAAAGCACAACAGCACAGCAACAGGAAAGCCTGCATAGCTATGCCATTGATACCACTGTTGCTTATTCATAGGCTGACCGGACTAAATGAGGGCCGGCCAGCATACCTAAGTGCAACAAAGATGTGAATTTAGAAATCGTAGCTAACCTGAACAACCACTTCGCGCGGCTCGCCTGGGAAGTGGCCATTGCGTTCGCTAAATCCACTTACTGCATATACTTTGTCGAACAAGTTTTTCACGTTCACGCTTAACAACACCTTATCCCATTGGGTTGTCCAGCTGGCATCAAATACCGTGAATGGCTTCACTCGTTGACCGTTCAAACTGATTTGCTCACTTACATAGTCAACGCCCATAGCAAAAGACGAGTCGATAGACGCAATGTTGTAGCGGGCCCAGAACCCTGCCTGATGACGCGGTGAGTTGGCAAAACGGCTACCATTGTAGGTGTTGCTGGTACTGCCGCTCTCAACGATAGTGTCGTTATAGGCGTAGTTCGCTGTAATACTGATATTATCTGTTACATCGCCCACCAAGGTAAACTCAGCACCGTTACTTTCTACTAAACCAAAGTTGATGAGGGCCGGCTCAACGTCGTCGTTTTCACCTTCACTGTAGTCAGGGTTGGCAATCACAAGGTTTTCTTTATCAATTTGATAAAGGGCGAAGGTAGTCATAATGCTGCCGTTCAACCAAGACTGTTTCAGCCCCAACTCCACTTGCTCACCGGTTTCTGGTGATAGCGGGGCAGCGCCGGCGTCTTCATAATCAGAAGGGTCTACCGGATTAAAGCTTTCAGAGTAATTTAAATAAACAGTAGTCTCAGCAGTGGGGGTGTAAATTAGTCCTGCTCTAGGAGTCACATCGCTGTCGGAATACTGGGTGTCGGTGTCCATGCTTTTTTCATCAAAATGGTCAAAGCGTGCGCCAACCATCAACGCCCATTCAGGGGAAAAGGCGATCTTATCTTGTAGATAAAAGCTGGCTCGCTCGCGTTTTAATCCATCGCGATTCATGTTGGTGAGGTTATAGGTACTGGGGTCGGTTTCACCGTAATTCAGCGTGAAAATATTTAAGTTAGCGACACCGTCAGCTTCATAACGAGCGCGGTAGTAGTCGTAGTCGGTAGTCACATGGTGCCAGTCGCCACCAAATAGTAATTGATGACTAAGGCCTGCGGTATCGAAGTCATAAACAAAATCTAACGTAAGGCTTAGCTCTTCATTGGCACGATATTGCTTACGGTACTCACGGCGAATGGTTTGATCGTCAATGTTGGCCACACCATCACCATTCACGTCTACCCAACTGCGAGACTCGTGATAGGCTTGCTTACGCTCATTGTCTAAATAGCGCAATGTGCCGTTAAAATTGAAGCTGTCGCTAAATACGTGTTCGAGGTTGGCTTGTAATACAAGGGCTTCCAAATCTTGATAATCGCCTTTTTCGTTGGCGTTATAGCTACGACCAACAATAAAGTTACCCTTGTCATCTACGGGTACGCCACGCAAACGATTGCCGCCCAAGTTCTGCACAATATAATCATAAGTGGTGGTAAGTTCGGTATTGTCACCCAGAACGAATAGGGCGCCACCAGCGAGTTCGATATTCTCAGAGTCGGCGTTGCGGCGAAAACTGTCTTGGGCTTCATAAAAACCGCCGAATCGATAGGCTATAGTATCAGTGAGACCTCCTGTGAACTCGGCTGATGCCCCCGCAAGAGAGAAGTTGCCGCCGGTAACGGTGACATTTTTGTGCTCAGTGAAACTGGGTTGGCGACTCACATAGTTGATCATGCCACCAGGCTCACCGCCACCGTATAATGCCGCTGCGGGGCCTTTTAGTACCTCAACGCGTTCAACGTTAAAAAGCTGTGGCACGCTAAAACCTGAGAAAGGGTCGCCTCTTACACCATCGTAGAACACGTTGGCGTCGTCGCGGAATCCTCGAAATGTCACACCAGAGTAGCTAAATTCACTCACACCAGCGATGGAGCGGTAAAGGTCGGTAATATCACGCGCCGCTTGGTCAGCAATTAACTGATGCGTGAGAACCTGAACTGACAAGGGGATCTCCATAATGTCAGCGTCTGTTTTGGTGCCAACACGCGTGCTGCTGTCGAGATAAAATTGTTGAGCGCGACCAGTAACCTCGATTTTTTCTATGTCGTCGGTTGTTTGGGCTTGAGCAGAAAATACAGCACTAAAGCTCGCGGCTATCGCTAGTGAAATGACAGAGTGTCGCATGAATGTCCTTGTTGATCGGGAAGTAAAAGCTAAACATTATTTGATAATAATTATCATTTATATTTGTTGCTTGTTCAAGATCAGAATGTCACCCAAGGCACCGATTGGATATAAAACGCAAGGCTGCGACGAGCGCAGCCCCATGCTGATTAGAAGTGGTAAGAAACCGAAGCGCGCAGAGTACGCGGTTCTATTACGTGATAATGCAGGTCATCTTCTCCGTCGCTGCTCGCATCTGTCGCAAGGCGTGAGCCATAGTAATAGTCGATATCATGGGCGTCGCTGTCGGTAAGGTTGAGGATGTCGAGCTGAAATACCCAGTCTTCCATTTGGTAGCCTGCACGTAAATTCATAATAGTGCTGCTGTCGGAGGTCACTGAGTTATCTTCAATCAGAGTGCGCTTGCCGAAATAGCGAAGGCGCACGCTACCAAACAGACCATTGTCAAGATTGGCCGATAGTCCAGCTTGTAACACGTGCTTAATTGCACCGGGTATTTCACTGCCTTCTTCGGCATTGTCGGTAAACTCGGCATCGGTGTACGCATACTCAAAGTCCATCATCCACGATGGTGAGAATTGATAATACATCACCACTTCGGCCCCGCGACGTTGAGAGCGTCGACTGGCTTCTGTGTTGCCCGCGTCGCCCACAAATACGAGTTCGCTGTCTAACTTGAGTTGCCACAACGACAATGAGGTGTTGAGTTTTTCGGTAAGAAAGCCACGAATACCTGCCTCTATGCCTTCTGAGCGAACGAGCGGGTCAACGAGATCAACATCATCGCCACTGATAGGGTCTATGTGTATTGTAGTGCCTCGCGCGTCATTAGAGTGCAAGCCTTGTCCGAACGACACATAGGTTTCCCATTCAGGCGATAGGGCATATACGATACTGGCTTTCAGTGATGTCAGTGTGTCATCGTTGGTGCCGCTGTTGGATGATAGATCAACGCCATTGGCGTTTACGCCAACACGGTCTTGTACATCAAAGTCGAAATAGTCACTGCGAATGCCGACCACAGTACGAAGGGCTTGGGTCAAAAATGTTTCTGTTTGTATGTACGCGCCTATGCTCGACTCTGTCACTTGGTCGCTGCGAATGGCGCCTAACCGGCGTCGTTCTGTCGTGTGGTACAAGCCAACTTCATCGATGTCGTCAACGCGTAACTGCGCGCCCATTGTCGTGACCGAGGGTTTACCTAAAAGGGTATGCTCGAAGTGGTAAGCGAGTTCACCACCATAGATCATGCGGTCATCAACTTGCTCAAATTGGTCGCCGTTAACGGGGTCGTCAAGAAAATAGGTAAAGTTAGACCACAAGTTCATGGCATAGTGAATTACATAGGCGGAGGCCGTGAGCTGTTCTGATTGCCAGCCGAGGCTGATACTGTAGCGCTCAGATTCTCCACCCACGGTGGGGTCGATTGAGCCAAGCTCATCAATAACACCAGCGCTGACTGCGCGGGCGGGGATTTGGTCTGCGCTGTTCCAACTGTTGTCATAGCCCATTAGAGTGACAGAGAGCTTGCCGGTATCAAACTGATGGGCGTATTTTGCCATCACGTTGGTTTTATCTAAATCTTCACTGATGTCTGACCAAGGTCCGTCGTAGGTATTTCTCTCGCCGGCAACAAACAGACTGTCTTTGCCTACCGAAAAGCTGTCTAGCGCAACGACTCGCAGGTAGTTATCTTCACCTAGGGTCAGTGCCAATTGTCCTTCGCTCGTGGTTGTCATGGTTTGAAAGTGAGCGCTACCAGCACCACTGAAATCTCCCACGTTGGCGTAGTACACGCCTTTTTGATAACTCAGGCTCTGTACCGCTTCGGGAATAATAAAGTTAAGGTCGGTATAACCTTGGCCATGACCATGGGTACGCATATTTACTGGCATACCATCAACGAAAGTCGCGAAGTCGGTACCATGGTCTAGGTTAAAGCCGCGCAGGAAGTATTGGTTCGCTTTGCCGGTTCCACTGTGTTGGGTAACCACCATACCAGGCACAAATTCAAGCATTTCGCCTGTTCGCAAAATGGGGCGCAACTCAATATCTTGTTGGCTTACAATCCCTTCAGATGCTGAAGTCGCTTGCCCTAACAGGCTAATATTCCGGCCTGATACTTCGATTTTTTCTATATCAACGTCTTTTATTTCTTCTGCCCAAGAGGGCGTTGATGCCACTATCAACAAGCTAATTAGGGGTCGTTTCACAATAATCTCTCAGTTTATCTACGTTAATTGAGCAATATCTGATATGGTGCATAGCCGTATTATTGAATGACTGTGAAAAACCGATAAGAGGTCGGTATTCGTGAAAAGTGTGTATCGAGGATTAACGCAATGGCTAGGTGGCGGGCGTCGAAAAGATGCGTTGCCTGCCTTGGGTGCACGTGAAATTGAGGTGCTAAAACTTCTCTGGGAACGAGGAGAGATGACCGCACAAGACATCGCTGATCTGTTTTCTACCGATCAATTGTCATTGAGTACCATGCAAAGCACCCTCGAACGTTTGTTTCGTAAGAATTTAGTGACCCGATGCAAACAGGGGCGCAGCTATCATTACGCTGCCGCTGTGTCTCAACGCACTATCATTAGTCGTTTAATGAAGGATATTGCCGAACAGCTCGGGAACGGAGAATCGGCAATTATGATCAGTGGCTTTATGTCTTATATCGAGGCCTTACCTGATGATCATGTACCAGAAGAGCTGCGTGCTGTATTGAATAAAAAGAGCCAATAAATGGGGCTGTCAGGCATATTGGCTGAGGTTTTTAGCTGGTTGATTTTGGTAATGGGTGTGTCTTGGGGTATCGCTCTTACCATGCCATTAGTGCTCGGCCGTATAAGCTCCATTGCGCCAGCTAATCAAATTCGTTTACTCATGGCTTTGGCGTGGTTTCCTGTGGTGTGTGCGAGCTGTGCACTGTGGGCGTATCGCATACCCACAGTCAGTCACTGGCTGGTGGATGATCATTGCCACGCTGGTTATTGTGGCCCCCACGATTTGTATTTACCTGTGTCGAGTGGATTTAGCGTTGCGCTTCTGTTGGTTGCCTTATTGGTAGCTTCAGTTGCTGTGGGCGTCGCGCTGCGCCAGCTTATTACCAATCGCCGGTTTAGTGATGCACTTAATTTAATGTCAGAGTCGGTGAGCAAAGCGCACTATCGCGTGGTAACGAGCGATATTCCCTCAGCTTGGTGTGCAGGGCTGTTACGCCCTCAAGTATTTGTTTCTTCAGGGTTGGTGAATAAGCTCACCGCCCTTGAGCTAAGGTTAGTGTTGTTACACGAATTGAGTCACGTGCAAAACCTCGACAACCTGAGGCGGTTAATTGTGCGTTGGCTAGCGGTTGCCTGGCCTTCCAACGTTCGTCGTTTACTCTTACGTCACCTGCAAAACGCCATGGAATTACGCAGTGATTTGTATGCGTTAAATACGGCAAACGTGAAAGACAACCCTAGTTTATTGCCCTTAACCACGTGCCAGGAGGGTGATCACAATGGAAATACGCAGGCGCGTTTACAAGCCCTCTTAACTCAACTTCATTCGCCCATGTCTACGTCGACTATGGCTTTGATTTGGTTGGGTTTAATGGGTATTTTATTGCTTCTTGGTGGCGCGACGGTAGCAATTGGTCACCCGTTATTAGAACTATTAATGCGGTAAATTAGCGCTTTAACGGTGTTGGCTGCGGGTATAAAAAAGGAGCTCACGAAGAGCTCCTTTTGCGTTTTTGATATCAGCTACTCAATAATGAGTCGGGGTATCTTGTCAGATTACGCTTTACGCTTTCTTCTAATAAATGCTAGGCCTAACCAAGCACTGAATAAGAAAGCTAGCTCAGTGATACCAGAGGCACCACCAGACTTGTGTTCTTCAGCGTCATCATCGCCTTCATCTACTGGCGTCTCTTCTTCAGTTTCTAATGTGAAGCTAACTACCACAGGATCGTGATCAGATGAACGGAATGCGTCTTCTGCGTAGAAGTCGACAAGCTGAGCGTCTGACTTACTCTCGGTGTTGTAATCCAATGCACGAGGCTCATCGGCATTGATATGCCAATGCTCTGCGCCGGTTACTAGTGCTGCAAGCGACTCGCTAGCTAAAGCGTGGTCCATCGAACCAAACTCACCGCCATAGGCATAAGAGTAATTCTCGTCGCCTTGCGCTGCCGCTACTAGGTCAGTAAAGCCCTCAGCAACAATGGCTTGTACAGGATCTTCTTTCGCGTAGGCGTTCAAGTCACCAATTGCCAAAATGTTTTCTTGGGCGCTTAGTGTCTCGTCGGCGGCAATCCATGCCATTGCTGCTTCGGCTTGTTCAACACGTTTTGCATTGTAACAACCTTGGCCATCTTCTTGGTCTAGGTTGCCATCTGTCGCGTTTGAACCACAGCTCTTAGAGCGCAGGTGGTTTACCATTACCGCTAAGGTTTGTGTTTCGTCGTCAGCCATTGCAAAAATTTGTACAAACGGAGGACGATTGAAAATTTCATCATCGTTGTACATAACGTCGCCAACCGTAGTCACTGATGCTGTTTTGTATAGCAAGCCGTTAGTTACAAGGTCAGTACCTACCGTGCCATCAGCGGCAACAAAAGCGTATACACCTTCGCCAGCAACGGCGTTTAGTGCATCAACCAATTGCGCAATAGCACTGTCTGTGTCATAGCCGTCGTTCTCAATTTCCATCAAGCCAACAATGTCGGCATCCATAGCAATAATGGCTTGAACAATTTTAGCTAACTGACGCTCGTACTCTTCAACACTATCTGCACCACGGCTAGTTGGGAACCCTTCGCCCGCGCCGTCGCCGTTGAATAGGTTGAGTACGTTCATGCTCGCAACCGTTAGATTACCACGAGTAATCGTTGGTGCTTCATCACGAGGATTGGCACTAACAAAGGTTGGGTCGATCGTCGGCAGAACGCGGTACTCTGAGTAAGAGTAATCAACTACACCGGTTAGGCCTGTGACTTCATCACCGTGACGTAGTGTATTACTTGCACTCAAGCCGCCAGTTGGGTAAATCACTTCATCAGGGTATGAGCCACCAATCACGTCATCTAGTGTGATTTGGTTTAGTGCATTCTCAGCGGCTTGTGCTTGCTGTTCATCAGAACCTGGTGCGAATAGCTGAGTAGATACATAAGGACGGCCGTTAGATAACGTCACTTCACCGTACTGCGCAAGTGCGTAGTTATCCGTTACGGTCAGTGCATCGTTAAATGTCACTAACATACCTTCAAGCTGTTCTGGTGCGAGTTCAGATGCGAAAGGCAAGCTAGCTTCTGTTGCTGCCACTTCACCAGTACCACAGCTTTTATAGGTTTCGCTGGCTGATACTTGTGTGCGGTTGTAGTATTCAGACACACTGCCACTTAAGCGAACTTGTGTACCTACAGCAGGCATATCACCGTCTGCAGTGTAATACACAAATACGGCTTCAGAGGTTTCGCTGTTGTCATCGCTATCAGCAGCTTCTTCTTGAACGAAGAACCCATTCAATGAATCAAATGTTGCTGTTACGATACCTTCGATAACTACGGTTTCGCCAACCAGTGGTGATTCTTCACCAGAACCCTGAACGGCACTGATTAGGGTGGCTGTTTCGCCACATTCACCTACTGGGTCAACAATCACTTCTTCTTCTGAACACGCTTGGCCATACACTTCTTCAACCCATTCTGGGTGGTCAATGTATGGGTTACGGTTACCTTGGTAGGTGTAAATCGCAGAGTTACGTGCAATTTCAAAGTCGTCTACTGGATCGGCTTTGTCCCACTCAAGTAGCGTACATAGCTTACCGAGCTTAGCGTCGCCATTTGATGTGATTTCATCAACCAACACCAAGTCTGGAGTGACATCGGCACCTTCGTATCGGGTGTCCATGTATAACATCATACGTGCAACGTCACCTTTTACGGCATCGCGAGGTTCAAAAGAATCGCTATCAATGCTGTTTTCAGGTGCTTCGGTGAGTGCGTCGTCCGACTCATCAAAGTCTAGATTGCCACGAGATGCATTCACTGAAATATCTGTTGGGCGTAAGTGGTGAATATCGGTATACGCTTCGTTGCTGCTTGAGCTGAAACCATGGCTTTTTGGCCATGTGTGCTCGCGGTTCCAGTTGTCTTGATCACTGCTTTGATCGCCAGAACCATTGCTGTGCTTAGAAATCGAGCGTCCGCTGTACAACAAAATTACGTTGTCAGCGTTATCAGGATCTTCGTCAGTGTGAGTTAGCGCCGTCCATACTTCACCATAAGTCAGTTGTTTTGCGCCTGTGCTGATGATGCCATTGATAGCACTTTTGATCGTAGCCGCATCGGATTCAGCTTCTACAGCACTGATTGCCGCAGCATAGTAAATGGCGTCATCGTATGTGCTAGCATCGGCAACAGGGTCAATTTCACTACAGTTATAACACGGTGTGGTATCTGTGCTGTCATCTGAGCCAGAGTCACCACTGTCATCACCGCCGTCACCCGAATCACCAGCATCTTCGCTTTCATCGGCATAAGTTTTAAGTGGAAATGGGGTTGAAGCTGTTGCATTGTCGCTGGCACCGTCTAGCGCATCGGTACCGCTAAATGTCCAGTTGCCAATGGTAAACGTTGAACCGTCAGCACTAGAGCTTGATGAGCGATACGCCCAACCGTCAAGGTACTCCCAATCTTGGCCTGAACCATCCACATTGATATCACCAAACACATCGATAACTTCACCATTACAGTATAGTTCGATAGCGTCATCGCCATTAATCCCAGCTACACCATCGGCGTAATCAGGGGCAAATCCAAAAAAAGAGGTAAAACCTTCGGTTTCACTCGCTACATAAATATATGTGCCAGCAACCGCAGAGCCTGTATTAAAAGTGAGTTCTTGCCCGTCCGAACCGCCGCCATTGTTCGCTGATCCAATACCGCATTGGCTCAAGTCAGCAATGTCGTTCAAAGTGTACAGTTCGATTGCCTTGGGGACGCCACCAGAGAGTGGACCATCAATAACCCCCGTGATGACCATATCAGCCGACACCGCATGAGCACTAGAAAGTGCCGCGGCTAGCAAGGCCGGTAGTCTAAAGTTCATACTTCATCCTTAAGAGTGGCTATGGCGAATGCCATGCCTTTTTTTATAGTTAGAAAGAGTCAAGCAGTGGAATTGTGCTGACTAAAAAATAAACATGGACCAAGTGGTCCAATTTAATATTGCACTGCTATGGCTGTTGCTTCAAGTGAATTATTTATGAAACGTTGGATAGTAAGTAGGCTGAATTAGGGGGTTTTTCATAACTTTTGCATAAAAAAGCCCCGGCTAGATGCCGAGGCTAAAAACTCAGGGAGAGTATTGAGGAAGGAAAGCTTAGTGAGCAGAAACCTTCGCTGTCATATTCTCGCTGTACTGACCGCCAGTGATGTAGTCGTTGATGGAAACCACATTTGCACCGTGTTGTTCCACGAAGTCGACTAAGGTTTCACCGTTACACTTAACAAGTTCAACAGCTTCACGTTTTGTTAAACCCGCTTCCTTGATAGCTTGGTTTAATTTTAGCTTGCTGCCCTGGGTGGCTGTGATGCAGATTTCAGTCGTAGCAGCTTTATCTGTTGCTACCAATACTGTGTTTGCATTAGCCATGGTAGCAGTACCAAAAGCGATAGAGATTACAGCAATAGTTTTAGCGAAAGTTTTCATAGTGCGTTCCTTTTTACCAGTTGGGAGAAGTATCGTTTACTTACTTTTAACTAGAGCAATCAGGATGCCAAAATTTATTTTTCTTTATTATCAGTAAGTTATGCTGTTTTTTTACTGTTGGTTGATTTTTGTGCGTAACGAATCACACCACTTGGTTTAATTTTTTGACCAAAAAGTGGTTAAATTAACATCTGTTCGAAAATGCGTGATTAATATCCCGTGGTCGTGCTTGTGTTTTTCTCGGTGAGTAAAAAAGACAGCAACAATGCGGCAAGAGCCATAAAACAAAATGTGTGTAGGGTCGTCAGTAAGTAGTGATTGTTGTCGGCGGACATAATTACCACCATGGCAATACCTGCAATTTGGCCTATCCACAATAACATGCCTTGCGAGGCTGATTCAGGCGCTGGCGCGCAGCGCTCGGCGGCATATTGAAAGCCCACAGGGCCTATTCCCATAATACAAAAACCAATCACAAAGCTACTTATCTGCAAAGCAATAAGCAGAGAGCGACTGGTTTCAAACCAGTTACCGGCGTAAACGAATAAAATGAGAGCAGGCAATAGCATCATTAAAGCCATGACTATTAATGGCTTACGCTTACCGATTTTATCGGAGATAGTGGATATAACGATACTGCCAACCATGCCTCCAACCAGCATTGTGCTGCTGAGTAAGCGTACTTACTATACTATCAATCAGGCTGCTTATAGCATTGATAATACCCAAGCCAATAAAAAACAAGACCAATAAAATCAGCATGTCTCGGCTGTGTACTAACAACTTCAAGCCTTCGGTGAAGCTGAGCGTTGGTGTGTGTGGGACTTCATTGGCGGTATTGCTTGGATACGCAATGATTAGGGCAGCACCACCGATCAAACCCATTGCGCCATATAAATACATCAACCATTGCAAGCCAGCTTCGGCAGAGAAGTAATCGATGAAAAGGGGCCCTAGTGCCATAGCGCCTAGCATTCCCAAGTATTGAGAAAATACAGCCAGTCCCGCAGCAATACCGCGTTCGCTGGGGCTAAACCAGTGCATGGTGAGTGTGGTAATAGCATTGAGCAAGAAAGGTTGTGCTACAGCCAATGTAATTTGCGCCGCTAATACGAGGGTAAAATTCTTCACCCAAATGGCCTTTATCACGCTAGCTACGATTAATATAGCGCTACCTAGTATCAGGCTTTTGCGCAAACCATAGGTATCAATAACGTAAGAAGCGGGAAAGCTCAGTAGCAAAAATACCAGCATATAAACCATGGCTAATAAATCGATATTGAACCAGCCATGCAGTTGTCCCTCGTAGAATTGAGTGGCTTGCGTAGCAATGGGTGCATGAGATAGCCACTGTAGTTGAGTAGCGGTGAGTGCAAACATGAATGCAATAAACAGTACAAAACGAGCTGAAGAATGAGTCATAAATTGGCCGTTAATTATAATTGTTGATCTTCCGTGACAAACCGACTGAAGATGAGGTTTGAAATTTATACGTTATCAGAGCCGGCAAAAATTGCACGGACAAAATTTAAGCAGAAATGAGCGGTTTGGGTATGTCTAATTCAAGACTGATGAAATGGGCTGTCAGTGGTTATAATTGTACTTATCGCTTTAAGTTAGCTTGTTGTAGTGCCTGATCTCCCTTGTCTACATAATGATACGGGTTGCTGCCATTTAATAGAGTGCATTTAATCCAAGTCATAATCACATTCCTTGTGCTTTACTTAACTGTACGCCTTGTTATTAGTCACAGCAACTAGCTTTACAGAAGGTTTTAAACGCCATATAAAGGTATGAATTTTCATTCTTAAGTTATTTATTACAATCTCATTGAGCGATTGATTAATCGAGTATGCGTGACGCATTATTGCACTAACGACAATGGGGACGATAAATGCAGCACTCGATGTTTGCTGGTGGGCAACACTGGCAATTCAAAGATTTAAAAACCGTGATGGCGAAAGCGAGTCCGCTTCGCTCTGGTGATTATCTTGTTCAGCTTGGCGCAAGTAGCGCACAAGAGCGCATTGCTGCGCAAATGATACTGGCTGACTTACCTCTGGTGCATTTTCTAGAAAACCCGTTGATCCCCTATGAAGACGACGAGGTTACACGTTTAATTATCGACACCCATGACAAACAAGCTTTTGCTCCGATTTCGGCGATGACGGTAGGCGATTTTCGCAATTGGCTCCTCGCGACCGACGTAACGGGCCAAGACTTAAAAGCCTTATCAATGGGGCTGACACCTGAAATGGTGGCCGCGGTGAGTAAAATTATGCGTGTGCAAGACCTCATCCTCGTGGCGCGCAAAATTGAAAATGTCACTGCCTTCAACAATACATTAGGGCTAAAAGGTCGAATGTCTACTCGCCTGCAACCCAATCACCCTACCGATAACCCCACAGGTATTGCTGCCAGCATGCTCGATGGTTTGCTTTACGGTAGCGGTGACGCAGTTATTGGGGTAAACCCTGTCAGTGACAGCACGCAATCGGTTGTCACCCTGATGAAAATGCTCGACGAGGTGATTAATAAATATGACATCCCCTCCCAGTCTTGCGTATTGTCGCATGTAACAACCCACATCAGTGCCATAGAGCAAGGAGCGCCTGTCGATTTGGTGTTTCAATCTATTGCGGGCACTGAGCTTGCCAATAAAGGCTTTGGCATTAATCTCGCCGTGTTAAAAGAAGCCCAAGACGCGGCCTTATCTCTGGGGCGAGGTAAGGTGGGGAATAACGTTATGTACTTCGAAACAGGGCAAGGTAGTGCCTTGTCTTCAGACGGTCACCACGGCGTTGACCAACAAACCTGTGAAGTACGTGCTTACGCTGTCGCTCGCGCCTTTGACCCTCTACTGGTTAACACCGTTGTTGGCTTTATCGGGCCAGAATATCTATACAACGGCAAACAGATTATTCGCGCGGGGTTAGAAGATCACTTCTGCGGTAAATTAATGGGGTTACCCATGGGCTGTGATATTTGTTACACCAATCACGCCGACGCAGACCAAGACGACATGGATATGCTACTGACTCAATTGGGGGTTGCGGGTGTGAATTTTATCATGGGTATACCCGGCTCTGATGATGTGATGCTGAATTATCAAACCACGTCGTTTCACGATGCTCTGTATGTGCGCGATGTACTTGGTTTGTCACCTAGCCCTGAATTTGAAGCTTGGCTTGTGAAAATGCAGATATTCGACCAGCACAACGGTTTGATAAGCCGCAAAGGCTTGCCTCCGGCGTTCGCTCATTTAACGGCTAAAGTAGGGGGCTAGTGTATGTCGGATAAAAATCACCGCCCTTGTTATATTGCCGACCCTTGGCAAGCCATTAAAAAGCACACTAGCGCGCGAGTGGGTATTGGGCGAGCGGGTCATAGTTTGCCCACTCATGAATGGCTGCGTTTTCAGATGGATCACGCAAATGCACGTGATGCCGTTCATATTCCATTAGATTTAGAAAAGCTGATCGACGACCTACCGGTTGAGAACTACGTGTTACGACTTTCATCACAGGCAGCAACAAGAGATATGTATTTACAACGGCCAGATTTGGGCCGCCGATTAGGTGAAGTCTCACACCAACGACTGACAGAGTTTTCAAAAGGCCAGCCTTTCCCAGCACGTGCGGCCATTGTGATCGCAGATGGTTTATCGTCTACAGCGGTGCAACAGCACGCACCGGCAATGGTAGAGCAGATAATGGAAGCCTTGGCGGAGCATAAATTTACCTTGGCACCACTGTGTGTCGTGTCACAAGGGCGAGTGGCTATCGGCGACGAAATTGGGCAATTGCTCGACGTAGAATTACTGATTTTACTGGTTGGGGAAAGACCGGGTTTAAGCTCTCCTGACAGTTTAGGTATTTACTATACTTTCAAACCTAAACGGGGCAGACAAGACGCCGAACGCAATTGTATTTCGAATATTCGGCCCGGTGGATTAACGTACGAAGAAGCCACTGATAAACTCATGTGGTTAATTTTGCGCTCAATACAAATGCAAGTGTCTGGAATACAATTAAAAGACCAGTCAGAAGCTTTAGTGTCTCCCGATGATAGCCGCCATTCTGAGCCAGTATTTTTACTCGCACCTGAGAATACGTCCCGCGAATGAGGCGGGACGACTCGTCAAACAGCGTCGTGCTTAATCACAGAGCTGTTCGCCCCACCAATCACCTTTGCCGACTTGTTTGGTCACTTCGTCATCTTTGATCATAATCGCGTCTGTGCGGTAGCCAGAATATACGCCAAACAGATTCTTTGTATTGTAAGTTACACAGACCAAATAACCGTAGTACACACCGTCTAATTCATTACCTAACCAATAACGCTTGGGCTGAGTCATGCCTTTGTAGGTGGTGCTGTCTGGGTCACTTTGTACCTTGCTGAAATAGTCTTTGATAACGGCTTCATAGTTATCGGGAAACTCGCCATAGTCGGCTGCTTTTACTTCGGCTTCGTTGGGCAGCGTGGTGCAACCAGAAAGCGCAGCAATGGCTGCACAGGTGAGCATTAGCTTTTTCATTGCATGTCCTTTTGTGTGGCAGTAATTGAATGACTTCGACGATAGCTTTGAAGGTTTGTTCCCGTCAATCAAAACCCAAGTCGTTGGGTAAACAATCAGGTAAATGGGAAAGATACTGAGATAAGTAACCGCACAAGTTGCCGCTTTCTGTGTTGTTCCTGCTAAGATCGAGTAGGCTAAATCGTAATTGATACGTGTAGTTAGCAGCCGGGGAATAATCCACTGCCTTGTGTAGTGCTCAACAATAAAAACGACATAGAGACAACATGAAACCATTAAAGCAAACACTCCAAGCCCTAACGTTAGGGATGACACTGTGTGTAAGCGCCCAAGTTTTGGCGAATGAGCACAGCCGTGAAATTGATATCGACAGTAGTGTAGTAACTGAACACAAAACCAAAATTAAAGGTGAGCGTGTTAATTATTCTGCGACTGCGGGAACACAACCTGTATGGAATGATGAAGGCGATGCCATTGCCACGCTCCAATATACGTATTATCAACGTACCGACGTGAAGAATGATGGCACACGACCTTTGGTGATCAGTTTTAACGGTGGCCCAGGCTCAGCATCGGTATGGATGCACATTGCTTACACCGGCCCGCGTATTTTGAAAATCGACGACGAAGGCTATCCAGTGCAACCTTACGGGATGGCAACCAATCCATATTCGATCTTAGATGTGGCAGACATTGTTTATGTTAACCCAGTAAATACGGGGTATAGCCGTGTACTAAAAGACAAAGACGGTATAATGCGTAGTCGTCAAGTACAGAAAAGCCTGTTTTTTGGTGTAAAGGCTGATGTGAAGTACCTCGCCGAGTGGATTAATACTTTTGTGACTCGCGCAAATCGCTGGGAATCACCAAAATATCTGATTGGTGAAAGTTATGGAACCACACGTGTTTCAGGCTTGGCGCTAGAGCTACAAAACGCCCAGTGGATGTACCTGAATGGTGTAATTCTCGTTTCTCCTACCGACCTTGGCATTAAGCGTGATGGCCCAGTTGAAGCGGCTAATCGCTTGCCTTACTTTGCCGCAGCAGCATGGCATCACAAAAAGTTAGCGCCAGCTTACCAGCAAATGGAACTTGAAGATTTCTTGCCACAAGTAGAAGACTTCACTCTTAATAAATTGCTACCAGCATTGAGCAAAGGTGGCTTTATCGAAGCGGCTGAAAAGCGCGATGTGATCAAGCAAATGTCTGCCTATGCGGGTATTTCAGAAAAATCGATTGAGCAAAATAACCTAGACGTGAGCACTTGGTATTTTTGGAAAGAGCTACTTCGCGATGAAGGCAAAACTATTGGTCGCCTCGATAGCCGTTACTTAGGGATCGACGAAAAAGAAAGTGGCGCGCGCCCAGACTACAATGCTGAACTGACATCTTGGTTACATTCGTTCACGCCTGCGATGAACTATTATCTTCGCAATGAACTGAATTATGTTACCGATGTGAAGTACAACATGTTTGGCTCTGTTCATCCGTGGGATCGCACAGGTAACGAAACCGGTAAAAACCTGCGTTTGGCAATGGCAGCTAACCCATACTTGAACGTGATGGTGCAATCAGGTTACTACGATGGCGCAACAAATTACTTCGACGCCAAGTATACGTTGTGGCAACTAGACCCAAGTGGAAAAATGAAAGACCGCTTGAGCTTCAAAGGGTATCGCAGTGGCCACATGATGTACTTACGTCGCGAAGATTTGCAAAAATCGAATGAAGACTTACGCGAGTTTATTAAGCAAGCCACACCAAAAGCTGGGCAAGCGGCTAAATACGACCGTTAACGCTTTATTAGCACAGTAAAATCGTGTTGCGGCGCTCTATAGCGTCGCAACAAATTCTCCCAAACGACGAATCCCCTCCGTTAAGTTCTCTTCGGAAGAGGCAAACGATAAGCGCACAAAATCACGCGCTTGGGCCAAACCAAAATCATTACCCGGTGTTAATGCCACTTTGGCTTGTGCTAATGCTTGTTCACAAAAGGTCATGGCATCAAGCCCGGTAGTGCTCACGTCGATATACACATAAAAAGCGCCATCAGGCACCACCGGAACCGACAGGCCAATTTCCTCCAGCCCTTCTATGATAAGTGTTTTACGCGCAATCAGTAATTGTCGGCGCTGTTCGCATTCATCAAGAGAGGCTTGAGTAAAGCACGAAAGCGCTGCGTGTTGCGCAAGGGTAGATGGGCAAATATAGAGATTTTGTGCCAACCGTTCCATCACATCAACCATACCGTCAGGCACTACACACCAACCCAAACGCCAACCAGTCATGCCAAAAAATTTGGAAAAGCTATTGATCACGATGGCGTCATTGTCCAATGCAAGTGCAGTCTCCGGTTGTTGTGTTTGATGATGAAGATTCAAGTAAATTTCATCAATGATTCTGAAAGCCCCTCGACTTTTGGCAAATTCACACAGTGCACTGAGGGCCGGAGTGTCGATGGCTGTGCCAGTGGGGTTTGAAGGCGTGGCTATCATGAGTCCTTTGGTATCAGCTTGCCAGTGGGATTCTACGAGCGGTAAGTTTAATTGAAAGTGGCTGGTTTCATCGGTAGGAACCAACTGTACATCCCCACCAAAGGTGCTAACAAACTGTCGATTACAAGGGTAAGACGGGTCGCCAATCATCACCTTGTCACCAGGATTCACCAAAGCGCTACATACCAACAACAATGCAGCAGAAGCACCTGCCGTAACGATAACCCGCGACGGTGAAACACTCACGCCGTGATGAGATTGATAAAAATCGGCGATGGCTTGTCGCAGTGCGGGTAACCCTAGTGCAGACGTATAGGGTAAGTCTTGCTGTTGCAAAATGGTTTGCATGGCGGCAAGAACGGGGGCGGGAGCGCCAAAATCGGGTTCGCCAATGTTTAACCGAATAACATGATGGCCTTGTGCTTCTAACGCAGCGGCTTTTTCGCCAAATGCCATGGCGTAAAACGACGCCATCGACGCTGCACGTTCAGAGATGTACATGGTTGAAGAACTACTCATATTGGTAAATTGACGGCATTTTTGAACAAAAAGCGTTAACACTTCACGTACAAGCTAAAACCGCATAGAAAACCTAATTTTTGATCAGGCATAAAGTGGATAAATATTATCCTGATTTCGAGTGATACTAAAGAATAACTGCTGTAAGACGGTCATACGTTGTAAAATCTTCACGAATACATATTCATAAAAAGTGAATATGTATATTTTCTGTTTTTTTAATTTGTTAAGTCACGGAATTAGCTTAGCGCCAGCATTAAAGGGATGTGGATAGCTTGTTAATGGCAACCATTATCATTTGCGTTTATTCTGATGCATGTGTATGCTGTCGAGCCGCCAAATTAGATGGCACTGTTAGTCAACCACCAGCGCGTATTAAAAGCCGTAGTCGGCAGTACTAATAATAATAACTTTACGCATATCACATTGGTGAGTGGTTACATTGAGGAAATGTATGACCATGCGTTATTTATTTAATAGAGAACACGAGCATTCAAGTTGTGGTGTGGGTTTTATTACTCATAAACAAAGCACGCAAACACATGAATTATTGCAGCACGCGCATCAAGCACTATGCATGATCCCCCATCGCGGTGGATTCAGTGCAGAAGGCATTGGTGATGGTGCAGGGGTGAATATTGATATCTCCCTGAACTTTTTTCGCTTTCTGACTCAGCGCCCAAATTTGCAATTAGGGGAATTTGGCGTTGCTAACTTTTTTTATCCTTCTGATCCACAGCAGCACGCGCATGCAGAGTCGATACTGAAAAAAGTACTCGCAGAACATGACTTAGCGGTACTGCTTTGGCGTTTGGTTGAAGTCGACCCAAGTGTGTTGAATGAAGAAAGTGCCATGGCGCAACTTTTGATTCACCAAGTGGTATTTAAACGGCCTGACGACATACCAGATCAAGCTGCTTTTGAATTGCGAATTCACGCCGCACTGGAAGAAATTGAAGCCATTGCCTTTACCGAAGAAGCGTTAGAAGGGTTTTATCCACTGTCGATGAGTTCGCGTACTCAAGTATTGAAAGGGCGCTTAAACAGTTGGGAAGTACTACCCTATTTTAATGACCTCAATCATCCCGAACATCATATTCACACCTTGTATTTCCATACCCGGTTTTCAACCAATACAGCGCCGAATACGATGTTTGCTCAACCGTTCCGACGCATGGCGCACAACGGTGAGCTGAACACCGATAGAAAAAATCGCTTGAGTGAACAGGCGATAGGGCGGTTTCATAAGAAAGAAGTGATTTTCCCTAAGGGGCAGTCTGACTCTGCGCGTTTGGATCAAACCTTGGCTCGCCGAGTGATTGAAGACAAACTCAGCATCGATACGGCGGTGTTGGCTATGATGCCTCCAGCTTGGGAGAATGACACCCGTTTACCTGACGATGTACGCGCCATGTTGGAATACTTCAGTTTATATGAAGAAAAGAACGATGGCCCTGCTGCGCTGGTTTTCGGCGATGGAGAAATCGTCGGTGCACGTTTAGACCGTTTGGGTCTTCGCCCGCTGCGCAGTGTTGAAACTAATGACTATTTGGCGGTGATGAGTGAAGCCGGACAAATCGACTTTCCTGCCGACACAGTATTGCGCCGTGGTCGTATTGAAGCTGGTGGTATGGTGGTGTTCAACCACAAAACCAAACAGGTTGAATACACCAATGATGTACTTGCCCGTTTAGCGGCACAAAAAGACTACGCAAGCTTGCTGAAAAAGGCCAGTTTGCCCTTGGCGTCGCTACCACCTGCGTCACAAACGGTAGAAATAGAGCACGCACTCAAACCAGCGGCCCGGCATGTGGCGTATGGGCACAACCAAGAGAGCTTTAAGTTTATGCTCGACCCCATGCTGCAAACCGGCATGGAAAAAATCTCGGCCATGGGATATGGCTTGGCGCCCAATGCCTTAGCGGCAGAAGAAGGCGGCATGTCGCGCTACTTCAGCCAGCGCTTTGCTCAGGTTACCAACCCACCACTCGACAGCATTCGCGAAGCAGACGGTATGACACTGCGAGTTGCATTAGGTGCAAAACCGAGTTTTACCTCGCGCGCCACGCAACAACTGGTGTTGCAGTCACCTATTCTTCAACCAGCGCAATTACAGCAAATCTTGCAGCAGCAAACTTTGGTAGTAAAAACCATTACTACGCTGTTTGAACCAGACTTTGACAATGAAACTAGCAATCAGCAGCGTTTAACCGTTGCGCTAAACGCCGTTTGTGATCAGGTTGAAGCTGCAGCACTCGCTCATGCCGATATTATTGTATTGAGCGATGAAGCCGTGAGTCATCAACACGCGGCTCTGCCTGCCATTTTGGTGATTGCCGCAGTGAACCAACGCTTGATCAGCAAAGGCATGCGTTTTGAAACCAGTGTGGTGTATGCCACGGGCCAAATTGTGAGTACACACGACGTGGCTTGCATATTGGGCTTTGGTGCTTCTGCGGTATGCCCGCTAACGGTAGCCACACGAGCCAAAGAGTTATTCTCTGATGCTGCAGGCGTTCAGCAAGGGCTGAATGCGTTCCAAAAAGCCGTGGAAAAAGCGTTGATGAAAACCATGGGTAAACTCGGCTTGTGTACCGTTGAAAGTTACATTGGCGGAGAGTTTTTTGAAGCCAACTTTATCGACACCCACGATCTGGCATTAAAAGCGATTTTCCCAAACATTCACTCTCCAGTTGGTGGTGCGCAATTTAGCGATATTGCGCAAACAGCGGCGAAATGGCAGCAAAAAGTATTTGAAGTACAAAGCGAGAATGAAATTCCTTTGTTGGGGCTGTTTAAAGAGCGCAGCGATGGTGCGGGGCATAGTTTTGGTGTAACCGCAGTGCGAGAGTTTATCGCGATGACTGAGGAGCCTCTGGCTTATCCTGAGCAGAAGATGCCGGACCATCCGCTGTGGATACCAGACGATGAAGCGTATCGCAAGTTAGGGTACGAAGCGTGTACCGAACAGCAAATTGACAATATGGCAATCACGCCCGCGTACCGAAGTTTCTGTAAAGCCTTATACGAAGAGCGTGCGCAACGCCCCGCAGCATTGCGTGATGTATTGGCCATGCCGTTAAATATCGCCAATTGTGACAGCATAGATGCATTGTCGACCTTACTTGACGGTGTTGATTGGCAGAATAATGTGCATATTGCCTGGCAGGGCATGACAGTCACCACCACTGACCTGCACTTGACCATGGCCTATCCCGGGCAGGCTGAAAAGCTTGGTTGGTTAGCCCAAGCTATTGGGCAACGTTGGCCGGCACTCGAGGGTATTCAGCACAATGGTGAACAGCTAGAAGCTGAATTAGATCATCGTGGGTTGGCCGTAGTAAAAGGCTGGATTGGTGCCCCTGCGCCAGTAGAGCTCGCCGTGGTGCAGCCCGCTCACTCTATCACCCGTTGCTTTGCCTCGGGCGCTATGAGTCATGGTGCTTTGGTGGCAAAGGCACACGAAGCGGTTGCCCAAGGAACTAACATTGCTGGCGCCATGAGTAACTCGGGCGAAGGCGGTGAAAACTCTCGCCGTTACAACAGTATTAAAGCGAGTAAAATTAAACAATTCGCTTCGGGCCGTTTTGGTGTTTGGGTTGGTTATCTCGCTGACCCATCACTTCAGGAAATTGAGATTAAAATCGGTCAGGGGGCAAAACCAGGCGAAGGCGGGCAGTTACCTGCGCCCAAAGTGAACGTGGAAATTGCCGCAGCGCGTGGCGGTACACCCGGCGTTGAATTGGTCTCGCCACCTCCCCATCACGATACCTATTCTATTGAAGACTTGGGCCAGCTTATTCACGACGCCAAAGCAGCACGAGTACGCGTTATTGTTAAGTTGGTGTCGTCTGAAGGTGTGGGCACCATTGCGGTTGGTGTTGCAAAAGCGGGCGCAGACGTGATCAATATTGCTGGCAACACCGGTGGTACTGGCGCGGCGCAAGTGACCAGTTTGAAAAACACCGGCCGTGTCGCCGAGCTTGGTATTGCTGAAGTACACCAAGCGCTGTCGGAAAACGGTCTGCGCGACAATGTGGTATTACGTTGTTCCGGTGCACACCAAACGGGCTTAGATGTAGTGAAATCTGCCATGTTGGGCGGAGATTCGTTTGAGTTTGGTACCACTGCGCTGATGATGCTTAAGTGTGTTATGGCGAAAAACTGTAACCTGAAATGTCCTGCTGGGCTGACCACTAACCCAGAAGTGTATGAGGGCGACCCTCGCGCGCTGGCGCAGTATTTCATTAACGTAGCGCAGGAGGTGCGCGAATGGCTGGCACATTTGGGCTTCCATTCGTTACAAGAAATTCGTGGCCGTTGCGACTTACTGCATTTGATGGACCACAAAAACATATTCGGTCGCTTGGATATGCGTGCCTTATTAACGCCGCCGACAGTAAAACATGTTCCGGATGCGCGTTCATTACAGGCAAATTTTGCGCCTGACGATGAGTATATTGCACAAGCTAAATCGGCATTGGCACAAGGTTTTGACGCGCCATTGGTGATCCAAGGGCCAAAACTCAACAACTGTAACAAAACCACCGGTGGTCAGTTTGCCATTGATATTGAGCGACACCTCAATTACGACCTCAGTGATGAAGCGGTTGAAGCTCACCCCCACATTGACGTATTGCCCAATGGCCGCCGCGTATTGCGCGACGGGACCATCATCGTTAATTCCACCCATTCTGCTGGGCAAAGCTTCGGTGCTTTTAACAATACAGGCATAAATTTACACCATTCAGGTACCTGTAACGACGGTGTAGGTAAAGGCGCAAGCGGCGGTAGAATCATAGTGACCAACCCCGGCGGCGGTGCGTTAAATGAAGCAGAAGGTAACGTGCTAATTGGTAACTTTGCTTTGTTTGGGGCGACCGGTGGCGAGCTGTTTGTAGAAGGTCAGGCGGGGGATCGCTTTGGTGTACGTAATTCCGGCGCCGTTGCGGTTGTTGAAGGCGTAGGTGACTTCTGCTGTGAGTACATGACCAACGGCAGTATTGTCAATTTGGGCGGCTTTGGTAAGGGGTTTGGTAACGGTATGAGTGGCGGTACTGCATATCAGTACGACCCTACCGGTGCGATCACTCAGCGCTGTTCACTCGACTCGGTTAAGGTGTTGTCGTTAGTGAGCAATGACGCCGTGGTTGCTGGTCAGGAACTTGCCCTAAAACTGCATCTACAAGCGCACGCTGACCTGACCGGCTCGGTTGTCGCTACGCGTTTGTTAGACAACTGGGAGCACGAAAAACAGCATTTCTTCGTTCTCATTCCCACCGCGTTATACGGCCACCATTGCAGTGGCGCGATAGCCGAAAAGCTCGACAAAAAACAACTGCTTGAAGAATTAGCACACGCGTGGGGGATATGGCAATTGCGCCGTGTGTCCGAGGCGTATCACAGCAAGCAGTTTATGTTTGGTGGGCGCGTGCCGGGATACGGTGATTGTGACACCCACTTGATTTGCCAGTATGTCAATGCGATGGGCGTGTTACGCCGAGCGCAGGCGCAAGCTGAAAAAAGCGCACTGGTGAAAGACAGCAGTGTTTCAGACAGTGAAATGGCGCATTACTTAATTAAGAGTGAAGACCGCAAACTGGTAGAGCAAGTGCAAAAAGACCTAAAAGCAGCGCTTAAAGACTTTAGCCCTCAAGCGTTGGCAGCTTTGTTGGCAGACAAGCGCGTAAGAGATTACAAAGAAGCGTTTTGTCGCCGTGAAGTCGCCGATACCCGTGCTTTTGGTACTTCAGTGTGGATCCTGCATCGCGATTATGAAAATCAGCAGGAGCTCAAAGACTATCCATCGTTGGAACAAGCGCTTGCAAGTTTTTACACCGGCGAATTAACCGCCGTGATGGGCCAGACTGAAGCCGTTGCCGTGTCGCAATAGTCAGTGCAGTAAAGAGATTGGAGAAACAAATGACGAACCAACAAAAACCGGCACTGGCCGTACCTTATTTACCCACCGACATTCCATTTAGTGGTGAACAAAAGCAATGGATGGGTGGCTTCTTAGCGGGCTTACATACTCGTTTACATGTGAATGGCGGTGCCACGGCAGCAGCAAGCGTTGCAGCGCCAGTGGCCCAGAAACCCGTGATGATATTGTTCGGTTCACAAACCGGCAATGCAGAAGACGTTGCAGAACAAGCGGCCGATTTTGCTCGTGAAGCTGGCCTAGCGCCTCAGGTGTTGGATATGGATGATGTCAGTCCAGAACAACTTGTTGGCGTAGAGCGCTTGTTAATTGTTACCAGTACTTATGGCGAAGGCGAAATGCCCGACAACGCACAAAGCCTATGGGACGCAATGAGTGGTGATGACGCGCCAGCACTGGCTGGAACCTTTTTCTCGGTATTGGCGCTCGGAGACACTAACTACGACGAATTTTGTGTTGCGGGTAAAATGTGGGATGCCCGTTTAGCCGAATTGGGCGCAGAACGTATTTATGATCGCGTTGACTGTGATGTCGATTTTGATACGCCAGCAGCGAATTGGATCCAAGGCGCGGTGCCGATTATCGCGCAAAAGGGCAGTGAAGCGGCGGGGCCAGTAGCGGCAACGGCGTCATCCCCTAAAAAGGCAAAGTCTAAATTTGGCCGCAACAATCCGTTGCCAGCTAAGTTATTACGCAAAGCCGTGTTAACTCAGCAAGCATCGAGCAAAGAAATTGTGCATTATGAGTTTTCATTGGCAGGCAGTGGCGAAACCTACGAAGCCGGCGATGCACTGAACGTGATAGTGAAAAACCGCCCCGACCTGGTTGAAGAGTTGTGCCAGATACTAAACATTGAGGCTGGTGAAACAGTTAACTGGCAAGGCGAGGTCATAGATGCTCATACTCTGCTAAGCGAGCGTTTGGAAATTCGTACACCGAGCAAAGCCTTTATCGCTGAAATAGCTAACCAATGTAATGACCCGTCATTTCGCGATTTGATCAACAGCGGTGACAATGAGGCTATGAGTGATTTCTTGTGGGGCAAAGACTGTGTGGACTTACTGAATGACTATGGCGTGTCATTCAGTGCAGAGGTGTTCTGCAATCTTTGTAAGGCGATGGCACCACGCGCGTATTCCATTTCCTCAAGTATCAATGCTCACCCAGAAGAAGTGCATTTAACTATCGGCAGTGTGCGCTACCATCAGGATGGCCGTGACCATGCCGGTGTGTGCTCTACCTATTTGGCTGATATCGCTGAAGAGGGTGACGAAGTCTTGTGTTACTTTGCACCAAATAAAAACTTCTCGGTGCCAGAAGACAGCAGCTTGCCCATGATTATGGTTGGTCCAGGTACGGGGATAGCGCCATTTCGCGCATTCCTCGAAGAACGTGAGGCAACCGGTGCCTCGGGAGACAACTGGCTGTTCTTTGGTGATCGCAATCGCGCCAGCGATTTCATTTACGAAGACGAAATTACCGCCATGCAAAATAGCGGTGTGTTAACTCGTTTAGACCTCGCGTTTTCTCGTGACCAAGCTGAAAAACTCTATGTGCAAGATCGCATGAAGCAACAAGGTGCTGAGCTGTTTGCTTGGTTCGAGCGCGGTGCCTATTTCTTTATTTGTGGTGATGCTTATCGTATGGCTAAAGACGTGGATAAAGCCCTGCACGAGATTATTGCAGAACACGGCAATATGAGTGCGGAGCAAGCAGCCGATTACGTGGAGCAGCTTAAGAAGCAAAAACGCTACGTACGAGACGTGTACTAACCTTTTGTTATCTCACTCTGGCCCTGCCATATTTGAGCAGGGCTTATGAGTACTTCAATATTTAACTTTCAATTGATATTAATTCTCATTATCATTTGTGTCGCTAGTCATTTATCATATATTTGATAACCGTAATCAATTGGACTTGGCACTGCGGAAATTTTAGTCTTTCTTTGCCTTGCATAATCTAAATTAGCAACATCAAGAGAGCCTGTTGTTAGGAATGCACACCAGCAACTGAATTGACACACTCACATAGGACATCATACGAGCATGAAAGAATTATCGGATATCGCTGTAGTAGGTTTGGCTGTAATGGGAGAAAACCTGATCCTCAATATGGCCAGTAAAGGCTTCACCGTAACGGCGTACAATCGCTCTACAGACAAGGTGACTAAGTTTATTGAAGGCCGGGCCAAAGGAAAGCATATCCGTGGTGCGCATAGTGTTGAAGAGCTTGTTAGTTCACTAGCCACACCTCGCAAAATCATGCTGATGGTTAAAGCTGGCCCAGCGGTAGACAAAATGATTGAGCAATTGGTGCCACACCTTGAACAGGGCGACATTATCATTGACGGCGGAAACACCCATTTCCCCGATTCTAATCGTCGTGCTGCAGCGCTACATGAGAAAGGTATTCACTTTATTGGTGCGGGTGTGTCAGGTGGTGAAGAAGGTGCGCTTACAGGCCCTTCTATTATGCCCGGTGGTGCTCACGACGCTTGGCCTGCGGTACAGGGTATTTTCCAGTCTATTGCGGCAAAGGTTGACGATGGTGCGCCCTGTTGTGATTGGGTTGGCGAAGACGGCGCAGGCCATTTTGTTAAAATGGTACACAATGGTATTGAATACGGCGATATGCAGTTAATTTGCGAAGCGTATCAAATCATGAAAGAGCTACTTGGTATGAGCGCTGACGAAATGCATGCGGTGTTTGCAGAATGGAACCAAGGTGAACTCGACAGTTACTTGATAGAAATTACCCGCGACATCTTGGGTTACAAGGAAGATGGCGAGCCATTGGTAGAGAAAATCCTTGATACAGCAGGCCAGAAAGGTACCGGAAAATGGACTGCGGTATCAGCCCTTGAACACGGTGTGCCATTAACTCTGATTGGTGAAGCAGTATTCTCACGTTGTTTGTCGGCGCAAAAAGAAGAACGCGTTGCGGCGTCTTCAATTCTTTCTGGGCCTAAGGCGACGTTCGAAGGCGACAAGGCTGCATTTATTGAAGATATTCGCAAAGCCTTGTTGGCGTCTAAAATTGTGTCCTATGCCCAAGGTTATGTATTAATGCGCGAGGCCGCGAAAGAGTTTGGCTGGGATCTGAACTACGGTGGCATTGCCCTTATGTGGCGTGGTGGCTGTATCATTCGCTCTACCTTCTTGTCTCACATCAAAGAGGCATTTGATGCTAACCCTGAGTTAGTGAATTTAATGGTAGCGCCTTATTTCGTAGACAAACTGTTGGGCGCGCAACAAGGCTGGCGTAATGTGATTGCCGTTGCGGCCCAAAATGGTATCCCTACTCCCACGTTTAGCGCTGCACTGAATTACTTTGACGGGTACCGCTGTGGCCGCTTGCCGGCTAATTTATTGCAGGCTCAGCGCGATTATTTCGGCGCGCATACTTATGAACGCGTTGATAAACCGCGCGGCGAGTTTTTCCATACCAATTGGACAGGACGAGGCGGCGATACTGCGTCTTCTACCTATAACGTTTAGTCGCTGTATTATCTACATTCTTTTCTGGGGGCGCGTCTGGCGCTCCCATGCCTTACTATTTTTGTGTTTTTTTTACCGCGGAGTTAGTGGTAACCTCTCTCCAAATTCGACACCTCTCGCCCACATCAACGTTTGTTGAAAGTTAAGGACATTGGCAAGTGTAACTATAGGTGCCACGATATCGGTCAATGATCATGCCACGAAGGCGTTCATTGATTGGCTTTTGTTCGAAATGGTAAGACATTGACTATTAGTAAAAAATCAAAAAACAGCTGGGTTAAAGCTGCAACTACTTGTGCCATTATTGTGGCCTCTTCACTGGTATTGATGAAGTTGATAGGCTGGTTTATTACGGGCTCAACGGCAGTATTAGGCTCACTTGCCGACAGCGGTATCGACTTGTTCGGCAGTATTGCAGCCGCTGGCGCAGCACGGTTCGCCGCAATGGACCCTGACGATAATCACAAGTTTGGGCACCATAAAGCCGAAGCATTATTCGCTTTGATTCAGGTGGCTTTGATCAGTGTGTCGGCAACACTGGTGATTTCTGAATCTATTCGGCATCTGTTAAATCCTGAGCCATTACAACAACCCCACGTCGCCGTTTGGGTACTCGCGATCGCCTTGATTGCCACCTTGATGTTGGTGTCGTTCCAAACCTTGGCAATCAAAAAAGTCGACTCGTTAATTGTGCGGGCTGATCGCGCGCATTATTTAGGGGATGTATTAGCCTTGAGTGGTGCGCTCGCGGCGGTAACGATAGGTGAGTACTTCAATATTCCGCGCTTAGACGCAATAGCGGGCCTTGTGATGGGCGGTTTTTTAGTGATTGCGGCATGGCAGGTAATGAACATCGCGATACCTCAGTTAATGGATGAGGAATTACCTGAACACGATAAATTAAAAATCAAAACTATTTTAGAAAAAGACAAAAACGTCATCGGCTATCACGCATTGAGAACTAGAAAAGCTGGTGGAAAGCGTTTTATTCAGCTCGATATACAGCTTGATGCTGAATTGTCGTTTCGCGAAGCTCACGACATCACAGATGCGGTAGAGTTGGCCCTTGAATCGGCGTTTAGTGACACCGATGTGATTATTCATGCCGACCCCATAGGCGAAGCAAGATTAGAGCGACGCGTAATTGAAGATGTTGAAAGTTACGACATCTAGCCGTGTTATAGGTGTTGAAGGGTAGGCTTGCTCAGGTTTGGGGTGATAGCCTTATTCACAAGTTGGTGAGTGTTGCGACATTGACTTGAGTGACTTGTTATATATTTGTTGAATATTTGCTTGTTGGACCATTTCTTTTAGTGATGATGAGTATTGGGGTTTCGTAATTAAATTACATTGAGGTCTGGACGACTTTCTAATATCTTGTAAGTTGATCATCATACCAAAAGACCGAGACGCTATGAGTTACTATTCCGAATACCTGCAAGAAATTGAAGAGCGCAAGCAGCAGGGCTTGCATCCTAAACCTATTGACGGGAGCGAATTGCTTTCTGAAATCATAGCGCAAATCAAAGATACTGGGCACGAACATCGCAAAGATTCGTTGCACTATCTGATTTACAATACGTTGCCAGGCACAACCAGTGCTGCTTCTGTAAAAGCAGATTTCTTGAAAGCGATTATTTTAGGCGAAGAAGTTGTTGAAGAAATTCCGACTGAGTTTGCCTTTGAGCTCCTATCACACATGAAAGGCGGCCCATCAGTAAAAGTATTGCTAGACATTGCTTTGGGTGACGACGCCGAACTGGCAAAGCAAGCTGCCGAAGTATTAAAAACTCAGGTGTTTTTGTACGAAGCAGACACTGACCGCATTGCGGCCGCCTACAAAGCAAATAACCCCATTGCTGTAGATTTATTACAAAGCTATGTAAAAGCAGAGTTCTTTACCAAGCTTCCTGATATCGATGAAAAAATCGATGTGGTTACCTTTATTGCCGCTGAAGGTGATATTTCAACTGACTTGTTGTCACCAGGTAATCAGGCTCACTCGCGTTCTGACCGTGAGCTTCACGGCAAGTGCATGTGTTCTCCTGCTGACCAAGAAAAAATTGTTGAGTTGCAAAAGCAATTCCCTGGCAAAAAAGTCATGTTGATTGCTGAAAAAGGCACCATGGGCGTAGGCTCTTCACGTATGTCAGGTGTTAACAACGTGGCGTTGTGGGCAGGTAAACAAGCTAGTCCGTACGTGCCTTTCGTTAACATTGCCCCTGTTGTAGCGGGTACTAATGGTATTTCTCCAATCTTCCTTACTACTGTGGGTGTAACCGGCGGTATTGGTTTAGATTTGAAAAACTGGGTTAAGAAGTTAGACGACAATGGCGAGCCAGTACTAGACGCTAATGGCGATCCAATTCTGGAACAAGCCTACTCAGTAGAGACGGGTACAGTGTTAACTATCAACACTAAAACGAAAAAGCTCTACAAAGGCGACGAAGAATTAGCGGATGTGTCATCTGCCTTTACGCCGCAGAAAGTAGAATTTATGCGTGCTGGTGGTTCATACGCCATTGTATTTGGTAAAAAGCTACAGAATTTTGCGGCCGAGACCTTAGGTGTTGAAGCAGAAGATGTATTTGCACCATCTAAAGAAGTTTCTCACGAAGGGCAAGGCTTAACAGCGGTTGAGAAAATCTTCAACAATAACGCAGTAGGTGTACCTGAAGGCGTGGCGCTGCACGCTGGTTCTGATGTCCGTGTAAAAGTGAATATTGTGGGTTCGCAAGACACCACAGGCTTGATGACATCACAAGAACTAGAGTCAATGGCGGCAACGGTCATTTCTCCGGTATTGGATGGTGCATATCAGTCTGGCTGTCACACCGCATCGGTATGGGACAAAAAAGCACAGGCGAATATTCCAAAGCTGATGAGCTTTATGAACCGCTTTGGCTTGATCACAGCACGTGACCCTAAAGGCGTTTACCACTCAATGACTGACGTTATTCACAAGGTGCTTAACGATATTACTGTTGATGAGTGGGCTATTATTATCGGCGGTGACTCGCATACCCGTATGTCTAAGGGCGTAGCTTTTGGTGCCGACTCAGGTACCGTAGCGTTGGCATTGGCAACAGGTGAAGCGACTATGCCTATCCCTGAGTCAGTAAAAGTAACCTTTAAAGGCGACATGAAGGATCACATGGATTTCCGAGACATCGTGCATGCTACTCAGGCACAGATGTTGAAGAAATTCGGTGACAACGTGTTCCAAGGCCGCATTATTGAAGTGCATATTGGCACATTAGCCGCAGACCAAGCGTTTACCTTTACCGACTGGACAGCGGAAATGAAGGCTAAGGCTTCGATTTGTATTTCTCAGCCTGAGACCTTGATCGAATCTTTGGAAATAGCCAAGAGCCGTATCCAAATCATGATCAACAAAGGTATGGAAAACGAAGCCGGTACACTTCAAGGTTTGATTGATAAAGCCAATCAACGTATCGAAGATATCCGTTCTGGTACTGGTCGTCCTGTATTGATGCCAGACGACAACTGTGAGTATTTTGCAGAGTTGGTGGTTGATTTGGACGTGATTGACGAACCAATGATTGCCGACCCAGATGTAAATAACGAAGATGTGTCTAAGCGTTATACCCATGATGCAATTCGCTCGCTTAACTATTACGGTGGAACGAAAACCGTTGATTTAGGCTTTGTGGGTTCTTGTATGGTACACAAAGGCGACGTGAAAATTGTGGTACAAATTTTACGTAACCTAGAAGCAAAACTCGGCAAAGTAGAGTTTAAAGCGCCGCTGGTACTTGCTGCGCCTACTTACAACATCATTGATGAACTCAAGCAAGAAGGTGATTGGGAAATACTGCAAAAGTATTCGGGCTTCGAATTTAGCGATGACAATCCTAAGAGTGAAGCGCGTAAGCAGTACGAGAACATCCTCTATCTTGAACGCCCAGGGTGTAACCTTTGTATGGGTAACCAGGAAAAAGCAGAAAAAGGTGATACCGTATTTGCAACCTCAACGCGCTTGTTCCAAGGCCGTGTTGTAGAAGACAGAGACGGCAAAAAAGGTGAATCTCTGTTGGCTTCAACTCCTGTGGTAGTACTGGCAGCAATTCTAGGCCGTACACCAACGCTAGAAGAGTACAAAGAAGCAGTAGTCGGTATCAAGCTTACCCAGTTTGCACCGCCTCGCACTGAGTTAAATACTGCGCCTTCTAATATGATTCCGGTTAAGTCTGTCGGTTAATCAGATAGACGGTAATTTGAACTACCGACTTCATCGTGAAGTGACAAAAATCAATCCCTGCTAACTTGGTTAGCGGGGATTTTTTTTACTTGTGGCTTGTGTTTCTAATCTCATTAATCTAAATGATAATGATTTTTGTTTAAATGTCTTTGCTTTTCATAGAGTTAAGAGTTTTCCATATATAGTGTATTGATCTGGTAATTATCACTACATATAGTGTTTGTGGAATTCAGCTACAGGAAAGGCAATGATTTCATACATACAGAAACGTGATGAACAAATAGAAAATTTTAACCCATCCAAAATTACTCATGCCATTGAAAAAGCCATGCTGGCCACGCAAAGTGGTACCAGAGAACAGGCACAGATAATTTCAGATCAGGTGGTTGAGCAACTCGAACAAATCAAAGCAATAGACAGACGCTACGTTCCTTCTATTGAAGGCGTGCAGAATATTGTTGAAGAAACACTAATGAAAAGCGAGTTCACACAAGCGGCCAAAGCCTATATTTTGTATCGTGAAGAACACGCTAAAATGCGCAAGCGCGATATTTTCACCAAGCGCATTAATCTTAAGCCGTACGAATATCCGGAACTCCTCGAATATTCAGATGCTATTCGTCACTCCTATTGGCTGCATACCGAATTCAACTACACCTCTGATATACAAGATTTCAAGGTGGGTATTTCTATCAGTGAACGCAATGCAGTGAAAAATACAATGCTGGCGATTTCACAAATTGAAGTAGCAGTAAAAACGTTTTGGGGCAATTTACACGGCAAATTACCTAAGCCAGAAATTGGTTCGGTAGGTGCAACCTTTGCCGAAAGTGAAGTAAGGCACCACGATGCTTATTCTCACTTACTTGAAATACTGGGCCTGAACGAAGAGTTTGAACGTTTACAAGAAAACCCGGTAATTAACGAGCGCGTGCAATATCTGGAGTCGGCGGTGCGCCACGCGAAAAGTGACGACAACAAAGATTACGCCGAAGCCGTGTTGTTGTTCTCTTTGTTTATCGAGCATGTGTCGCTGTTTTCTCAGTTTCTGATCATTATGGCGTTCAACAAATTTCGCGCTCAGTTCAAAGGTATTTCCAATGTTGTCGAGGCGACGTCCAAAGAAGAGCAGATCCACGGCAATTTTGGTATCGAGATCATTAAGATTATCAAGCGTGAAAACCCGACTTGGTTCGACAGCCGCCACGCCGCCATGGTGCAGGAGCAGTGTCGTATGGCATATCGCTCAGAAAAGAAAATTGTTGATTGGATTTTCGAACAAGGAGAATTGGCGTTTCTACCCAAAGCCGTAGTGCTTAACTTCATTCAAGACCGTTTTAACCGCTCGCTTAAAAGCATTGATATCGCGCCTGTATTTTCGGTTGATGAGGCACTGCTCAGTGAGTCTGAATGGTTTGATGACGAAATTATTGGCACTAAGCATGGCGACTTCTTTAACAAGCGTTCGATCAATTACAACAAACGCAGCAAGAGCGTAACCAGTGACGACTTATTCTAGGGAGCAGATAACAATGAAATGGTTAACCGAAAATAGCAGAAAGTACTTACAAGCAGGGTACCTGACAGAGGATACCACGCCGGAAAAGCGCATTCGTGAAATTGCCGATAACGCTGAAAAAATTAACGGAATTAGCGGGTTTGCAGACGAATTTTACCGTTATATGCAGCGTGGGTATTTCTCATTAGCATCACCTGTATGGTCGAACTTCGGTAAAGATCGCGGCTTGCCTATTAGTTGTTTTGGTTCTTATCTTGCTGACGATATGGGTGAAATTCTTTATACCCAGTCGGAAGTAGGCATGATGTCTAAAATGGGGGGCGGCACGTCAGGGTATTTTGGCGCACTTCGCCCCCGTGGTGCGGCAATAAAAAATAATGGCGTGTCGTCAGGGGCCGTGCATTTTATGCAGTTGTTCGACACCATCGTTGATGTTGTGAGTCAGGGAGCAACGCGCCGTGGAAACTTTTCGCCTTACTTGCCTATTAGTCACCCCGATATTGCCGAGTTTCTTGAAATTGGCTTAGAAGGCAACCCGATCCAAAAACTCACTCATGGCGTTACTGTGAGCGATGCATGGCTACAGGCCATGATAGACGGAGACCAAGACAAACGTGCAATTTGGGCTAAATTGATACAAGTGAGAGGCGAGATAGGTTATCCGTACATCTTGTTTGAAGATAACGCGAACAACCAGACGGTCGACGTATACAAACAGCAGCACCGCCGCATTTACGCCAGTAACCTGTGTACTGAAATTATGCTGCCCAGCACTGAGGATGAGTCTTTTGTGTGCTGTTTGTCATCGTTAAATTTATTGCACTATGACGAGTGGAAAAACACCGACGCGGTAGAAACACTGACCTATTTCCTCGACGCCGTGATGACAGAATTTATTACCAAGCTCGAACAGTATAAACATTCGTCTAGTCGCGACGATGTAAAAACCTTTATGTTTATGGAGCGCGCGTACAACTTTGCCAAGCGTCACCGTGCAATCGGCTTAGGTGTGTTGGGCTGGCATTCATTACTGCAATCAAAAATGCTGAGCTTCGAAAGTCGCGAAGCCGCCAAATTGAACGTAGAAATATTCAAGCTTATTCAGCAGCGTTCTTATGCAGCGTCTGAGCAACTAGCCCAGGCATTTGGTGAGCCTGACGTGCTGAAGGGCTATGGCCGGCGTAACACAACTACCATGGCCATCGCACCAACCACATCGTCGGCCTTTATTCTTGGCCAGGTGTCTCAGGGTATCGAACCCATATGGTCAAACTGTTACGTAAAAGACATACAGAAAATCAAGACCACGATTAAAAATCCTTTCTTGCTCGCTTTGCTTGAGGAAAAAGGTCAAAACAACGTGGAAACATGGCGCAGCATCCGCGATAGAGATGGCTCGGTTCAACACTTGCCGTTTCTTTCTGATGCAGAAAAAGAGGTGTTTAAGACGTATCCCGAAATTAACCAAATGACCATTGTTCATCAGGCCACAGCCAGACAGACTTACATTGATCAAGGCCAGTCACTGAACATCATCATTCACCCCGACACACCAGTAAAAGAAATTAATGCCTTGTACATTGATGCGTGGAAGCTAGGGATTAAATCACTGTACTACCAGCACAGTATGAATGCCGCTCAATTGCTTAATCAAAAACAGCTTTGCGCTGCTTGTGAGGCCTAGTTCATCTCAGGCTGCTAGTAAGTTCACGTTCTTGTCTGGCAGCCTCTTCTTAAAATATACGCCCTAAATCCCATTTCATCACCCACCTGAATAAAAATGATTCTCATTAGTATTGTTTGTTGGTAATGATTACTGCTATCATCAGGCCGCAAAATACAAAACCGTTTTCGATGTGAGTGACGTAAATTCGCTCTCTTTTTCAAGTGTTCGATAAGCACTTAGTTTCAATACGATAGGCATAAAAATGACGAAGTTTTTGAGTGTTGTGATCGCATTAGCGATGTTCAGCTTTGGGGCCAGCGGCAGTGAACTTGAGGTCAGTTTTGAGCTTCCTACTTTTTCTACCGCGAATTATCAAAAGCCTTACGTTGCGATTTGGGTGGAAAGCAGCGAGAAAAATCAAACCCTGTCTTTATGGCATATGAAGAAGTCGCATAACGACAAATGGCTTAAAGATATTCGTCGTTGGTGGCGCAAGCTTGGCCGTTATGATGAAACACCCGATGGGGTAACCGGTGCCACTCAAGGGGCGGGTGAGTATGTTGTTAAAAGTCACATTGAAGGGTTAACCACATTTACTTTGTACATTGAAGTTGTGCGAGAAGATGGCGGCCGGTCTTTGCTAAAGCAAAAAATAGACCTCGCGAACGCACAGACGGAATACCAACTGCCTGATGATGATGAGATTAGCGCAGTAAGCATTAAAATAGGACAATAAACCATGAAATTTACCAAACTATCTGCTTTGTTTACTGGCGCAGCAATCGCGCTAGCGACGTCTCAAGCGAGCGCCCATGACATCTATATTTGGCCTAGCTATTTCTCTCTAAATAGCGATAAAGCTACCACAGTTCCAGTTGATATTACGGCGTCGCATACCACATTTCGCCCTGACTTTGCGATGTCGAGTGACGGCGCAAAAGTGTTCGGTGTCGACGGTAAGCAAGTACGTCGTTTAGGCGCTTATTTTGAAGGCGCACGTCGAGCAACCTTCGACCTAAATGTGGATGGTGAAGGTACTTATGCGTTGGTTTACGAAAGCGGCCCGACGTATTTTTCGTCTTACACCATTGGTAAGCGCGATACGAAAAAGTTTATGCGTGGTAAAAACAAGGTTGAAGCACAAGCGGAGATGCCTGAAGAAGGCAAAAACCTCGAAACATCAAAGTACTTTACCGTTGCCATGTCATACGTGACCAATAAAGCGCCGACTGATGCTGTGATGCAGCCGAAAAACCACGGTTTTGAAGTGATCCCCGTTACGCATCCGGCAGATTACGTAACTGGCGAAGAGATTGAAGTGAAATTCTTGTTTGACGGAAAGCCCGCTGCAGACACTGAATTCACTATTGAAAAAGAAGGCCCTCAGTATCAAGAGAAACCTACTGTACTTGAACTGAAAACCGACGCAGAGGGTAAATCGGCGTTTACCTTCGAGGAAGGCGGACGTTATATGCTTAAAGTGTATGACAAGCGCGATAGCCTTGATGACACCGCCGATTTTGATATCACACGTGTTTATTATGCATTTGAAGTTATCTATGAATAATTGTGCCGCTGTTAAACGTACCCTTGTGATGTTGTGTGCCTTGCTGTTATGCGGCAAGGCATATGCGCATTTCCCGACCTTACAGTGCGAAACCGACACTAACGACGATAGCAAATTGTATTGTGTTGCCGGTTATAGCGACGCGAGTTTAGCGGGTGAGGTAACACTTAGCGTGTATTCCTATGACGAGGAATTAATTAAACAGGTGACCACTGCGTCTGACGGCTCTGTGCTGGTAGACAAGCCAGAGGGTGAATACTACATCGTTTTCGATCCCGGGCATGAAAGTCCTGCCGAATTTGATTACTCAGAACTGTAAAATACGAGGGAAGTAGGATTGATGCGAGAGATTGTTCCCGTTCACGATGGACGACAGGAAAACCAGCTTTTCATATTGAGCTTTGTCGTGGTATTGCTGATGGCTGCCAGTTTACTTTGGTTAACCCATGATGATCACGCGCAACAGGTTAGGTTGCCCAATCCATTGAGTAATGTGGCGATGCAACTCAGCATCGCCAGTGATGAAATTGTGATGTTGCAAGAAGTGGGTTTGTTGAGTGCCTCGCCAACGTTAGCTGAGTTGCAAGAAAACGCACTGGCGCCATTTACCACGCATCACTTTACTACCCCACAACAAAACTGTTTCGTGACAAGCAACGAGCATGGTGTGGTTAGGCTGTTGAAGCACAACCAAACGTGGCAAGTGCAGTGGCGCATTGCTGATGCCCATGACGAACATCAAAGTGAACAGTGCGAGTTAAACGACCACTGGTTCGCCGTTACCTCTCCCCAATAAAGGGTGTTAACATTGAAAATAAAGCATTTTTTGATAACAGCATGCTTGCTGTTTTTTTGTGCCGGCCAAGCCAGCGCACAACAGGCTGACGACAAGTTTGTCGTAGGCATTACATTGCACCCTTATTATTCCTACGTGGCAAATGTGTTGGGAACAAAAGGAGAGGTGCTACCGCTGATCGACGCTGGATTTAACCCGCATAACTACGCACTGAACCCTGCGGATATTGCACGTTTAAATGAGCTCGACGCGCTAGTCGTGAATGGCATTGGTCATGACGAATTTGCCATTCATGCTGTTTCGCGCATTAATCCGAAAAATCTCGTGATGATTTACGCCAATAAAGATGTTCCTTTGCTGGGCGACGGTGAAAAAGCGAATCCCCACACCTTTGTATCAATAGACGCCGCCATACGCCAAGTGTATAGCATTGCAAAAGCGTTGGGACAATTGCGCCCTGACGACGCGAAATACTTCACTAAAAACGCCTTTCTTTACGCTAAAAAATTACGTGGCATGAAAAAAGGGGTGCAAGCATTACTGATAAACAAAGACGTGAGCCAGATAAAAATTGCCAGCACGCATAACGCGTATGGCTATTTATTGCAGGAGTTCGGGTTAACGGTATCGGCTGTGGTAGAGCCTGCCCATGGCGTTAAGCCCAGCGCGTCTCAATTGCAACAGACTATCGACGAAATTAAACAGGCCGATATTGATGTGCTGTTTACTGAATTGAATATGGCCAATAGCTATGTTGATGTTATTGAGAAAGAAACGGGTATTAAGATTTATCATTTCTCACATATGACACACGGTGAGTACTCTGCCGATTTGGTGGAAAGAGAAATGCAGCACAACGTTAATACCTTGGTTGAGGCACTCACTTACGCGGCCGACAAGGTGGCGATATGAGTAAGGATTCGAGCAATACCTTGTCGGTCTCTCCCACTGTTTGTTTCACCAATACGGGTGTAACACTCGGTACAAATACACTGCTTAATGCGTTTGACTTTACTGTAGAACCTGGCTGTTGGTTAGGCATTGTCGGGCCAAACGGCGGTGGTAAGTCTACGTTGATGAAAGCGCTATTGGGCTTGGTTCCTCACCAAGGTCAGATTTACTTAGATTGGCCAGCCGAGGCTGGAAAAATTGGTTACGTACCTCAGCTCGCGCCTTTTGATGCAACTCTACCCATTACCGTACTGGACTACCTCAGAATGGTATCTGAAGATGCTCCGGTGTGGTTGAGCTATAAACGCAATAAGAAAATTAGCGAATATATGGCGCGCTTTAATATTGTCGACTTTGCAGATAAACGCATCGGCACTTTGTCGACGGGTGAACGTCAGCGGGTTTTATTGTGTGGCGCACTGGTTAACGAGCCGGATATTTTGTTGCTAGATGAACCGTTAGCTGGGGTGGATAAACAAGGCCATCAACTCATCCTCGATATACTTCACGACTACCATCAGCAAGGAAAGTCGATATTAATGGTTGAACACCACTGGCATGTTATAGAAGCCTATTGTGACCGAGTGGCGTTAATTGATGGCAAGCTCGTAGATAGCGGCAGTGCCGAACATATTTTGTCAGTGCTGCAACAACGCGCGCTCGACTTAACCAACATAGCGTAAGGCGATGCCATGCTAACTAGTATTCACTCTTTTTTCTCGAGTTTGGTTGAGCATGGGTGGTTACCCGAAATGTTCAATTATGGCTTTTTGGTTAACGCCTTTTTGGCTAGCTTAATGATAGGCCCATTACTGGGTGCTTTAGGTACCTTAGTTGTGGTGAAACGGCTGGCATTTTTGTCTGAAGCCGTTGGGCATTCGGCGCTTACGGGGGTGTCGATTGGCATTCTGCTCGGTGAGCCAATCGAAGCGCCTTGGATTAGTTTGTTTGCGTTTTCTATTCTATTTGCGTTGTCACTACAATGGGTGAGAGGGCGCACAACAGTACCTTACGACGCCTTAATCGGCGTATTCCTCGCATTTGCTTTAGCGTTGGGTGCGGCCCTGATCATGCTCGTTGCCAAGCAAGTCAACGCGCACCTTGTAGAGCAGGTGTTATTCGGTTCGGTATTAACTGCCGATGGCCAAGACATTGTTATTTTATTTGTTATGTTTGTGGTCATCGTTACCTTGGCTTTCAAGTACGCCAATAAAGCGTTTTTAACCGCCTTGTCTCCAGAAATCGCCAAAAGTTTACGCGTAAAAACCAAATTACACGACTACGGCTTTGTGCTATTGATTGCGTTAATGACAGTGGCTGCGGTGAAAATCATAGGGGCGATTTTGGTCGGTGCATTATTGCTTATTCCCGCAGCAAGTGCGCGATTGCTAGCGGGTAACATCAAATCGATGTTGCTTTGGTCAATGCTAATTGCCACCACCAGTGCATTAGCAGGGGTGTTACTGCCAATGTATCTTCAGATGGCCGTTCCTACAGGCCCTGCGATCATCCTTGTGGCGTGTATGTGGTTTGTATTTGCTATTGGTAAGCACACGTTTTCACATTCTAAAAGGTAATGTTTATGTTTCGGTTATTGATCAGTTTAGTCGCCGTTTACCTGTTCTACGCGCACAGCGCCTATGCGGCAAAAATTGCCACGGTCAGCCCAATAAGTCACAGCATTACGCAAGCGCTGGTAAAGGGCACAGATATCAGTGTTGATTATCTGCCTCCTAAGCGCTTACCGGTAAACCGCATCGGCAGTTGGCTGAATAAAAACAGTCACGCGGCTTTTGCCGCCTACGACGCCCTTGTGGGTATCAGTTCGGTAGCGCCAGAATTAACGTTTTATCCAACGCTGCGCCAAAGCAATATTCGTATTGTGAACATTGATATTGCCCATGCCATTATGCCAAGCGGAGAAAAGGTGGTACTGGCGGAAGCAGGGGAACATTTTTGGCTGAATAGTAATAACTTGCTGATCATGCTGGGGGTGTTAAAGCGCGATTTAAGTGCCTTATGGCCAGCGCAAGCTGAGGTGTTAAACAGCAACTACCAGCGCATATCTTCGCTAATAAGACGCGTGAATTTACAACTCGACGAAAAGCTCATGGCAGCTGACATTGCTTTTGTTGTGCCATTGGACAGTAAGCTTCTACCGTTAACCAGCAGTTTGGCTAGTGATGTGAGCAGTGAGCAGGACGCGATAGCATTTGGCTTGGGGTATATCAAACTGGATAGCGGCAAAGCCAAACAAGCGGATGTATGGTATATCGATGATTTTACTCGTATAGCGCAAGATTCATTGGAAAATCGTTTGCTCAATCAGGTCGACGCACTAGAGGCAGTATTGAGTAGTCGATAACCTGTCATCACCTTCATCCTAACTCAACAACGGATAAACGTTGTGAGGGCATGCGCGACAAATCTGTGTTTTCAACTGCGCTAGTTGCTTGTCGCATGCACTGCTAAATGACCAGGAGTGGCAGCAACGCTGCTTCTCATGTTCACATTGCTTATAACACCACATCAGCACGTCTAGGGTGTGATGTTCCGCTTCGGGCGCTTGGCATAAGGTCGCCAGTGATACCGCCGCGTCAAGAAAGTGCTCCAAATGCTGTGGCTTAGCATTAGGGTGCTGTATTCGCTGTCTGGTCAAATACAAATGGGTATTGGCTTTTTCAAACTCTGCGTTAAATCTGTCTTTGCGCAATAGCGCGCTGGCTCTATCTTGTCCCGACATATAATTTCTTCAAATGAAAATGATTATCAATTGTATATGCGTGCCGTGGGTTTTCAAGTTTCTTTGCAAATAAAAATGATTAGCATTAAGATTGATTGGAAGTTCGGATAGCTGAATGAGATGACTGCCACAGTCATTATTTCTGTATTGTGGATTCAAGGAACCGTTGCATGAAGAAAAAGCGCCCAGTCAATTTAGAATTAAACACGATCACCCTACCGATTATGGGTGTGGCTTCTATTTTACACCGTATAAGCGCGGTTATTATTTGGGTCGCGGCGGTGTTTTGCTTACCTGCGCTCTACATCAGCCTTGAATCTCCTGAGGGCTTTTACCGTATTAAAGGCATGATCACCGAAGTCTTTGTGATTCAGTTTCTGGTTTGGGGCTTTTTAACGGCAATGGGCTACTACGCAGTAGGCGGGTTAAAACACATTATTCAGGAGTGCGGTTACTTCGAAGAATTAGAAGGCGGGCGACTTATCTCGCGTGTTGCAATTGGCTTAGGTGTTGCGCTAAGCGTGCTATTCGGAGTATGGGTATGGGCTTGAGTTTACGCTTAGAAAAACGCAATGGTGTGCACGAGTGGATATTTCAGCGCATCAGCAATATCGCCATTATTGTGTGGGCGACGGTTTACCTCTTACGCATTTTTTTGCAAGACGATATAACCTATGACGTGTGGTTAGCATTGCATACACCTATTTGGTTCAAGTGTTATTCAGCACTAACGCTCACGGTAGCCATGTTGAATGCTATCTTAGCGGGGTGGCAAATTGGCACTGACTATACCCAGAAAGTGCCCATTCCCGGTTTTGCAGGGTTTTATTACGCATTTTATATAACGCTAACCAGCGTTTGCTGGCTCGCTGGCATGTACATTATTAGCATGTAACTCGGCCCAATTTGGTGCAATGTAAAGCGGGTTTGCTTCTGGGTGGTTCAATGGGGAGCCAGTGGCCCGGAAATAAACCCTCTCTGGCACCGTGCTAATCTATATCAGAACGAGTACGGCGCGAGTTTTCGACAGATTCTACACCGTGGAAAAAGTGAAATTATTTATTTAAATCATGGTGTTTCAACTATTTTGCTGTAGCGCTTAGTGCAGCCAACCGGTTTGTGAACCGCGTTGGCTAGTAGTAGGCATATATCTTGCGTTATCACAATAGTGACGAGAGTCATTCGTAACGCCACTTCCAATTTAATTTTCCATCAATGACGATATTTTCGACTCATGAATATGAGTTGAGGGGTTTGCTATGTCTGAAATTCGTGTTCTGACTGACGACAACCTAATTGCGACAACAGCCAATGGCGGCAAAGGGTTTACTCAGGAACAAAAAACTTACCTTGCTGAAATGCTGGTAAAAATGAATCTTCACGAGCTGTTAGGAGCGGGGGATCGTAGCGAAAAAGAAGACGCGTTGCCGACTTTCTGGGGAACGCCACTTGACGATTTGTGCAAAGAAGAAAAAGCCAAATACGAAACTCATGTACTGGATATATGGGATTGGATAGTCAGACACGATAACGACAACCGCATGCCTGAAGGGATCGTCGGATTTATGTTCCGCCATTTTGGGCTATTTAACGTCGCACCTGCCATGGACGGTTATATGTGCCGTATGCGTATTCCTGCGTGTAAGTTGCGCGGCGATCAATTGGTGGGGTTGGGTGACATTGCTCAGCACATTGCTGGTGGTTACGCCCATGTGACGACCCGAGGTAATTTCCAATTGCGGGAAATTCCAGCGAATAAAGCATTGGAACTCCTAGCGGCCTTTTATGACCTAGGCTTGAGCTGTAAAGGCTCAGGCGCAGACAGTGCGCGTAATATTACCGCAAGTCCCACAGACGGCTTTGACGAGAATGAGTTAATAGCGATGCAAAAATACGCTATCGACTTTAGCCATGTGATCCTCAATACCCGTGATTTCCACGGTCTTCCACGCAAGTTTAACTTTGCCTTTGACAATGCAGGCAGTATTTCGTGTGTATCTGACACAAACGACGTGGGTTTTGTTGCGACCAAGGTACTGGAAAACAATCAAGGCGTCGCGCCGGGTATTTATTGTCGTTTGGTATTGGGAGGCATTTCTGGGCATAAAGATTTTGCCAGAGACACGGGCTTTGTTTGTTTGCCTCATCAAACACCCAAGGTCGCAGAAGCAATACTTCAAGTATATTTGGAACACGGCGACAGAACAAATCGCAAAAAAGCGCGTTTTAAATATGTATTAGACGCGCATGGTTTTGATTGGGTATGCGAACGCATTCAAGAAAAGTTAGACGAAATGGATTGTGGTGTTGTGTTGCAGGCCCTAGACAGCACTTTTCAAGCACCGCGTCCAGCTATTCAACGTCAAGCCCATATTGGCGTACATAAACAAAAGCAGGCGGGGCTGAACTATATTGGTGTGGCACTGAAGTTGGGGCGAATGAGTCCGGACCAAATGCGCGCAATTGGCCGTATTGCCATGCGCTACGGTGCGAACGACATACGTTTAACTGTGTGGCAAAACCTATTGATCCCCCATATTCCAGATGCAGATGTTGACGCGGTGGTGAAAGAAATAGAAGCGCTGGGCTTGAGCGTTAATGCCAATGCTTTTGCGGCTGGTGCCATTGCTTGTACGGGCCGTTGGGCTTGTAAATTGGCTAATGCTTACACCAAACAAGATGCTGAGCGGATCGTCGACCATCTACAAAGTCGTTTCACCTTAGACAACCCTATCAATATTCACTTAACCGGTTGCCCCAATTCTTGTGCCCAGCACTACATTGGCGACATTGGGCTTATTGGCACTACTGCGTCAGATGGCAGCGAGGGCTACAACATATTTGTTGGTGGTGGTACCGATGACGACCAAGGCTTGGCTCGCTTTTTATGTGGCCCAGTAGCCGCAAGAGATGTGTGCGATATCGCGGAGAAAATAGTGGGGAATTACCTGCAAAAACGCCAAGACGACGTGTCGTTTTTGAGTTTCACAAGGCAGTTGGAAGACAGCCAGCTTGAACCCGTCCTGCTCGCTAACTAATTCAAATTTAGAGAACAACCTTATGAACAATGCACTGATTACACAACTAAGCGCCGCGGTAGATTTGCAAAGCGAAAAAGGCACTGTTGTTGATATTCCAGAAACAGCGCCTTTCGACAATGAGCAGCGACAATGGCTGAATGGACTACTCACTGGCATTAGTACGATTGCCGCAGCAGCAAAAGCTGGCCCACAGCCGGAAGAAGCGGGTGCGCCCATGGCGGTGTTTTACGGTTCGCAATCAGGGAACTGTGAAGTGTTAGCCAAAGCGCTGAAGAAACACGCTGCGACACAGGGCTTCGAGGCCACGATTGCAGAGCTAGATACCATTGAACCTGCTGACCTCGCCGCGCACACGCACGTCGTTATTGTGTGCTCTACCTTTGGTGAGGGGGAGCCGCCAGACAATGCAAAAAAATTCTATACTGCGCTAATGGATGAGCAGGCGAGCCAGTTACCGGCAAGTCTCAACTTTAGTGTGTGCGGTTTGGGGGATTCAAGTTATGCCTATTTCAATAAATGTGCTGCAGATATTAATGCGCGTCTGATTGAATTGGGCGCGACTCAGTGCGCCGAATACACTGCGTGTGATGTTGCTTTTGAAGACGAATTTGCCGAATGGCAAAACGGTGTTTTTCAGTCTTCAGCATTTACGCAAGCAGCGGGAAGCAGCACAGCGTCCGTAGCATCCAACGACGATGCGGCTCCAACGTACACTAAAACCCACCCGTTTATTGCCAATCTTATTGAGGTTGAAAAACTGAGTGCACCCGCTTCAGCGAAGTGTGTAAATCACATTGAAATTAGCTTAGCGGGCGGTGGCGATGACATGCATTACGATGTGGGGGATGCACTGGGAGTTTGGCCGCTAAACTGCCCAGATGAAGTGAGAGCATTGCTGCAGTTAACGGGTTTTTCGGGGCGAGAAGTGGTAACGCAGAAATCGGGTGCTGCGTCGTTAAAAGTGTTACTGCAAAGCAAATTGGATATTGCCACAGTGAACGCGAAAACACTGGAGGCGTGGGGGATTGAGCAAGAAGTGCCGAACGATTACCAAGTTTACGATGTGTTGGCACAGCTAAAACCCACATTAACACCGCAATGTTTTGTCGATGGTTTACGCCCCTTACAGCCCCGTTTGTATTCTATTGCTTCAAGCCCCAAAGCTCACCCCGGCGAAGTGCATTTAACCGTGGGAGAAGTGCATTATGACTTGTATGAAAAGCCTCGTAAGGGCGTGGCGTCGACTTGGTTGGGTAAGCGATTGTCTGAAGGCGGTAATTTAGGCGTATATGTGCAGAAATCGGCGCATTTTCATATTCCGGCAAACGATGAAGCGCCATTGATTATGATTGGACCGGGCACGGGAATCGCACCGTTTCGGGCATTTTTGGAAGAGCGGGAAATGCGTGCCGCAACAGGGAAAAACTGGTTGTTTTTCGGCGATCAACACGAACAACAGGATTTCCTTTATCGTGACCAAATAACCGCATGGCAATCTTCGGGTTTACTCACTGAGTTGAGCTTGGCATGGTCACGAGATACGACTGAAAAAATCTATGTGCAAACCTTGATCGCTAAACACGGAGAAACCTTTTTCCAATGGCTACAAGAAGGGGGCTACATCTATATTTGTGGTGACGCATCGCGCATGGCTGCCGACGTAGACAAGGCCATTAGGGCGGTTATCGGGCAGTATGGTGGATTTGATGACGCCGGTGTCGATGCCTACATGGACATCCTCGTTAGTGAGCTCAGGTATCAACGAGACGTGTACTAAGAAGGAAGCACTGAGGGGGAATTGAACCCTCAGTGCTCTGCCAAGACGTTATTTTTCACTGCCTTGGTTTAGCGAAACCAAGCATGCTGTCGGGCTTTTAGTGCAACCGTGATTAACAATACAGAGAATACCGTGACTGCCAAAGGCATTATCACGGCTGAAGGCCCCATAATCGCGATGGCATCTTGCACAAAAAACGCATGAGCGTGTTGAACCATTAAGCCTAAAAACGACAGAATTAAAACAGGCAACGCCAGTTTGTTTCGCAAGCCAAGTAACAGGCTACCGAGCAAGCCACATACTACAGCAACACCAAAAGCGGCCATCGCCCAAGCTGGAAAGTTCTCGTACAACGGGCGTTGATTATCGGGCAAAGCAGCTAAATCTTCAGGTGTTAGCGATAATTGCAAGGCAAACGCCAAGACACCAATGACATTCCATACCACCATGACCCAAGCGAATATCGCAATCTTCTTTGGCATACGCTTTCCCCAAATTCACTATTAAAGACAATGCAGAGTGGCACGAGCATAGAGAGAAAGCAACATTTACAACTTAGGTATAGATTTCTCTAAATTTAATTGAAGTGCTGACCGCAACGACTATTATTACGCTAATGTAAATTCTTATCATTTACATAATACAATATTAACATAGTTAAAGAGCACACTTGGAATGAAAATAAAAAGTACCACAATCGCTGTGTTATCGGCACTGGCGTGGCAAGCCTATGGTAGCGAGAACAATAAAGTAGACGATGATAGTATTGAACGCATTTCGGTACGAGGCGCTTTTTTCGGTCAGCAAGTGGCCAGCGCGGTTAAAACGCCAACCTTGTTGGTGAATGTTCCTCAGTCGGTTTCAATTATGAGCGCCGAGCAAATGGCTCAGCAAGCCATGTTCAGTATTGCAGACGTGATGCAGTACACACCTGGGGTCAGTATAGGGCTAGGTGAAGATCATCGAGACCAAATCACGATTCGTGGGCAAAACACAACCGCCGACTTTTTTGTTGATGGGCTACGTGATGACGTACAGTATTTTCGCCCTTTGTATAACGTAGAGCGCGTGGAAATTATGCGCGGTGCTAATGCATTGCTGTTTGGTCGTGGTGGCGGCGGCGGTGTGATCAACCGCGTGATAAAAAAAGCCAAAGTGGGTACTAATTTCACAGCTTTGAACGCGGGTATAGACAGCTTCTCAGCTTCGTCTGTGGGTGTCGATAACAATACAACCTTGTCTGCCAATGCTGCCATTCGTTTCAATGGGGTATTTGACACAATTGATAATCACCGTGACTTTAAAGACGGAGAGCGCTTCGCGCTGAATCCCACCTTAACCTGGTTGGCGGACAAACACACTACCATCCATGCTTCTTATGAGTATGTGAACGATGACCGTTTAGTTGACCGGGGTGTTCCATCTTTAGATGGCGAGCCGTTACGTGGTGAGCGAGATACGTATTTTGGCGACCCCACGTTTAACAATACAACGCTAGAAGCTCATATCGCGCGTATTAGTGTTGATCACGTATTAAATGAAAGCTGGACTATCAACGGCACGGCGCAATACGCCGACTACGACAAGGTTTATCAAAACCTCTATCCAGTTAATTTTAATGCAGCAGATAACACAGTGACTTTAGACGGTTATCGCGATACCACGGGGCGTCAAAATGCCTTATTGCAAATGAATGTTATAGGGCAAATTGACACAGGCACGTTATCTCATACCCTTTTGCTTGGGGCGGAATACGGTAATCAAGACACTGATAACGCTCGTAGCGATGCGTATTTTTACGATTCTCAAGATGACCAAGTAACGTTTGCCTTTACGCGTCCTTTAGCTATTCCTGACATGACCCTCACTGACCCGGTGCGCGACCGCGCGTCAGAGGTAACGTTTACGTCCGCGTTCTTCCAAGACGAAATTGCCCTAACCGAACATTGGCGTGCAGTCGTTGGTGTGCGTTTCGATAAGTTTGAAATCGATGTTGTCGACCATATCGAAGTGGCAGACGGTAGTGATGATGGCAATTCAGGGTATTTAGGTAGCAGTGATTCTGAAGTGTCGCCGCGTGTAGGTTTGATTTATAAACCCAACGATGCCATGTCATTTTATGCCAGTTTGAGTGAATCCTTCTTGCCTCGCTCGGGCGATCAGTTCTTAACGTTATCTCTTACTTCTCAGGCCTTGGATGCCGAAACTTTTGAAAACAAAGAAGTGGGGATGAAGTGGAATATTAATGATGGGTTGAGCTTTACGGCAGCTTACTTTGAGGTAGAGCGGGAAAATGGCACGGCTACCGACCCAAATAATCCAGAGCGGAGTATTTTAACGGGTACTCGAACAACGGGATATGAGTTCCAATTGGCGGGTCAAGTGACTGATGCTTGGCACATCAACGCGGGTTACAGCCATTTGAATGGCAAAGAGCAAAGCCGTGTTGTGAGTGGTCAGTTAGCGAATCGAGAATTAGCGCAAGTACCTGAGCATATGTTGACAATATGGAACTTGTATTCGCTTTCGTCGGCGTGGCAAGTTGGGCTAGGTTTGTTGTATCAATCTGAGCAATATGCCACGTTGAATAATGCGGTTACTCTGCCCGACTTCCTGCGACTCGATGCTGCTGTCTATTATCAATACAGCGAAGCCTTGCAGGTTCAACTCAATATTAATAACGTGTTGGATGAAACTTACTATCCGTCGGCACATAACGCGAATAACATCGCTACTGGCGCGCCGCTAAACGCCAAATTGAGTTTGCAATATCGTTTCTAATTCAACCGACAAACGAAAAAGAGCCAGCAATTAGCTGGCTCAAACTTAGGACAAGGGACGTTTCTTGTTATTATTAAAACAGCATGTAAGACACACTGAGTTTTGCACTTCGTGGCATGATGTAGCGGCCATTTGGCGCGTCAGGGTTACGCGGGTCACCTTCAGTGATCCCTTGTTCGTCAGTTAAGTTATCCACTGACAACAAGATACGTAACGAGTCGGTTGGCTCAAAAGTTAAGCCCACATCAATTTTCTCATATCCTTCAAGCACTACGGTGTTTTCGTTGTTACCAAAGCGGTCATCAACAGCTGAGAGGGTTGCGTAAACTGACATAAACATATCGTCGCCTACTTCAAACTCGTAGCTCGGTGTAACACGGAACTGCCAGCCAGGCTGACGCTGCGCTTCGTTGCCTTGGTTTGTCGCGCTTGCAGTGATTTCTGTTTCTTGCACTGTGGCATTTAAGTTAACGCCAAAACCTGAATCGTGGGTGTAGTTACCGTCAATTTCGATACCGTATGCTTCGTTAGTCAGTATTTCTGCTGGCTCACCCGGACGACGCACAAAGGTGTCACCTTTTACTTCGTTAGCAAACAAGGTTGCAAAAACTTGCAGGTCGTCATTCATAAACTTGTAACCCGCTTCAGCTTGGGTTACCTCTTTGATGAGGTTTTCACCGCCTGTATAGGCGTCCCAGTTATCGCGGAAGTCGTCAAAATACGGCATTTTGTAACCGCGGTTTACACGGAAGAATGCGCCTGAGAAATCAGTGAGTGCGTAGTTCACACCAGCTGTCCAAGACGTGCGGCTTTGTTCAAAATCTAACGCTTTGTCTACGCTACCGTCTAAGCCTTCATCAACAGAGTAAGCCACTTCATGGGTTTCTCGGCGTACACCCAGGTCTAATTGGATATCGTCAGAAGCGTAATAGCTCGCGGTCGCATAGAAGGCGCGTGTGCTGGCATCGCCCACTGCGTCAATGTCGTAGCTCCAGCCACAACCAGCCGGGTCGTCGTTACACGCGATGCCGTCTAGCATTTCGCCGCCTGGCTGCAATACGTAATATGCCTGGTTACCGATACTCCACCAGTCTTCTGCTTTTGTTGTGGCAGAGTAAATACCAAATGACGTGGAAAGATCATCAAATTGCTTTGATACTGCGAGGTCATTGGTGAAAGCGCTGATATCTTTCAATACTACCCAGCGACCGATTTGCTGAATTGCAGTATTGGCATCGTATTCTGTGCCTGTTACTGAGCCGGTTGCTGACATACCATTGTCTGCCACTTGACCCACTGTGGTAGCCGAACCGTCAGGTACGAGACCATAGGTATTCGCCTGTCCTGCGGTATAGTTAAAGCGGTCAACAAGTTGCCAGCCATGGCCCAAATCCAGCTTCAAGCTACCGCCGCTAACGTGTCCGTCCCAACCACGGCCGTTACCGAAATCAAAGCTTTCTTCTGTGTTATCTGGGCCATAGTGGATCGTGGCTTGGCGGCTGTTCACACCAATTTGCGTATATGACGCGTCTACACCGTCGACATTTAATGGCGTAGGTAAATACCAAGTGCCGTGGTCGTCAGTTTGGCGGGTGTAGAGGTTCAACTCACCTTTATCAAACTCTTTGGTGATATTAAGGGTGATTTGATGACCTTCTTCAGAGTTAAAACCGGCATCGCGAATACCGGGAGAGCTTTTAATATAGCCGCCCACCATGTAGTAAAGGTCGTCATCTAACTCGCCGCTTAACACTAAATCTACGCGATTCAAACCGTAGTCAGACGTGGTGTATTTTGCTAGTGCTTCTGTATCGCTGCTACCGCGCTTGAGTCTGAAGTTAGTGGTTAAACCCGGTTGTCCGTTACTCACTACTGGGTTAGGACCACCGCGTAGGCCTTCCATCATAGAGATTGTCTCGTCAATGCGGAATAACTGCGAGTTTTCTAAGAACGACAGTGTGGGCGCAGGATAAATGGGTGAACCTTCAAGGCTGATAGTTAAGAACGGTGCATCACCACCACCTGGGAATCCACGCACAAAAACGTTGGCACCTGACTCACCGCCTGAGCTTTCAGCCCATACACCGGGGATCGCTTTGAACAAGTCTGCGGTGCTTTTTGGCGCCAGGCGCTCAATATCAGAAGCATCGATATTAGTGACAGCAAAACTGGCATCGATTTTACGAATACCTGCACCACCGGGTGTACCACTTACAACAATAACTTCAGCTTGTTGACTGGCTTTTGATGCTTTTGTGTCGGCTTCTTGGGCGAGTGCAAGGGGGGCGCCTAGTGCTAGGCATACGGCACTACTGAGTAATGTGTGGCGGAATGGACGGTTCATGATGTGCTCCTGATTCATTAATTTGTTTTGGAAGCTGTGTTAAATAATGGGGGTTGTTGTTAATAATATGTTTCCCCATCGTTCAGGTTGCATAACATAAGCGTGCTTGCAAACGATTGCAAGATAAAAATGCAATCGTTTGCAAAATTAATTAACGGTTTGTTATTTCGGTGTACAGATTAATTAACACTGTGGATTTAGGCCTCAATGTCTTGTCAATCACAGGCCTGTGTTTACTTGAAGGAGTGATCAGCACTGTGAGTGTGGCGAATATTGATACGAGTTACGTCAATCATATGGCGTAAAGATCTATGTCGCTGCTTGAATAGGGGGGGGATATCGACCACTATATGAATAATACAATGCTAATAAATTGATGTTGCTAGTTTGAAATCCGAGAACAAATTGACCCTGGCTAAACTTGCTCAATTAGCTGGCGTGTCAACGTCCACTGCATCTAGGGCGTTAAAAAACAATCCACTGATAAAGCAAGATACCCGCGACCGAATACAAGCGTTGGCGTTAGAACACAATTTTAGTGTGAATGCCGCAGCGAGCCGGTTGCGCACACAAAAAACCAATGTGATTGCTGTTATTTTGAATCTTGTCGACCACACAGAGCAAAGTATTTCTGACCCGTTTCTTCTAAAGGTTGTAGCAGACCTAAATCAGGCATTGAACGCGGAAGGGTATGAGATGCTGTTGTCGAATTCTTTTATGGCCACCGATGATTGGGCAAACTACTTCATCAATAGCCAACGCGCCGACGGCCTGATCGTAGTCGGACAGGGAAAAAGCACCGAGAAAATCGACCACGCTGCAGCCGCTGGCGTGCCTTTAGTGGTATGGGGCGACCCCAATACTCAAGCGGCATACCCTATTGTTGGTGGGAACAACTACATGGGGGGAGTCACTGCTACCCAACACCTCATTGCGGGTGGCTGTAAACGTATTATGTACTTGGGCGACCCTGCGCATGCTGAATTAGGCGAGCGCCACCGAGGGTATTGCGATGCCCATGAGCAGGCAGGGTTAACACGAGATCCTTCCCTTACACGCACTATTGATATTACCAGCACGGCGGCCTATGAAGATGTGAATTCGCACATTCGACAATTCGGGCTGGATTTTGACGGTATTGTCGCAGTGAGCGATATGTTGGCGCTTGGTGCCCTTAAAGCATTAAAAGAGCGGTATGTGGGTATTCCCAGTGATGTGAGCTTAGTGGGTTATGATGATATAGCCCTTGCTGAGCTGATGCATCCATCATTAACGACCATCAGACAAAATACGAAACAAGCCGCAGAGTTAATGGTGGCAAGTCTTGTCGCCCAATTTAATCAACAGGCCGTACAATCTGAAATGGTTGATATTACCTTAATAGAGCGGCGCTCAAGCCGGTAATAATTAGTTTTTGCAAACGTTTGCAAAAAAACTGAACCACAGGTAGACTGCCGCCAAGATTAGTTAACAGAGTGTTTACACATGTCGAGAATGCTCATCGTTATCGCCATTGCGGCAAGTTACTTTGTGTTCGCTATTTTGCTCAATAGTGTTGGCACTGTCATTCTTCAGTCTATTGATAGCTTTGGCATCTCCAAGCCAGAAGCCAGTGTGTTAGAAGGGTTTAAAGACCTATCAATCGCCTGTATGTCGTTTTTAGTCGCGTCGTTTATTCCCCGCATCGGATACAAGGTGGCCTTACTTGTCGGGTTGGCGCTGGTGGCAGTTGCCTGCTTGGTTACACCTGCTATTGGTGCATTTTGGGGCGTTAAGATGCTGTTCGGCGCAATTGGAGTGGCTTTCGCGTTGGTTAAAGTATCGGTTTACGCCATTGTTGGGCAAGTGGCTACAACAACACGAGCACATTCATCGCTACTCAATAGTATTGAAGGCATCTTCATGATCGGCGTGCTCTCCGGTTATTGGATATTTAGCGCATTTATCGACCCTAACGACACCGCCAATCTGAGCTGGATGTATGTGTACTATTTGCTTGCGGCTTTGGTTGTTGTGACCATTGTATGTGTGGTGTTTGCGCCAATCGAAAAAGCACAGGTAGTAGACAAGCAATCGGCAGTAAAAGACTTTGTGGCAATGCTATCTTTGGCGTATCAGCCCCTCGTACTTATTTTTATTCTATCTATTTTCTTGTATGTCTTGATTGAACAAGGCATTGGAACCTGGTTACCCACTTTCAATCGCGACGTGCTGGGTTTGCCTGTACATGTAAGCATTCAAATGACCAGCATCTTTGCCATTTCGCTCGCGGTAGGTCGCCTTGGGGCCGGTGTAATCTTGCGCAAAGTTAATTGGTATCCGTTTCTCAATGTGAGTCTCGTGTGTATGGCGCTATTGATGGTTCTCACGCTACCTTTGGCAAAAGGGACTGACACGGTGAATATTTCATCATGGGCTGATGCGCCTGTCGCCGCTTTTATTCTGCCAATGATTGGTTTGATGATGGCGCCTATTTACCCTGTGATCAACTCGGTTATGCTAAGCGCGTTACCTACTCACCAACACGCACCAATGACGGGGTTAATAGTGGTATTTTCGGCATTGGGCGGCACTACTGGCTCGGTTGTGACTGGGTTTGTATTTGAATCTATGGGGGGGCATCAGGCTTTTAGTTTGTCGCTTATTCCAATCGCATTAATCTTAATCACTTTATTCCTGTTCCGACGCACGCAAGGACACATGGCGGATAAAGCGGCGGTAGCGGAGTAAGATGATGTTAAATAAAAACGCGACTGCCCATTGGCGAGAGGTGTTGCCATTTTTTCAAAGCGCGCTGTTTCACGATGTGCAAATGGCAGGCTTGTTCAGTGATAGCAAAACGTTCGCCGACGCTATCCCGAAACAAAGCTGGCAAGGTATTATTGAACAATACAATGCGCAAAAACTCAGTAACGGGTTTTCGCTGTCTCAGTTTGTCGACGAACACTTTGTTATTCCTCAGCCCATTAGTTTAACCTGCGAAGCGCCTGCGCTTACGCCTCATGCTTACATTGAACAAATGTGGCAAACCTTGGCAAAAAATCCAGACGAACATAGCGCTGATAGTTTAATTCCCTTGCCCTATGAGTACATTGTACCCGGTGGCCGCTTTAGAGAAATTTACTATTGGGACAGCTATTTTACTGCCTTGGGTTTGGTCGAAGCGGGCCGTTATGACATGGCTACAGCCATGGTGAAAAACTTTTTGTATTTGATCGATGAAGTGGGTCATATTCCCAACGGGAATCGTGCTTACTACCACACGCGCAGTCAACCACCTATTTTAGGCATGCTAGCGAAATTGGTTGAGCAACATCACGCCGACGCAACGCTTACTGAAGCGTGTTTACGTGGTATGGAAAAAGAGTATCAGTTCTGGATGCGTGGTGCAGACACGCTGACCGATTCCTACACGGCAAATGCACGGGTAGTTCGATTAGACGATGGCCTGTATTTAAACCGATATTGGGATGAAGACCCTAGCCCAAGACCCGAATCGTACCGAGAAGACATTGAATTAGCGAATGGCATGTCAGATCAAGACCGCCGCGCTTTTTTCCGGCATATTCGCGCCGCGTGTGAATCGGGGTGGGATTTCAGTTCACGTTGGATGACTAATCCGGCAGACCTTTCGAGTATCCGCACAACAGACATTTTACCCGTCGATCTCAATGCGTTGTTGTTTTTACTGGAAAAACAACTGAGCTGCCTGCACGACCGTTTGGGTAATGCTGAACAAGCAGATTATTACGCTGAACAAATGCAAGCCAGACAGACGGCCATGAACCGTTATTTTTGGTCACCTGAAAACGGGTTTTACTTTGACTACGACTGGCTGCAGCAAACGCGTTGCAATGTGTATTCAGTTGCTGCCGTCTTACCACTTTTTGTAAAGCAAGCGAGTGCGCAACAAGCCGAATCAGTAAAAGGCTATATCGCTCGTGAGTTTTTACATGCGGGTGGTGTGGTTACTACCTTATGTGACACTTACCAACAATGGGATTCACCAAACGGTTGGGCACCCTTGCAGTGGTTTGCTAGCGAAGGATTGGTTAACTACGGTTTTGACACATTAAGCGAACGTATTCGCCGTCATTGGCTTGAAGGTATTGAGCATTGTTTTGAAAATCATCACACGATGTTAGAGAAATATAATGTTGTGGATTTCAAACAAATGGCAAGCGGTGGGGAATATGCAGTGCAACTTGGCTTTGGTTGGACCAACGGTGTGACGCGGGCCTTTTATACACAACAAAGGCAATTGTCTGAATCAAACTAGTCGTTATTCACGCAGATAGGTTACACTGACAAAAAGAACAAATATTGTACACTTTGTCTGCGTGAAAAAATGCATAAAGTGTCGGCGCGAAAATAAAAACAAGGACTGTTTATATGCGACACTTATTTCTCGGTTATCTGTGTGTAGTGCTGCTGGCCTTTTCTGTCGTAGCACAAGCGCAAGATCAAGAAGCCATTCAGGCAACGCGGCCTGGGCATAAAGAGTTGGCACACAAGCCCTTTGGGCTGGCACCTACAGACAGTGTGACCATTCCCAATTTAGCCGCGACGATTACTCTTGATGGTAAGCTTGATGAATCCGTTTGGCAGCAAGCCAACACTCTTACCCTCGATTTCGTCACCCGCCCATACAACAACACGGCGTCACCGGTAAAAACCATTGTGCGCTTATTCGAAGATGGCGAAACCCTATTTGTCGCGTTTGAAGCATACGACCCAAACCCCCACGCTATTCGCGCTTTTTATCGGGATAGAGACCGCATCTGGAGCGATGATTTAGTTGGCATTAAGCTCGACACGTTCAACACGCAGCGACTGGCGTATCAATTTTTTGCTAACCCGCTGGGGGTGCAAGCCGACTCGATTCAAAATGAAATGACAGGCGGCGAAAGTGACAGCTGGAATGCGATTTGGCAATCTCACGGTGCCATTAATGACAATGGCTATATCGTTGAGTTTGCCATTCCACTTCGCACCATGAACTTTGTGGAACAAGATGGCGATAAAATCTGGGGCGCTGAGTTTGTGCGCTTTTATCCACGCAACGAGCGTTTGCGTATGGCCAATATTCCGTGGGACAGAGACAACGCCTGCGACCTTTGCCAGTTGAGTAAGGTAGAAGGTTTTAGTGATGCTACCCAAGGTAATAATTTGGCGTGGGTGCCCACCTTGGTGTTGGGAGCCGGTCGAAGCCGAGATGGTCTAGCTACAACCCAATGGGACTACCACAATACCGCTGAAGTGGGGATGGATGTGAAATGGGGAATCACGCCTCAGATGTCGCTGCAAGCAACGTTAAACCCCGACTTTTCTCAGGTAGAAGCAGACACAGCGAGAGTGAGTATTAATAACACCTTTTCGCTCTATTTTTCTGAACGTCGGCCGTTTTTCGTCGAAAATGCCGACTACTTCTCCTCTAATCAGAACCTAGTGTATACCCGTAATATTGTTGAACCTGATTTTGGTGCCAAGCTAACTGGCCAGCATGGCGCGCACTCGGTGGGTGTGTTTGTGGCAAATGACAATATTACCCGCTTTGTGGTCCCCGGCAACCTGAGTTCCGATGTGGCCGAGTTAGCCGAAGAAACGACAAACGGGGCCTTGCGTTATCGCTATGACGCATCGAATGACCTGTCAGTCGGCTGGGTGTCTACGCTGCGGCAAGCCGGCGATTATCGCAACCTTTTGAATGGGATTGATGTGAAATACCGCTTAACCCAAAAAGACACCCTTCGTGCGCAATATGTGTATACCGATACCCAATATCCCACAACACTATTTAAAGACTTTTGTGACAATGATTGTACGACGGCGTCTGACTATTCAGAAGTGGCGACACGTACTCAAAAAGCGGACCTTCATGATCGTTCGTGGCGTTTGCGGTACCGGCATGAAGAAAAAGATTGGTACATGTGGGCTAATCGGTTTGAAAACGGCAAAGACTTTCGGGCTGACTTAGGTTTTGAAACGCGCGCCGATTGGAATAAATCTGAACTGGGAGGCGGCTATTATTGGTGGAATAGCAACAGTTGGTGGAACCGTATCCGCATCAACGGCGATTGGGACATTACCCACAATGATCAAGGTGAATTATTAGAACGGGAAGTCGAAGCCTATGCCAGTATTCGAGGGACTTGGCAGTCGTTTTTGGAAATTGGTCATTTACGTCGTGATCGCGTGGGCTTGCGGCAAGACAATACAAATTTGGCCATTACTGGGAATAGCACTCGATTTCAGGAGTCTTCCAGTAGTGTATACATGGAAACCAGACCCAACCCGCTCGTTTTCTTCAGTACCTTTATTCGCGCGGGTGACCAAATCAACTTCACCAATAATCGTTTGGGTGAGCAATTGTTTGTTGAATCACGTTTAGATATGAATATTGGTCAACACGCACAAGTGCGATTTAGGCAGGTTTACAGCGACCTCAACGCTGCCGAAGAAGCTTTGTTTACTGCTCGTATTTCCGATGTCAGAGTGACCTACCAGTTTGACGCGAGGCAGTATCTGCGCTTGATAGTGCTTTACAGCAATATAGACCGGAATGCGCGTAACTATATTGAAGAGGTTGCCCCGTTAACGCGAAAGTTGGGGGCGCAACTGCTGTATTCCTATAAAGTGAACCCGCTAACTAAGTTTTTTGTGGGAGTGGCGAGTGCAGGCATAGAAGAAACGCCGCTTACCGCGATGCGCGCTGAAGAAGAGTCAGTGTTTATGAAGTTCAGTTACGCATATTTGCAATAAGACAAGGGTACAGGACTACAACAAACCACTGAGCGACTTAGCGTATTTCGGCGCATCTTTGCAAATGGTAACGCACTCCAGCAGACAGTCGATGTAGGTTAAATAAATTTAGTTAAATCGGGGTGCGCTATTTCTATCCAGTGAGCCAATGCCGGTTCGTCGATAAAACTAAAATCAGCAAAATCAAACCCCGGGGCGACCGAGCAGCCGACCAGCGAGAAGTCTCCGGTCGACTCCGCCGCTTGATAGTGGCCCGCTGGGATCACTGCCGCTAAATCTTCATCGTGCCCACCCAGTCTGCGCTCTTTGAGTTGCTGTTGATGTAAGTCGTACAGTCGTAGCGGTGCACCGTCATAATGATTCCAAATTTCGTCGTGAAGCACGCGATGAAAGCGACTGACTTGCCCTTTGACAAGCAAAAAATAGATGTGCGTTACTGCTGGACGAGAGAGGCCGTGAACCGGTGAGCGAACTTCGTAATCTGAACGGTATATTTGACGATAGTAGCCGCCCTCTGGATGAGGTTGTAGTTTTAGTTTTTCGACTAAAGGGTGCATGTTATGTCTCCGCTTAACCGACCAACTGTTGTGGTCTAAACAGCGTGTTGTTTTTTTAAACTATACCGATTACAAGTGAAAATGTTAATAAAACTTTAACAACATATGTTGCTTGTCGGAGGTGTGCTGCGTTTGGTCTGATCGCTCACTCCCTGCTGAACTTTTTCTCGCCTCATTTAGTACCCATATACGCAACACAAAAAATAACGAGCCAGCCCAGTCAAAGCAGTAAGTTGGCTGCAAATGGCAGTGTCGAACAGGCCGAGCAAACAGCAAAAAGGAAGGTGTATACATGACTTATCGATCAGTAGAAACCCTGAAACTGGACAATCAAACTCACTATCAAATGATTAGCTTTGACCGCGTCAGCAACCAATTTGACTTAGCGAGATTGCCCTTTTGCATTAAGGTATTGCTAGAAAACCTCTTACGTCACGAACAATCAGACTTTGTGACTAGCGAAGACATTGAACGAGTAGCAAAGTGGGATATTGAAGACACCACGCAGCAAGAAATTGCCTTCGTACCCGCCCGCGTCATCTTACAAGATTTTACCGGCGTTCCAGCGATTGTTGATTTAGCGGCAATGCGTGATGCGGTGAATAAACTAGGCGGAGACGCCAAAGCGATTCACCCTATTAACCCAGTCGAGCTTGTTGTTGACCATTCGGTTATGGTTGACCATTTTGCTGAGAAAGACGCGTACAGTAAAAACACGGCGGTTGAAATTCAGCGCAATAAAGAGCGTTATCAGTTTTTAAAGTGGGGGCAAACCTCTTTCGATAATTTTAAGGTGGTACCGCCCGGGCGGGGGATTGTGCATCAGGTGAACTTAGAGTATCTCGCCCGTTGTGCGTTTACCCGTGAGGATGACGACGGGGCATGGGTTTACCCCGATACATTGGTTGGCACCGACTCTCATACAACCATGATCAACGGATTAGGTGTATTGGGTTGGGGCGTGGGTGGCATTGAAGCGGAAGCCGCAATGCTCGGTCAACCCGTTACCATGCTACTGCCGAAAGTGGTGGGTTTTAAACTTACCGGCGAATTGGCCGCTGGGGTAACCGCAACCGACATGGTCTTAACCATTACCGAGCAACTGCGACAACATGGCGTGGTAGGGAAATTCGTCGAGTTTTATGGGCCGGGTCTTAAGCATTTGTCTACCGCAGACCGTGCCACTATTGCCAATATGGCCCCAGAATACGGTGCTACTTGTGGTATTTTCCCGATTGACGATAGCGCGTTAGATTACCTTAAGTTAACAGGGCGTTCAGCGGCGCAAATTGAGTTGGTGGAGCACTACGCCAAAACTGCGGGCTTATGGCACGACGATGACACACCAGATGCCGTTTTCCACGAAAACCTTAGCCTTGACTTAAACGAGGTCGTTCCTTCCGTTGCTGGCCCTAAACGCCCGCAAGATCGCATTGCCCTGAACAAGGCCGCTAGTGCATTCAAACAGTGGTTTAGCCAGCAAATAGATGTGGTAGACGTAGACGCGCAATCAGACTTTGTTGCTGAAGGTGGCGATGCTCCCTTAGTTGACGAGGAACAGGCGTCGTACGTGGCATTGAATGACGAGAAATTCAATTTACAGGACGGGGCGATTGTTATTGCGGCAATTACAAGTTGTACCAATACATCGAACCCTTCTGTATTGGTTGCAGCAGGGTTACTGGCAAAAAATGCTGCCGAAAAAGGCCTCACGCGTAAACCATGGGTAAAAACGTCTTTGGCCCCCGGTTCGCAAGTGGTGACCCAATACCTAGAAGACGCAGGCCTCATGGCTCCTCTGGAAGCCCTTGGTTTTAATCTTGTTGGCTATGGCTGTACAACCTGTATAGGGAATTCGGGGCCACTGCCCGAACCTATTAGCAAGGCGATCCAAAAGGCGAAACTAACCGTAACGTCTGTGTTGTCGGGCAACCGAAATTTTGAAGGGCGTATTCACCCTGATGTAGCGGCAAATTATTTGGCTTCACCGCCTCTGGTGGTGGCTTATGCGTTGGCAGGTAACATGAATATTGACCTGACTTCGGAGCCTCTGGGTCATGATCAAAACGGTGATCCTGTGTATATGAAAGACATTTGGCCTACCGAGCAGGAAATTCAAGACACCATTCAGGCCAATGTGTCGGGAGATTTGTTTAAACAAAAGTACGCAGATGTATTTAAAGGCAACGATGTGTGGAATGACATGACGGTCTCGAAAACCTCTGTGTATGATTGGCCTGATTCTACTTACATCAAGCATCCACCATTCTTTGAAGGCATGGAAAAATCTCCCAAACCGGTAGAAGCCATCGACCATGCACGTTGTTTGGTGAAAGTGGGAGATTCTATCACCACTGACCACATTTCTCCGGCAGGAGCCATTGCGCCATCAAGTCCGGCTGGTGAATATTTACAGTCACTCGGGGTAACGCCTGAACACTTTAACTCCTATGGTTCTCGCCGAGGCAACCACGAAGTAATGATGCGAGGCACGTTTGCCAATGTGCGTTTAAAAAACCAGTTGGCACCGGGCACCACTGGCAGTGCGACCTCACACTTCCCATCAGGTGAAGCAATGTCGATTTATCATGCCGCTATGCAATATCGAGAGGAAGGGGTGCCCGCAGTTGTGATTGGCGGCAAAGAGTACGGTACAGGTTCAAGTCGAGATTGGGCTGCAAAAGGGCCGGCCCTCATGGGGGTAAGAGCGGTAATGGCACAAAGCTATGAGCGAATTCATCGTTCTAACCTCATAGGAATGGGCATATTGCCGTTGCAGTTTAAATCGGGAGAAAGCGCCGAATCACTGGGTATTGAAGGCTCTGAAACCTTTTCTATTGCGCCGGTTGAAAAAGGGCAAACCGAAGTGACGGTTGTTGTTGAAGACCAACAAGGCGAGGTGAAAAACGTTCTGATGGACGTGAGAATTGATACCGCTAATGAATATACCTATTTTCAGCATGGTGGTATCTTGCACTACGTTATTCGTGATTATTTACGCCGTCAATAGTCATATATCGCCTCGGTATGTCACTTACTGAGGCGGTTCTCTCCGCTGTTTTTACTGTCTTTATCAGGTCGATGTAAAAAGTCTGCATTGGCTGACATTTCGCCTATATTTAAAATTATCCGGTCCTCTACCCATATAGGAATATCATGAAGTCGGCGGTACTTTTGCTCTTTTTGTCTACGACCTCGATAGCGGCGTTCGCAGATGGGATGGTAAACAGCGTCACAGCAAGTGGCTTTGGTCGCGTAGTCGCAGGGTATTTAGACGACGACGCAGTTACCTTCGAAGGGTATAAAAACAGCTGGAACGTAAGTGAGCAGTCACTACTTGCTTTGCAGCTTGATTATCAGGCTACCGACACAATTTCTTTTACCACACAATTACTTGCCCACAGCAGCAGCGAGAGAGACTCGGGGATAGAGTGGTTGTATGTTACTTATCAACCTAATCAGTATTGGCAGTTTAAAGCTGGAAAAATGCGGACGCCTTTTTTCAATTACAGTGATGTTATTGATGTGGGTTTTGCCTACACGTGGGTGTCGGTGCCGCAGCAGTTGTATAGTGCGTTTTTGTTTAATCATTACGAAGGCGCCAGTGCTACCTATCAGTTCTCTGTTGGCGATGTGTTTGGCAATATTGAAGCGTATTATGGGCAGTACGACGATGCTACGCGGTTTCAAGATCAGAGTTTCCCTACATCAATCAGCGATATGATGGGGAGTGTGCTGAACCTACGGCAGGATAATCTCAGTTTTCGGGCGTCATTTTTTACCGGGCTTGCAGATGTGGAGCTTGCACTGGTCACCGATTTTGTCGCTCAGCTGCAAGCTTTGGGCTTTAATGAGAGCGCAAACTCTCTGACCATGCACGGCGACGTAGATGTTTACCAACTCGGGCTTAATTACGACAACTTGGCTTACCGCTTAGGGGCTGAGCTGGTTTCCATTCAATCAGACATAGTATTAGGCTCAAACATTACCAGCTATTACTTGTTTGGCAGCAAGAACTTTGACCCTTTCTCTGTGTCTTTGACCTATGCGAATCTCAATCGTGAAAAGCCTAAAATCGCCGATGATATTCCCTTGGGAGTATCGAGCGAACTGGACATGTTGAATTATGCTTACCAGAGCTTTTTCGCCAATTTTCAAACTGCAGATCTTGAGAGTTACTCGTTAGGTATTCGCTGGGATGTGCGTTACAACATCGCCCTAAAAACAGAAGTGACGCACTTCAAAGGCGAAGCGGGTATCGCTACTTTTGTGCTTAAGTCTGCGTCGGCCAGTTTTGATAATCGTGCCAATCTTTATCAAGTTAGCGTGGAGTTTATATTCTGATGAAACGCTTACTATTCACGGCTGTATTTTATTCGACCCTTGTGTTTGCTGATATTAACAAAGACGACTTAGTGATCGTCGCGAATATGGACGGCGGCAAATTAAACTTACAAAAAGGCGAAGTGATAAATTTGTTTATGGGAGGTGCGAACGAGCTTAATTTGTACCCTGTGTCGCTCAAACCTAATAGCCAACCTAGAGTCATATTTAACACCAAGGTGATCGGGTTGACCGAGTCTCGTATTCAATCTTATTGGTCGCAAATGCGTTTTAGTGGCAGGGCCAAACCGCCGCGTGAGTTTGAATCGGTTGACGAGCTACTGGTCTATTTAGCAGAAAACAAAGGCGCAGTGGGTTATATGCCCAGCTCAATACCAGTGCCAGAGCATTTAACCGTTGTGTACGCTACTTCGAATTAAGTGAATGGGTATTCAGGTCGGTTTTTAATATAACGTCGAGAGGTTGGGGGCTGGAAAAGTAAAACCCTTGTAGCAGGTGGCAGCCACTCTGTAGCAAAAAGTGGAGTTGTTCTTTGTTTTCTACACCTTCTGCGCAGATCGACAGTTTCAACTGTTTGGCCATTTCTATAATGGTATTAGTGATAAGTCGATTGCGTTTAGAAGTGTGAACACTGTCGATAAATTGCTTATCAATTTTGAGGGTATCGATAGATATTTGTGTCAAATAACCTAATGACGAATAGCCGGTTCCAAAATCATCAAGTGCTACTGTGCTTCCCATCGCGTGTATTGCGTCGATGAACACGTTCGCTGATGCGAGATTTTCGAGGTAAGTTGACTCGGTGATTTCAAATTCAAATTGTTCTGCTTTTACTTCGTACAGTGAAAATAGCCGCTTAATGTCACTTAATAGAGTGTCGTCTCTCAAGTCGTGAACCGACAAGTTGATCGCAACAGAAATGTCTGTGGTGTGATGAGCAGAGAGGGCGCTAATATCCTTACATGCTTGTTCCAGCACCCAATGTGTAATGGTTGTGATTTTGCGAGCGTGTTCAGCAATAGAAATAAACTCGTCTGGTGGAATAAAACCGAATGTGGGGGAATGCCATCGTATCAAGGCCTCGTAACCTGCCACTTCCAAGCAACTGTTCATTTTCGGTTGGTAAAACAGCGTGAACTCATTGTTGGTTACGGCGTCGTCTATGGCTTGCGCAATGAGCAATTTACGCTTGTGGTCTTCGACCAGCTGTGTGGTAAAGAGTGTGGTGGTGCCTTTGCCATTTAGTTTCGATGCGTACATTGCCATATCGGCATTGGAAATTAAGGTAGTGGCGTCGTAATTGGCGTCACTGGCCTTGGCAATACCAATACTCACACCTATTTGTACGGTCCAATCTTCTATCGTAATGGGTTTGCTTAGCTGCTTGATTACCAAAGCGGCAATGTTTTTTAGCTGTTCGTCATTCTCGAAGTTGTCTACGGTAATAAGGAATTCATCTCCGCCTAAACGAGCTACAGCGTTGGTCTCGTGAATGATATCGACCAACATACTGGCGCACTCCTGCAGCAACTGGTCTCCCACCCGGTGGCCGTAGGCATCGTTAATGGCTTTGAAGCCGTCTAAATCACAAAACAGCAGGGCAATATCGACGTGTCGTACCGCATCGAGCCGTAAATCTAAGGCTAGTTTATCGAGAATAAACTGACGGTTTGGCAATGCTGTTAAGCTGTCAAAATTTGCTAGCCTTTCCATCAAGCTTTGTTGTTCAAGCAGCTGTGAGTTTTGCTCTTTGTTCAGCTGCATTTCTTCGTTGATATCGCGTAATAAACTATTGATGTCTTTTGTGAGTTCTCGAATTTCTTTCTTGCCACGTAGTTCAGCGGTGAGGGTATAGTTTTTTGTTTTTCGAATTCTGTGTGTCAGGCGCCCTAAGTCGAAGAGTGGCTTAAGTACGAGACCTTGCATATATAATAATAACAGAGTGGTTAACACCACGAGTATCAGTACAAACGGCAGCACTGAGCGCACAAAACGCCATTTGGTTGAATTAAGGGGGCCAGATAAGTCATTCACCATCAACAAATACCCAAGCGGGTAACTGGGTTCGCCAATCATTTTAAGTACGATTACGTTACCCTCAGGCGTTACTGCTGGCGTTCCCACCGACAGGGTATCAAGTGTGTCTAACGCTTGTTGTAACGCTTGACGTTGCAGTTGTTGCTCTAACGGCTGAATGGCAGTACCAATATAGATTTCGGATACCTGTTTATCGAGGTCGAGTATTGCTGCGAGTCTTACGTTGTCGTGCTGATCGAGTCGCAATAACAAGTTGTTGATGGCAAAGCTGTCGCGCGAGGAAGCAAGGTATGGGATCAGGTCGCTGGCTAAATTTTCAGACAAGCCATTCAAATGCTTCGACGCCGATTCGGTATACAAATCTTCGTATATGATAACGGCGAGAATGACGACCGCTGAACTAACGAATATTAGCGCAACGAGTGCTATCGCCGAGATGGTAGAGCGTACACTTTGGAACAACGGCTACTTTGACTATTGGGTGAACATAATCAAAGAATAGCAATGTTCTCTAAAAAGGGGATGTGAAACGGCGAGTTTATTAACCTAAATATATTTTCTGCGCTCAGCAAGTAGGCCTAGCAACAAAAATACCGATATAAACCCAATGCCCTGATACGCCCACGGTAAGTATTGGATAATGTGTTTTAAGAAGGGCGCTCCCCATAGTGTCATTGCGCCATAACCGAATGCACACAACAAAACGAACAAAATACTGCGGACTATAAAGTGATAGGGCGCTATGGCGCGTTTGATGTGCTTGTTAATGAGGTCGCCATATACGACTAATAGCGTCGCCATTAACATGATACTCATGTCATCGAAATAAGGTGAAAAAAACTGGCTAATCTGAGCTAAAAACTGGGTCATAAGTACGACATGACAAAAATACTGTTACCACAGTATATCGCGATTTGACGCAGTGAAACTAGGCTTATGCGGGGAAGAAACGCCTAAAACACAGGTGGTGCTTTAGGCGTATAGAAGCGAGTTGTTACTTCGACAACAAGCGTGATGTGGCCTGATAGCCTTGGCTAATTGTGCGAATTTTGTCATCGGTCATGTCGCGCTCAACAAAGAAGTGTTCAACGCCGGACTCTGCGTTTTTCGCGAAGATACGAGCAAAGTCGATGGTGCCTTTGCCAACATCGGCAAATTCACCGTTTTCGGCTAAATCTTTCACGTGGAATAATTTAAAGCGGCCTGGATGAGCCGCAAAGTAATCAAGAGGATCTTTGCCTGCTTTTACTGTCCAGTATAAATCTAGCTCCATAGCCATTACGTCTGGGTCAATATTATTAAGCAGCACATCGTAAGGCACTTCGCCGTCGGTTACCTGAAACTCAAAATCATGATTGTGATATGCGAAGGTAATTCCCGCTTTTTTACACGCCTCGCCAGCAGTACTGAGCTGTTCTACCAAATCATAGTAGGTTTTAATTGAGGTACCGCGCTGCTCTTGAGTTAGGTAGGGCATCACAATGTATTTGTGGCCAATTTCAAGCGCGTTATCTATCACTTGGTCAATTGACGCATTGATCATATCAAGAGGAACATGGCAAGACGGTGCTTGCAGCCCGTATTTATCCAACATGGCTTTAATGTCTTTGGCTGAGTGTTCATAGTACCCGGCAAACTCAACTTCACTATATCCCGTATCAGCGACCAGTTTCAGCGTGTCTGGTACGCTTTTCGCCATCATATCTCTCAGCGTGTAAAGCTGTAAGCCTACTGCCGGTTTTGGTGACGTTGCGCCTGACATGCAACCCATAGGTAGGCAAGCCGCGCCAGTTACCAGTAACCCACCTTTGAGAAACTGTCGACGTGTTGTTGTGATACGAGTCATAGCTGTTGTCCTCTTATTTTTCCGAAGGTGCAGGGCCTGTGCTGGCTCGCACGATTAGTTCGTATGGCATTATAACTTTGGGCGCTTTTTTAATGCGGCCATTCAGTACATCAAGTAACAAATTCACAGTAGTGCGACCGAATTCTTCTGCCGGTTGCGCGATAGTTGTGAGCGGTGGATCACAAAAGCCCGCAAAGGCGATGTCATCGAAGCCCGCAACCGAGATATCGTCTGGTACACGCAACCCTTTTTGTTTAACCGCGTGAATGGCCCCCATCGCCATTTCGTCGTTCTCGCAGAAAATAGCCGTGGGGCGATCAGAGGCAACCAAAATACGTTGTGTGGCTTGTTTACCCGATTGCAACGTGAAGTCACCGGGATACAAAAGGCTCTCGTCAAAGGGCAAGCCCGCTTCTTCCAAGGCTTGTCGATAACCGCTAACCCGAGATTTTGTTAATGGACTTTCAGCCGGACCTTTTACCATTGCAATGCGTTTGTGGCCGTGTCTGATCAAGTGCTTGGTCATGGCGCGAGCGGCTTCTTGGTTGTCGAGTGCAACGGTAGGACACTCCACTTTATCCAGCACCTCACATGCATTCACCATTGGTAATAAACCTTCTTCGTTCAGCGCGTCTTGAGAGAACGGGTTGTGAGCGCGAAGTTGAATCAGGCCATCTGCTTGCGAGGTTTGCACCATTTGTGCGTACTCGGCTTCAATTTTGGCGCTGCCCATCGTGTTGCCCAGTAAAATGGAATAGCCTTGTTCTGACGCCGCTTCCTGCATACCCACAATAACGCGTGCAAAGAACATATTGGCTACAGTAGGTACTAAAACCACTAAATTGTGGGTTTTGCCTGAGCGGAATTTTACCGCCATCAAATTGGGTTTGTACCCAACCTTCTCTACCGTCTCCATCACCTTGTTACGGGTTTTCGCCGATACTCTGTCTGGCTGTTGTAACGCCCTTGATACGGTGGCAACAGATACCCCTGCTAAGTTAGCAACATCACGAATTGTGGACATAGGGCTTTAAATCCTGAACTAAAAACATGAAAAATGTAACCGGTTTACTCAATTTCGCTATTAGATCTGATAAAAACATAACTTTTATTGCTTGTCACGAGTTTGGCTACAAATTTTTCACATTTATTTATCGATAAGCACATCTTTCACCGCACTTAACGGGGTTTTTTACATTGATAGTTGACAAAGTTTTATGTAATCCGTTACATTTTTACAAATTAAGCAATTTTTTAACATTGTGCAAGGTTTCGGGTGACTCATGGCAATAAAGCAAAAGATCAGATTGGGAATGGTTGGCGGCGGTGAAGGCGCGTTTATCGGTGCAGTTCATCGTTATGCAGCTGGTCTCGACAGTGAATATGAGTTGGTGTGTGGTGCTTTTAGCCGTGATGCAGGCAATAACGCACGGTCGGGCGAAAAGTTGGGTTTGTCAGCTGACCGTGTTTATGCCAGTTGGCAACAACTTATTGAACAAGAATCAAAGTTGCCCGCGGCTTCACGCATTCAGGCACTCACCATAGTGACACCTAATCACCTGCACGTTCCTATCACAATTGCCGCGATGGCTGCGGGCATCCACGTTTTTTGCGAAAAGCCAGCAGCGGTCTCATTAGAAGAGGCCGTTGAACTCAAAGCGGCTATCTCTTCGGCTCCGGTGCTTTATGGCTTAGCGCATACTTACTTGGGCTATCCTCAAGTATGGCAAGCACGGCACATGGTTGCGTCTGGTCAGTTAGGCAAAATTCGCAAGGTGTATGTGGAATATCCGCAAGGCTGGCTAAGCGAAAATATCGAAGGTGATAACAAGCAGGCATCGTGGCGCACAGACCCAGCTCAGGCGGGTGGTAGCGGCTGTATGGCAGATATTGGTACACATGCATTTGGATTGGTGGAATTTGTGCTGGGCCAGAAGGTGACCTCGCTTTGTGCTGATATGTACTCACATATCGACGGCCGTCAATTAGATGATGACGGTGCCGCGTTTATTCGTACCGACGGTGGCGCAACAGGTGTGCTGATTGCCAGTCAGGTGTGTGCCGGTGAAGAAAACCCATTAAAGATTCGTGTCTATGGCGATAAAGGTGGAATGGAATGGCAGCAAATGACGCCAGACACCTTGATATACCGCCCATTAGGTGCGCCGTATCAAGTGCTGCGTTCGGGCCTTGGTCAGCCTGGGCTGTGTGAAGATGCATTAGCCCGTTGTCGCGTGCCATCAGGGCACCCAGAAGGGTATTTGGAAGCCATGGCTAACTTGCTAACAGACTTTGCCGCAGCGATTCGCGCTGGTGAAACGGGCAAAGCAGAAGGGGTACCTGGCTTAGCATCGGGTGTACGCGGTATGGCATTCATTGATGCCATGATTAACAGTAGCCAAGCTGAGTCGGCTTGGGTGCAAGTGGCCGACTTAGGTTGAGTCGAGATTTATTAGGAGCATCTTATGGCTGAAATGAAAGGTCCTGCGATATTTCTCGCACAGTTTATCGGTGATGAAGCCCCCTTTAATTCGTTGGAAAACATGGCGAAATGGGCTGCTGAGTTAGGTTATAAAGGTATTCAGGTACCCACTAATGATCCCCGCTTTATTGATTTGGAAAAAGCGGCAACAGACCAAGCATATTGCGATGAGTTAAAAGCAACCTGCGAAAACGCCGGAGTTGCCATTACTGAACTGTCTACCCATTTACAAGGTCAGCTGGTGGCTGTGCACCCGGCTTATGACGAGTTGTTTGACAACTTTGCGCCTGCTGAATTACACGGTAAGCCGAAAGCGCGTACCGAATGGGCGATTAACCAGCTTAAGTTAGCAGCCAAAGCCAGTCAGAATTTAGGTTTAAAAGCCCACGCGACTTTCTCAGGGGCCTTGTTATGGCATTTGGTTTATCCCTGGCCTCAACGCCCTGCTGGTCTGGTAGAGCAAGGTTTTGCTGAATTGGCAAAGCGTTGGAAGCCCATTCTTGACGCTTTCGATGAAGCCGGTGTTGACGTGTGTTATGAAATTCACCCGGGCGAAGACTTACACGACGGTGCGACCTTCGAGCGCTTCTTAAAAGCCGTTGACTATCACCCTCGTGCCAACATCTTATTTGACCCTTCTCATTTTGTTCTTCAGCAACTGGACTATCTTGATTTTATCGACCGTTATCACGACCGTATCAAGATGTTCCATGTGAAAGACGCCGAATTTAATGCAACTGGTCGAAGCGGTGTCTATGGCGGTTATGAAGACTGGGTGGATCGCCCCGGGCGCTTCCGCTCATTAGGTGACGGACAAGTCGACTTTAAAGGTATTTTCAGCAAGTTGACCCAGTACGGTTTTGACGGCTGGGCAGTGTTGGAATGGGAATGCTGCTTAAAAGACTCGACCCAAGGCGCTGCCGAAGGCGCGCCTTTTATCAGTGAGCACATGATCACACGTTCAAAATACGCCTTTGACGATTTTGCCGGTGCATCAAGCAGTGAAACGCGTAACAAACGCATTCTTGGTTTAGACGATTAACCCCTACAAGCAAGACACAAGGACACAATAATAATGATCACAACCCGTCTTAGTATCATGATGTTTCTCCAGTTTTTTATCTGGGGCGGCTGGTTTGTCACCTTGGGCACGTTTTTAGGTAACAACCTTAGCGCTTCCGGCTCTGAAATTGGCATGGCTTTTTCAACCCAATCTTGGGGGGCGATTATTGCGCCTTTTATTATTGGCTTGATTGCAGACCGTTACTTCAATGCTGAGCGTATTCTCGGTGTGCTCCACATTGTTGGGGCAGGGCTCATGTACGCCATGTACAGTGCCAACGACTTCAGTGAATTCTATCCTTTCGTTTTGGGTTACATGATTGCCTATATGCCTACGTTGGCATTGGTGAACTCTGTGTCATTTGGACAGATGCAAGACCCGTCTAAAGAGTTCGGTAAGATTCGGGTGTGGGGCACCATTGGTTGGATTTTAGCGGGTTTGGTGATCAGCTATGTTTTCTCTTGGGACGCAAAAGCTGCCATTGCCGACGGAATGTTGAAAAACACCTTCATGCTTTGTTCTATCGCCTCATTGGTATTGGGTTTGTATAGCTTTACTTTGCCTGCCACTCCTCCCAAAGCAGCACAAGAGTCGGCAAGCTTGTCGTCCGCATTGGGCCTTGATGCTCTGGCGATGTTGAAAGACAAAAACTTTTTTGTGTTCTTCTTATCGTCAGTACTGATTTGTATTCCACTGGCGTTCTATTATCAAAACGCCAACCCTTTCTTAACCGAAATCGGGGTAGAAAACGCAACAGGTAAAATGACCTTAGGGCAGGTGTCTGAAGTGTTGTTTATGTTGGCTATTCCCGTATTCCTCAATCGCTTTGGCATTAAAATCACACTGTTAGTGGGCATGTTGGCGTGGGTCATTCGCTACGCATTGTTCGCCTTGGGTGATGCAGAGGGTGGTGTGGCGCTATTGCTGGTAGGTATTGCATTGCACGGTATTTGTTACGACTTCTTCTTTGTGTCTGGGCAAATTTATACCAATGCAAAAGCCAGTGCGGCCACTAAGAGTGCAGCGCAAGGCCTCATTACCCTTGCAACCTACGGCGTGGGCATGCTGGTAGGCTTTTGGGTGGCGGGGCAAATTACCGACACCTATACCAGTGAAACAGGCCATGACTGGCAACAAGTGTGGTTCTTCCCTGCGGTGTTTGCATTAGTGGTATTGGTTATTTTCTTTGTCAGCTTTAAAAATGAAGCGGTATCAAAAGAGGATATCCAGAATGGATAACCAACGTCGTGCGTTGCTAAAACACAGTGCTGCAGGAGCGGGTTTACTCGCCCTGTCGGGCGCGGCAATTGCTCCGGCCAAGGCAGCAACCACGCCAGCACTCAAAGGCAATATTCATCATTCGGTGAGTCGTTGGACATACGGTGATTTGAGCATTGATAAACTCTGCCAAACGGTAAAAGCACTTGGTTTTTCTGCTATCGATTTGGTGGGGCCAGAAGATTGGCCAACGCTTAAAAAGTACGGTATCGACTCATCTATGTGCAATGGCGCTGAACTTAATCTCACCGATGGGTGGGGCGACGCGCAATTTCACGACGCGCTCACCGAGCGCTATCTCAAGCACATCGACTTGGTTGCTGAAGCAGGCTATACCAATTTAATTTGCTTTAGTGGCAACGCCAGAGGTATGTCACCAGAGCAAGGGCTTGCGAATGCCGTTGCTGGGCTGAAGCGTATTGTTCCTTATGCAGAGAAGCGAGGCGTGGTACTGCAAATGGAACTGTTTAACAGCAAAGTGGATCACCCAGATTATTTTGCCGATAACTCAGCTTGGGGTATCGCCTTGTGTAAAGCCTTGGGCTCTGAACACTTTAAGTTGTTGTACGACATTTATCACATGCAGATAAATGAAGGTGACATTATTCGCACCATTCAAGATCACCATCAGTATTTTGGTCATTATCACACCGCAGGCGTACCCGGCCGGCACGAGATTAATGACTCCCAAGAATTGAACTATCCGGCAATAGCCAAAGCCATTTTAGCGACCGGCTTTGATGGTTATTTGGCGCAAGAGTTTATTCCTACCGCATCAAACGAACAGGGCCGAATCGCATCGTTACGCGAAGCGGTAATGATTTGTGATGTGTAAATCAAAACTACCCGTAAACGGGCGAACAGGCGACGATAAAGGGGAAAGTAATGGCTACCAATCATTATGATGCAATAGTAGTCGGTTCTGGGATCAGTGGCGGCATGGCAGCTAAAGAACTGAGCGAGAAAGGGCTAAAAGTGTTGATGTTGGAACGCGGTAAGAACATCGAACACATCAAAGACTATGTAAACGCGCACAAAGAATCATGGGATTATCCGCATCGCGACATTCCCACTCAGCAAATGAAGATTGACTACCCAGCAATCAAGCGCGACTACCCGTTAAATGAACAAACTTATGGCATGTGGGCGAACGAGAAAGACTCTCCGTATGTTGAAGAAAAGCGTTTTGATTGGTATCGCGGATACCACGTCGGCGGACGTTCTTTGTTATGGGGGCGTCAGAGTTACCGTTTGAACAAAGAAGACTTCATGGCTAATGCCAAAGAAGGTATCGCTGTAGATTGGCCTATTCGTTATGAAGACGTTAAGCCTTGGTATGACTATGTCGAGAGCTTTGCTGGCATCAGTGGTAATCGCGACGGATTAGACGTGTTGCCAGATGGTATTTATCAACCGCCAATGCCGCTGAATGTGGTGGAAAAAGACCTAGCAGCCCGTATTCAAAAGGCCTTTAAAGGCGAGCGTCATATTCTCAATGGTCGTACTTCAAACATGACCGAGCCAAAACCAGAGAACAACCGTGTTAATTGTCAGTATCGCAATAAGTGCTGGTTGGGTTGTCCTTTTGGTGGCTATTTCAGTACCCAATCAGCCACGTTACCTGTGGCAATGGCTACGGGTAACTTAACCGTTCGTCCTTTCTCTATTGTTTCGCAATTGATTTACGACAAAGACAAAAAACGCGTGACGGGCGTTGAAGTTGTGGATGCAGAGAATAACCAAACCTATGTGTACACCAGTAAGATCGTGTTCTTGAATGCGTCGGCATTGAACTCAGCTTGGATCTTGATGAACTCTGCCACCGATGTATGGGAAGGTGGATTGGGTAGCAGTAGTGGTGAACTTGGCCACAATGTTATGGATCACCATTTCCGTGTGGGTGCGTCAGCCGAAGTTGAAGGCTTCGACGACAAATATTATTACGGTCGTCGACCATCTGGCTTCTATATTCCGCGTTTCAGAAACTGGGCGGGTGACAAACGAAACTACCTCAGGGGCTTTGGTTATCAAGGTTCGGCTAGCCGCAGTGGCTGGCAGAAAAATATCGCCGAGCTTGGCATTGGCGCAGATTTGAAAAATGCCATGAGTGAGCCTGGCGGCTGGACCGTAGGCATGACAGCATTTGGTGAGATGTTACCAGACCACAGTAACCGCATTTATCTTGATAAAAACAAAAAAGACAAATGGGGTTTACCTGTATTGGCAATGGACGTGGAAATCAAAGCCAATGAATTGGCTATGCGCAAAGACATGAAAGATGACGCCATGGAAATGTTTGAAGCCGCGGGTTTGAAAAACATTCATGGTTATGACGCTGAATATTTCCCAGGTATGGGCATTCATGAAATGGGTACAGCGCGCATGGGGCGTGATCCTAAAACATCGGTACTCAATGGTCATAACCAAGTGTGGGATGCGCCAAATGTTTTTGTTACCGACGGAGCCTGTATGACATCGGCTTCTTGTGTTAACCCTTCTCTGACTTATATGGCATTGACAGCCCGCGCGGCAGCATTTGCTGTAGAAGAACTCAAAAGAGGTAACCTGTAATGGAACGACGCGACATACTCAAAATGATAGGCGCAGCCACTGGGTGTGCTTTTGTTGGCAGTAACGCTATGGCGTGGGACAAACCTCGTTCGGCCACTTTGCCAGCCAATGCCGGTTTTTCACCGGAGGATATTGGCTTTTTGAATGAAGTGGGTGAAGTGATTATGCCTAAAACCAATACGCCGGGGGCAAAAGATGCCAATGTGGGTAAAACCATGGCTATCTTAATCACAGATTGCTACACCGAAGAAGAAAAGGCCTTGTTCAGAGATGGTATGAAATCGGTTGACGCTAAAGCGCAAAAGGACTTCGGTAAACCCTTCTTGTTACTAGATAAGACCCAAAAGCACACATTGATCAGTGCATTGAATGATGAAGCGATGGCTTACAATCACAAGAAAGGCGTGTGGATGAGCGGTACAACTAAGCCAGGTTTACGCGAACCCGGCAGCGATGCGCCCTTACCTCATTATTTTACGCTCATTAAACAACTTACTTTGTTTAGTTTCTTTACCTCTAAGGTGGGGGCGACACAGGTATTGCGTTATGTGGCAATTCCGGGCAAATACGATGGCGATTTACCGTATAAAAAAGGCGATCGTGCTTGGGCAACCTAAGTTGCCCTTCGGTTTTTTGATTTGCTAAAAAGCTAACGACTATGAGAATTGATATGAAAGTAAAAACAACCGCTGTTGCCTTATGTTCATTGCTTGCTGCTCAAGCTTATGCGGCATTGACACCTGAGCAACAGGCGGCCAAAACAGAAGTGTGGGAGCCAGAGCCTAAAGTGGTGAGCGCACCGATTGATGCACCTCCTTCCGATGCCACCGTACTTTTTTCTGGCGATGCATTAACGCAATGGGAAAGTCTGAAAGGCGGCAAGGCTCAATGGGACGTAAAAGACGGTGTGATGACTGTAAAACCGGGTGCCGGTGATATCGTAACCAAGGCGTCATTTTGTGATGTACAACTCCACGTCGAGTGGAAAGTGCCTCAACCTGAAGCTGGCATGAGTAGTCAGCAACAAAACAACAGTGGCGTGTTTTTACAACAGCGTTATGAAATTCAGGTGTTAGACTCTTATCAAAACCGCACTTACAGCAACGGTCAAGCGGGTTCCGTATACAAACAAACGATCCCCTTGGTCAATGCCATGCGTGCGCCAGAGCAATGGCAGTACTACGATATTATCTTCAAAGCGCCGCGTTTTGATGGTGAAAAGCTCGTATCTCCTGCTTATGTGACGGTATTGCACAATGGTGTGCTAGTGCAAAACCACACCGAAGTACTGGGCAAAACTGAGTGGATTGGTGCGCCGAGTTATGAAGCGCATGGCTGTGCGCCAATTCAATTACAAGACCATTCAAATCGCGTTAGCTTCAGAAATATCTGGGTGCGCGAACTGTAATCTCTCCCCGTTACGCACGAGACTATTGGTAGTTTCGTGCGACAATCAACTAAATTGCTACTCGTTTTTAGTCCAAAAGTGCTTATAATACAGACAGAATGAGCGTTCCTAAGCCATTGGGTCGTTCGGATTTTCATCACATATAAGTATTCATGAATTATTCGTCTGCGAGCGCATCGCTAAAAAACGGCATGGCACACCTTCTTCTCATCATCGCGTGGTTGGGGATGTGGCGTTTATCAATTCTCATGGAGTATGCGCCGCATGCTAGCATTTGGTTTCCGCCAGCGGGCTTAACCTTCGCCGCTTACTTGATTCTACGTTGGCGTGCGCTACCGGCTATTTTTCTCGCGTGTATCATCTCTACCTTTTGGGAGAGCGTGCTGTTTAATGACTTGCGCTCCAGCCAAGAGTTACTCACTACCGGAAGTTTTTTCGCGCTCATCCACAGCCTCGCCTATGGCGGCGGAGCGGCATTAATACGTGGCGCTATCTCGCAGGTAAACTCGTATAATTTGTATCACCTGGTCATGCGCTTTTTGATCGTTGTAGCGCTGTCGAGCTTATTGATGGCCTTGATCGGAACGTATTTCATCTATCATCTCGACCTAAACGCGGCGTTTACCGACACTTGGCTGGCATGGTGGATTGGTGATATGTCGGGCATTCTGGTACTTGCGCCGCTGTTTGTCGGGGTTATTAACCGTTTGTATCCTCAAGTGGGTTTACTGCAATTTTTGCGGTTTAAACCACTGAATAACAATCGCCTACCCTTTATCGTTAAAGTGTGGGTGAGCTGCGCGTATTTGTTGAGCGTGATGGCGCTTGCCAATTACTTCAACTCTGTCGAAATCGCGTTTTTTGTGTTCTTCCTCATGTTGCCCCAAATGTGGATTGTGTACACTGAAACGCCTTTCAGAACCTCCATCAGTTTAGCGGTTTTTAGCTTTTTTATTGCTGCGGTTGTCGCCGTTGTTGGGATGGGGCAGCACGCCTATATTTATCAGTTTGCTATAAACGTTATTGCGTTTGGGGCTTACTTTGCGATGGCGGTGCCTGCTTTGGTTTCAGACAATAAGTTGCTGCACGAAAAGGCCCATGTCGACTCATTGACAATGGCACACTCCAGAGACCACTTTTTTGCGTTAGCAGAGCAGCATTTAAAACACGCCCAACGATATCGTCATTCTTTGTCTTTGGTATTATTTGATATCGATAAGTTCAAGCACATAAACGATACTTTTGGTCACTCTATTGGAGACATGGTGTTGTTTGATGTAGCGAGTTTAGTGCGGTTGCGATTGCGTGAAAGCGATGTATTTGGCCGTTTTGGTGGTGATGAGTTTATGGTGCTGTTGCCTCATACCGCGATTCAACAAGCTCACGATATTGCTGAAACACTGCGAACGACAATAGATACCATGCGTTTTGAAGAAGCAAACATTGAAGTTTCATGCAGCTTTGGTGTTGCTGAAGTCCTCCCTTCAAAAGGCTTACAAGAAGCCTTCGACGAAGCTGACCGCAATTTATATCAGGCCAAACACGAAGGACGCAATCAAGTGTGTATTTCGGTTCCTGAAGACACTCAAACCATTTAATTTAGTATGTCGTTATCGGGTGAATTAGCGGCGCTAATCACGGCCTTGTGTTGGGCCGTAGGCGCGCGTTTATATCGAAAAGTTGGCAGCGTCTTCACACCGTTAGCAATGACATTCTGGAAAGGCGTGTTGGCTATTATTTCGCTCTGGGGCCTTGTGTTGCTTACTGGGCAAAGTGGGCAATTATCAACCCTGTCACAGCAAGGCCTGTTGTTGTTATTGCTCAGTGGGGCTATCGGCATTGGTATTGGAGATACCTGTTTTTTCCAAGCGTTGAAGCGACTGGGAGATAGCCAAACCATGATTGTGGCTGAAACCCTCGCTCCCCTTTTCACTGCGCTACTCGCATGGGCTTTTATTCAAGAGTGGTTATCTTGGCAGCAATGGTTAGGTATGGCCCTGACCATAGGTGCAGTGGACGCGATTATTCAATGCCAGAAAAAATCCACTGCTGACTTTTCCTTAACTGGCTATAGCTTCGCGGCTATTGCCGCCCTGTGCCAAGCGCTTGGTGCGGTAATAAGTCGAGATGTATTAACTTCTACGCAGGTTTCTGCGGAATTGGCCAGTACGGTGCGTTTAGTGGGGGGCGTAGGGCTTATATTGCCCCTTGTCTTGCTTCGTCCTCGCAATTTGTTCCCCGCTTCAACAGGCTCGCTGTGGGCATTACTTATTCTCGCTACCTTGATAGGCACTGTTGCAGCACTTTATCTACAGATGCTGGCATTTTCACAAACAAAGGCCGCAGTGGTACAAACACTGTTTGCCTTGAGTATTGTTATGTCTCTCGGTATTGCCGCTGTTGAAGGGGTAAAAATTAGCGCCAAAGTGAAACTTGCTACGTTAGTGTCTCTCCTTGGTGTCGGGCTGTTGGTGGGGGCGTTCGACTCTGGCTTTTGAAGTTTTTCAAACCGGTGCGAAGTAATCGCTTGTGTGAGCAGTATTTGATCTATATAATGCGCGCCCTTACAGCTATCTAACTAAGTTCCTTGTCTCCATGCAGTTTGGCTGTGCTGCGAGAGACTACAACCGTAAGGAGCAATCATGCGTCATTACGAAATCGTTTTTATGGTTCACCCTGATCAGAGTGAACAAGTTCCTGGTATGATCGAGCGTTATACCACGATCCTTAAGCAAGAAGGTGGTCAAATCCATCGCTTGGAAGACTGGGGTCGTCGTCAGTTGGCTTACCCAATTGAAAAACTACACAAAGCACACTACGTGCTAATCAACGCTGAAGCAACTGCTGAAGCTGTTGAAGAGCTTGAAACTGCTTTCCGTTTTAACGACGTTATCCTACGTAACCTTGTTATGCGTACTAAAAACGCAGTGACTGAGCCTTCTCCAATGATGAAAGAAGAGCCTCGTCGTGAGCGTCGTGAAGACTCTGCTCCTCGTGCAGAGAAGCAAACTGAAACCGTTGCAGAAGAGAAAGGAGAGTAATCATGGCTCGTTTTTTCAGACGTCGTAAGTTCTGCCGTTTCACCGCTGATGGTGTAACTGAGATTGATTACAAAGATATCGCTACTTTGAAAAACTACGTTACAGAGAGCGGTAAAATCGTACCTAGCCGTATTACTGGCACAAGCGCTAAATATCAGCGTCAACTGTCTAGTGCTATCAAGCGCGCACGTTTCCTTGCGTTGCTTCCATACACTGACTCACACAAGTAATATAAGGGGTAGCTACGATGGAAATCATTCTACTTGATAAAGTCGCTAACCTTGGCGGTTTGGGTGATCAGGTTACAGTTAAAGCAGGTTATGCTCGTAACTTCTTGTTCCCACAAGGTAAAGCTGTTCCAGCAACTAAAGCTAACGTTGAGAAATTTGAACAACGTCGCGCTGAGTTGGAAGCGAAAATTGCTGAGCAACTAGCTGCTGCACAAGCACGCGCTGATAAAGTTGCTGAGCTTGGTGAAGTGACTATCGCAGCATCTGCTGGTGATGAAGGTAAACTTTTCGGTTCTGTTGGCACTGCTGACATCGCTGCTGCTGTTACAGCTGCTGGCGTTGAAGTTGCTAAAGCAGAAGTGAAACTACCTACTGGTACACTTCGTGAAACTGGTGAGTTCGATGTTGACTTGCAGCTTCACTCTGACGTAATGGCAACTATCAAAGTTATCATTATCGCAGAAGCCTAAGCACTGATTTGTGTTTTAGAAAAAACCGCTGCTTGTCAGCGGTTTTTTTGTGCCTGACGTTTGAGTTGTTATGACTTGTTGGCGCGTTTCGTTGCACGTACACACTTTTCTCGCCATTCGTCGTCAAGTGGCGCAAGCTCAATATATTCAGCGGCATCGGCAAAATAATCTGCGTTGTACACTGCTCGCATTAAATGATGTACCGATACACTCTTTTCTGGGCGAGACACCAAAGTTACTTCATCATCAACCTTGATCTTACCTGTTTCTAACACGCGGTAATACCAACCGGTATGTCCTTCATTGCCGAGAAGGCGGTCTAAATTTTTGGTATCAAATCGCTGAGATATTTTCACGCAGGGCGCTCTGGGCGCACTCACTTGTAAAACGACTTCTCCAAAGCGGTACACGTCTCCAATCATCACATTTTCGTCGGTCATATCAGGCACAGTGATGTTTTCACCTATACTACCCGCTATCGCTTGTTCAGCGAGCTCAGGATAGGTGTCGAGTATTGTGGTATAGCTCGATAGACTAAATTGATGCAAAACCTTTTCAGGGCCTCCGTGAAGCTTTAGATTGGCTTGCTGGTCTTCGTCTGTGCCGTCAACATTCACAGAGAGTGCAGATATTGGTTGTTTCACAATACTTGAGGGGTTGCCTCTCGGCCCTAAAGGTTGAGGTTTACCAGCATACAAAGCAGTAACTTTCACGACGTGTTCCTTAAATAAACTCGATTGCCACACCATAACATTGAAAAAATAGCAGTAAAAAGTTTTTTGGCATTTAAACCTTTAGCCCTTAGGCTACGACTAACTCAATACAAAAACGATAAATGAGTAAAGAGGTACCACAGTGTTAGCATTGGCTTTCTTTACCAAGTACCTATTTCAACAAGGAACTAGATGACAAGCGCAACGGGAAATGTGGTGGATGCTCAAAGTGCATTTAACCAAGTTCAACAGCAAACGCTGATAAACAAAGCGCAGAAAGGGTGTAAAACCTCGTTTCAAGCTTTGTATCACGAGCATGTTGGACGGGTTTATGCGCTTTGCTATCGCCTTACCGGAGACAAGAGCTTGGCTGAAGATGCAACCCAAGAGGTGTTTATTCAGTTATGGCGAAAAATTGGTAATTATTCGGCGCAGAGTAAGTTTTCAACCTGGCTACACAGTGTCGCTGCAAATGTCACTGTGTCTTATATGCGTAAGCAGAAAGGCTGGTTTCAGCGCATGTTTAATATTGAAGACAGTACCGAAGCCAACTCAGCTATCGCTGAAGCAAGTGGCGGTGATGTGGATTTAGAGAGCTATATTGTGAGATTGCCCGAGCGCGCCCGTATGGTTTTTGTCCTTCACGCGATTGAAGGCTACCGACATGAAGATATAGCAGACTTATTAGAAATGGCCGTGGGTTCAAGTAAAGCCCAATTTCATCGGGCTAAACAACTATTGAAAGAATGGATGGGCGATGACAGTGAATAATTTTGACAAAGCCTTGCAGCAAAAAATCGACGCGCTCCCCAAAGAACAGCAACCAGAACGCGATTTGTGGAATGGCATTGCGATCGGCATTGAGCGCCAGAGCGACGACAACACAACGAACTCTCGCTTTAGTCAGCGCTGGCCAGCTCTAGCCGCGAGCGTCGCTATTGTGGCTTGTTTAAGTTGGTTTGGTATCCAGTATCAGGGCGTGGGCCAACAGAGCGAAACGGCGAGGTTAGATGCCACGCAGTTGATATCAGCATTGAGTGATCAGCATCAAGCACAAAAGCAGGCTTTGCTTGTGAGCTACGCTGATCAACCAGCATTGACCCAAAATTGGCAACAACAACTCGAAGAATTGGATGATGCGGCTAACGCGATTAAAGCGGCATTAGCACAGGACCCTAACAATACGGCGTTATTTCGTATGTTACAGAACGTATATCAACAACAAATTGACCTGATTGAGCGAGTGCACGCGCCCAAGTGGCAACAAATTTAAAAGGTAACCATGATGCAATTTTTAAGTGAAAATAATCGAACTTGGCCTCGTGCAATTTCAATCGTGAGTGTCGCGGTTGGTTTGTTTGCGTCAGCCTCTGCGTGGGCTAACCAAAAGGTCAACGACACGTTAGATGTAGACACCAACAGTTACATTGAAATTGAACATATCAACGGCAAAATTGAAGTGATTGGTTGGGACAAAGCTCAGGTTAAAGTGGAAGGCGAACTCGGCGAGAAAACCGAAGAATTCATTTTTGAACGACACGGTAAAGACGTGACCATTAAAGTAGAAGTAGAGCCTTACCGCTATAACTGGCGGGAAGAAAACTACGGCTCTTTTGGCGATAACTTAGTGGTTCACGTGCCGCATGGCGCAAAGATTTCCTACAATGCGGTTAATGCTGGTGCGTCTTTTAGCGATATTTCCGGCGGGCTAGGGGTAGAAATGATCAACGGCGATATCGACTTGAATAACATAAGTGGTCGTACCCGACTGGAGTCTGTTAATGGTGATATTCGGTTTAGTAAGCAAACTGGTGATCTGCGCATTGAAACAGTGAATGGTGACATTTCTGGCGACCATGAAGACTCTCGCGAACTGGCAATAGAGTCGGTCAACGGTAACATCAACGTGACGACCAATAGCGAGGAAGTGAGAACTGAAACCGTTAATGGCCGCATTAAATTGATGCTTGATAAAATTCGAGAGCTCGATGTTAATACCGTAAATGGTCGAGTTGATGCCACCATGCAGTTACTAAGCGGTGGCGATATTCGCGCAGATTCGGTTGGGGGAAGTATCGATTTGTATTTCCGAGATCCACTCTCTGCACGGTTTGACATTGAGGCACATGCCGGCGGTAAAATAACTAACAATTTGTCGGGTGAGACCATGAAAAAGGCGAAATACGGCCCTCGTCGTTGGTTGGAGTTTGCCTATGGAGAAGGGGCCGCAAAAGTAGAAATATCAACAGTAAGCGGCAAAGTGAGTGTTAACCGCGCGGAATAAACTTAACGCTATACTTAGATAACAGCAGGTTAGCCCCTGCTGTTATCTTTTTGGCTGACGAAACCCGTTTGGGCAATGTCAGCTAAGGGGTCTAACATTCCCAATTGGGTCAGTGCTAGCTCATACGCGCCAAGGCAAGCACCTGAAAGAGGAGCGCTTTCCGGTAAAGCGCTGGCTACAATTTCAGTCGGGGTAAAAAGGTCGTCGGCGATACGTTGCCTTAGCGTATCGACCAAAGCGGGGTAACTACATAGTGGCCCGCCTAATATAATGGTAGAGGGGTTGATAAAAGTAGCCGCAGCAGCAATGATATCGGCAATACGGTTGACCGCGGGGTGTGCGTCTAGCGGTGCGCCATTCATCAGAGTTTGCTTTAATCTGTGCTCAAGTACGAAGTCTTGTAAATTGGCGTGTTCGTTGACTTTGATATAGCCAATTTCTCCGGCCAAGCCATGGCCACCGCGAACCAAACGGTCGTCTACTACCACACCAGCGCCAATCCCTTTGCCCAGATACACATAGATAAAGTTATCAGGATGGTTGAGCTTGGTTTCAGCTCTTTCTGCCAGTGTGGCCCAGTTTACATCGTTGTCTATGGTTACAGGGCAATCTACCAAGCCAAAGAACAACCGCGGGAAATCGATATGGTGTGCGATGGGAAAGGGTGAGCGTGGCAATGCGATAACTTGCCCCGTTGTGACGTTGACAGGGTCTGCAATCGACACCCCTACTGCGAGTAGTGGTGTCGTGATACTCGCTAATACTTCAGAAACAATACGATGCAGCGTTTGTTCAAAGTATTCCACAGTGCAATTTGCGTCATATACGTGTGATGACTCAAAAGTAACTTTTTTAGATAAATCGAGTACCCGCACTTCAATAAATTCGCTGTTCAACGCTACACCCAAGACACAGCCAGCCTCAGCATTGAGTTCATAAATAACGCCGGCTCGACCTTGGGTGTTTTTACTCTTTCTCTTGGTTTCAATAACGAGCGCTTGGGCAACGAGACGCTGTGCTGCGCCTGATATAGTGGGCTTAGAAATACCGGTAACTTGAGCAATGGCGGCTCGGGTCATTGGGCCGTTTTCTCGTAAACAGCGAAAAAAGTGCCGGTCAGTTGCTGCTGCTAAATGGGTGAAACGCGTAGAACTTTGTGCCACTGTACTCATTATTTTTACCGAACATTGCTAAATACAATTTATCATACAAACGGGTGCAAGCCTCTTTATTACCGCATTCTACTATCGATTAGCAACGTCGATTTTTACTAATCGATTTAAAAAATTCGTCCATGCTGGGGGAGCTATCATCACTGTTAAGAATACCCCATCAAAACAGCATCATCTTAAATCAATGATATCGATTACATTATACGTGCTATAAGTGCGGATTATAGGCGATTGCCACGGGATCGCTATGTGTATTGTTTTGTAAAGATAAAGTTAATTCTTACGTATAATAGACTAAAGAATGAATTTGGCTAACTTTGTTAAGACGGTTAACAAAGTACTTGCATTATGGTCTGACGATGATCTATAACTGTATTGTTACATTTAATTAACGTTGTATATTTGTGTAAATAGATTTACCGCAACAAACGTGAAAATTAGATGTAACCGGTTTCATAAGGCGGGTTAAAGACACGGTACAAAGTAGATGTCTTGGTGCAATCAATCATCGCCTTCAAGCCATAGAAGATACATTTAAACGATTAATCTCACTTGGAACATAACTATGTTTAAAAAGACTAAGTTGTCAGCAGCTGTATCAGGAGCATTTTGTGCCGTAATGGCATCGCATGCTTTAGCGCAAGAAGCCACCGTTGAGAAGATTGAGGTACGTGGTGTACGCGGTAGTTTGTCTCAATCTATGAATGTGAAGCGCCAGTCATCGGGTGTTGTCGACGCTATTTCAGCGGAAGACATGGGTAAATTCCCAGACACCAACCTTGCTGAATCATTGCAGCGTATTACGGGGGTGTCGATAAACCGCGTAAACGGTGAAGGTTCAGAAGTCACGGTTCGTGGCTTTGGCGGAAACTTTAACTTGATCACGCTAAACGGCCGTCAAATGCCTGCCGCGAATGTGGCATCGATTACGGGTAACCCGTTAGATCAAGGTGCATCTGGTACCACTCGCTCTTTTGATTTTTCAAATCTAGCGTCAGAGGGCGTGAGCGGCATCGAAGTCTATAAAACAGGTCGCGCTGCCGTTCCTTCGGGCGGTATTGGTGCGACTATCAATATCAACACTCTAAAACCCCTTTCTCAAGGTAAAAACAAAGCCTCAATTGGCGCTAAGGCCATGCGTGATGAAAGTGGTTCTGGTGTTACACCTGAACTAAGTGGTGTGGCCAATTGGGTGAGTGAAGACAGCAAGTTTGGTGTAGCTGTTTTTGGTTCATATCAAGAGCGTGATTCTGGCAGCCGCCATATGAGCGTAGAAAACTACCAGTTGTACAATTGGGACGTAAACTCTCCAAGCACGTTTGGATTAGTGAGCGGTGCTAACGTAACCAATGCGCCTGAACAAGGCCAACTTGTCGCAATGCCTTCTAACTTAGGTATTGGTGTGAACGAAGACAACCGCAAACGTATCAATGGTATGTTGACGGTACAATACGCACCTTCAGACTCGTTAACGCTTACGGCTGATGCCACCTACGCAAGCAATGAAATTGAGTCTATGTCGGTCGTTGACGGTATTTGGTTTGCGCGCCAGTTTACCGACATGGAGTTTGATGGTAACCCAGTTGTTGCTACACCTATTCGCTCTACTGAAGACATCGACGGCGGTAAAGATTTCTTCTTCCAAAACTTACTTATGGCAGCCAAAGATGAGCTTAAATCTTTCGGTGTTAACGCAGATTGGTGGGCTACGGAAGATTTAAACTTACGCTTTGACGCATCAACGTCGACAGCGTCTAGTGGCGGTAATGGCCCGTATGGTAAAAACGTGATTCGCTTTAACGTTGCTGGTGCTACTGCGGGTTGGCAAACTGTTGATTTTTCCAAGTCGCTTCCGCAAGCAAGTATTGTGGTTGATGACTCAATAAAAGGGAATGACAACGGCATTTTTGATTTGCCCGACGTAGGCCCTCAGGTGACAAGAGCGTTTGAATCTGACCAAGAATCGGATGTGAGTCAGTTCCGTTTTGACGGTACTTGGCACAAAGACGCAGACGTACAAATCGACTTTGGTGTTGGTTACTTGTCTACCGAAATGCAGCAAACTCGTTATGAAACCGAGGCACAGCTTGGTGGGTGGGGCGTTGCGGATGTTGGCAATATTCCAGAAGGCCTGTTAGATGTCACATGTACGGCATGTGCATTTGAAGATCACGATATGAGTGGTGTAGACGGCGCTGATTCAATTGCAGTACCAGCTGGTTCTAGCACTATTGCGCTTGGTAGTGTGTCATTCCGTGGTAACGCGCGAGACTTACTTGATGCTGTGGCCCCTATGTATGGCTATACACCGGGTGATTTACCAGCGGTCAGTAGCGCCAACAATACGGTAAAAGAAGACATCTTGTCATTGTACGCCATGGCGACAATGGACGGAGAAATTGGCGGAATGGAAGCGAACCTTGTCGTGGGTGCCCGCTATGAAAAAACAGACGTTGAGTCTATCTCTATTCAAACCATTCCTGAGCGTATTGATTGGGTATCGGATAACGACTTCCGAGTGCAATTAGGCACTGGAACAGACTCACTCTCACAGAAACATTCGTATGAGTCTTTCTTACCAAATATCGACTTCTCGATTAACCTCACCGATGATTTGAAAGCGCGTGCGTCATACAGCATGACTTTGGCACGCCCAGCGTACAATTTGATGTATACCGCTACCAGTATCGGTGTACCTAACCGACCAACATACCTAGGCGGTGTAGGTTCTGGTGGTCGTGGTAACGCTCAACTTGATCCACTAGAGTCAAATAACTTCGACTTGTCACTTGAGTACTACTACGGTGACGCCAGCATGGTGTCGATTGGTTATTATCGCAAAGACGTAGATAACTTTGTTGGTACTCAGCAAGTTTCTGAAAACCTATTTGGTTTGTTGGATGCGACCTCTGGAGCTTCTGGTACAACATCGGGAGATGCCATTGCGGCCTTGGAAGCACGAGGTATTGAGGTAACCGAACGTAACTTCTTTACTATGACTGCTTTATTGTCGAACCCAGCAGCATTCCCGAATGGTGCAGACGATTTTGAAGAGGGTCAGGCATTCGCTGACAGCGTATTTGCAAACTACGATGTGGCACCTGGAGCCGGTGATCCTGAGTTGATGTTCGAAGTGACGCAGCCAGTGAACAACCAAAGTGCACGTATCTCTGGTTATGAGTTTGCATGGCAGCACTTCTTTGGCGATACCGGTTTCGGTTATCAAGCGAACTTCACAATCGTAGACGGTGACATTGGTTACGACGTGGGCGCTGATCCAGCGCTAGACCAGTTCGCACTCGAAGGGTTGAGTGACAGTGCCAACATTGTACTTATCTACGAAAAAGAAGGGCTATCAACGCGTATCGCTTATAACTGGCGTGATAAGTTCCTGTCAGAAGTTAACCGTTCTGTATCTTCAGTACGTAACCCACTATTTATCGATGAGTATGAACAAATCGATATCAACGTGAGCTACGATTTCTCTGAAGACTTTACGATGAGTCTTGACGTTATCAACCTGCTTGAAGAAGGCCAGCGTCAATACGGTCGTAGCTACAACAACGTATTCTTCGTTCAAGAACTGGACCGACGTTTTGTGTTGAGTGGTCGCTATACTTTCTAGTGACCTTCCCTTCTTTATGCGCTTAGGCGTGTAAAGAAGGGTTTGCTGTTGAGTTGTATGCCTTATTGTTTTGTGTGTTTCCAATAAGGCATTTTTTTCTTTCGCCGTAGTTTCTATCATTGATTATTTTTTCACTACGTTGCATGGTATAGCCCCTTAGACGGATAGAAATTATCGTTGCCATTCAATACAACCAGTAGGTTCTCTTTATGACCACGCCAACTGCATTGAATAACGTGGAGCACAAAGATCTCTGCGTCATTACCCAGCCTGTAGCAGGCACTCCTGACCGTGTTAATCGCTGTTTAATTCACGTGAATGAAATCGCAGATTTACACAAAGAATTCCCGATATTGTTCTATCGTGACCCCGCTTCTAATCAGTTACAAACTCATGCCATTTTGGGGTTAGACAAAGACGAAAACTTATTTCTTGATGAACAGGGTTGGACTAGCCGCTATGTGCCCGCATTGCTCGCTAAAGGGCCGTTTAGTTTGACCTATCACCAACACGAAGGGAGCGACCAGCCGGAAGCGGTGATTTGTGTTGATATGCAAGATACTCGTGTGAGTACAACAGAAGGGCAACCCGTGTTTTTGCCTTTTGGCGGAGATGCGCCGTATTTATCTGGTGTGAAAAAAGCCCTGCAATCGATACAAGTGGGCGCACAATACGACAATACTTTATTTACACTGATGGAATCTATGTCTTTGCTTGAGCCTGTCTCTATTCAAATTAAATTGAATGACGACATGCAAATTAGCTTTAATCAGTATTTAACTGTTAGCCAAGAAAAACTCGCTAATTTGAGTGGTGAACAATTAGCCCAACTGAATCAATACGGCGTGTTGGGTTTGCTATATTTTTCGGTGTCGTCGCTGGCGAACTTTCAGCGCCTTATCGATCTGAAAAGCGTTTCTTTGCAAGGATTATAAATAAAGGCGAGCTATTGTGAGCGAAACATTTCAACCGGTACAAGTATTAGAAGGGGTCACGCCAGAGAACATCCCCTTTGATAAGCTGTTTGAAGCAGACAAGCCCGTTATTTTGAAAGGGCTGGTAAAAACATGGCCGATGGTCGAGCAAGGGCAAAATAACGCGTTAGTGGTGATGACAGCCCTAGAACAAGCTTACAGTGGCAAACCAATGCTCGTCTATAAAGGTGCGCCGGAAATTAAAGCGCGATTCGGGTATAACGATGCTTGTAATGGATTTAATTTCGTCAGTGAACGTTCAACGATACCTGATGTGTTTGCCGCTATTCGAGCGCAATTAGATAAACCCTCCCACGATTATCTCTATATTAATTCGTTGCGTTTAGATGATGGTTTTCCCTCCTTGGTTAACAGTCATACTCTGCACTTTGACCACCCAGAATTTCATCAAAATCGGCCGATGGCCAAAATCTGGTTGGGCACAGAATCTATTGCGGCCGCGCACTTTGACCAGCCCAAAAACCTTGCGTGTTGTGTGTTGGGTAAGCGTCGTTTTTTGCTGTTTCCACCAGACCAAATCGCTAACCTGTATCCCGGGCCTTTAAGCCCAACACCCGGTGGCCAAGTGGTCACTATGGCTGATCTGAACAATCCAGATTTTGAAAAGTATCCACGGTTAGAGGAAGCGTTCAAGCATGCTCAAGTGGCTGAGCTGGCACCGGGGGATGGTTTGTATTACCCCAGTATGTGGTGGCATGAAGTGCAAAGCTATGACCGTTTCAACGTAATGGTTAACTTTTGGTGGATGACAGCGCCCGCTTACATGGGCAGTGCAATGGATGCGTTATTGCATGGCATGATGAGTGTGCGTGATAAGCCCGACAGCGAAAAGCAAGCATGGCGAGCACTGTTTGACTACTACGTGTTTGGCGAATCAGACAAGGTGACCGCGCATTTACCCGAGGCCTGCCAAGGTGCTTTAGCTCCGATGGACGAAAATCAAGGGCGAATGATGCGAGCAATGCTACTTAAAAACTTGAATCGGTAATACCTCATGAATCAGATGAATAACAAGAAAACGAAAGTCGTGGTAGCAGGTGGCGGCACGTCTGGTTGGCTCACGGCTTATAGTTTAGTCACCCGCTTGGGCGGTGTGCTAGACATAGAATTGGTTGAGTCTGAACAAATTGGTACCGTAGGTGTGGGTGAGGCAACCATCCCCACTATGCGCTCTTTTCATCAGTTAATGGGGATTGATGAGCGCGAATTTATGTCGGCAACCCATGCTACGTTCAAGCTAGGCATCGCGTTCGAGAATTGGGGCAAGGAAAACGACAGTTATATTCACTCTTTTGGTGAAATTGGTCAGCGCTCGTGGATGGCCGAGTTTCATGAGTTTTGGATGCAGGTAAAGTCTCAAGGTGTCGAGACCAGTTTAGACGACTATTGTTTGGAATTAATGGCTGCTAAGGCCGGCAAGTTTGCTACCCAAGTGGGAAAGCGCCCCATTAATTACGCCTTTCATTTAGATGCCACTGCCTATGCGAAATATCTGCGAGAAAAAAGTGAGCGTGCTGGTGTTACTCGTACTGAAGGTAAAATCGCGAAAGTAGAGACAGATCCGGAAAATGGTTTTATCACCACGTTGTGCCTTGATTCAGGTAAGCGTGTTGAAGGCGATGTGTTTATTGATTGTACCGGTTTCAGAGCTTTGCTCATCGGTGAGTGTTTGGGGGTTGAATACGAAGATTGGAGCCACTGGCTGGCGGCCGACAGCGCGCTAGCACTACAAACTGAATCTGTTGAGCCGCCTAAACCATACACGAGAGCCATTGCCCACAAAGCCGGATGGCAGTGGCGTATTCCACTACAACATCGCACTGGCAACGGCATTGTTTATAGCCAGCAGTTTTTGAGTGACGATGAAGCCGAACACACCTTGCGTCAAAACCTCGAAGGCGAATGCCTAACAGAAGTTCGAAAACTGCGGTTTAAGACCGGGCGTCGAACTCAGGCATGGAGTAAAAACTGTATTGCTATTGGCTTGTCGAGTGGCTTTTTAGAGCCGTTGGAATCGACGAGTATCCACTTGGTGACAACGGCGATTTTCCGATTGATGAAGCTATTTCCTTTCTCTGCGCAATGTGAATACCAAGCGGCACAATTTAATAAGGAAACATCTAAAGAATTAGAGGCGATCCGCGATTTTATTATTCTTCACTATCATCTGACTGCGCGTAATGACAGTCCGTTTTGGGACCATTATCGCAGTATGGATATTCCCAGCTCGTTGCAACAGCGGATGCAAATTTTCAAGCAAAATGGCTATGCCTCACCAGACGACGTGGGTTTGTTCCGCGTTGACTCATGGGTACAAGTGATGATGGGGCAAGGACTAATGCCAGAACAAAATCACCACGCGGCTCGAATCCAAGGCGGCGACGTGCTCAAACAGCAACTTCAAGCCCTCCGTCAGCAAAATGCGTCTCTGTTAGCTCAGTTGCCTGATCACCAAGCCTTTATCGAACAGTATTGTCCAAGTCGTTAGTTGTTATAAAGTAAACTTTTACACATCCTATTCTCCGCTCTATACGTACTACCTTACAAACACAATGAGGTAGTACCGTGCAACTCTATACCGAAGAAGATATCTCCCGCATCATTGAGATGGCTTGGGAGGACAGAACGCCGTTTGAGGCGATAGAAAAGCTGTATCAGTTAGACGAAAAACACGTGATTAAATTAATGCGAAAAACCCTCAAATCGTCTTCATTTAGGATGTGGCGAAAGCGGGTGAGCGGCAGGAAAACAAAGCATGGAAAACTGCGTTCTCCTGCGATTAGCCGAGGTTATTGTCCTTCACAATACAAGCGTCAATAACCGTATTTAAATTGTGGTTAATGGCGCGGAACCGCAGACAGCCTCTGGCGTGAGGCGTGTGCGAACGGAGAAATATAGACTTTACGCTAATTGTATTTTTATGTTTCTCTTTGAGAGTGCGCCATTCTTTAGACATCAGTATAAATTTGTCGATTAACTAGCGCTTTTTGGTTGCTTATTGGTTATTCTGGCTCTAATACGTCAAGAGAGTAGTTAAGATGTTTAAGGTTCTGGTCACTGAAGATAGCCCCATTGTTCGCAAAATCCTGTACAAACTGATTGAAGATAACCCTTATTTTCAAAGTGTACTTTGCGAAGATTTGGCCAGTGCCGCCAAACAGTTAGCCAGTGGCGAAGAATATCTAGCAGCGATTGTCGACCTTAACTTACCCGATGCCCCCAACGGGGAAATTGTAGAAGTTATGCTGGCTCATGAAATACCAACAGTGGTTCTCACGGGGAATTTTGATGAGCATCTCAGACACATGTTACTGGATAAAGGGGTATTGGATTACATTACCAAAGAATCCCGATATTCATACATGCAAGTGGTTAAACTCATCGACAGACTGCGGAAAAACCTTACAACTAAGGTGTTGGTGGTTGATGACTCTTTAACTAGCCAGAATTTTTTATGTGGGTTTTTGCAAAAATTTCGCTTTCAGGTGATGTCGGTTAACGATGGAGTTGAAGCGTTAGAAGCTCTTGAAAAACATCGCGATATCAAACTGGTGATATCGGATTACATGATGCCCAACATGGATGGCTTTGCACTCGTTAAGAAAATCCGCCAAGACCGACGGCTACAAGATTTAGTCTTTATTGGCTTGTCAGCGAAAGGTAACAGCATGTTGTCGGCTAAGTTCATTAAGAGTGGCGCGAACGATTTCTTGAGCAAGCCCTTTTATCACGAAGAGTTTTTCTGTCGCGTGTTGCACAATCTAGAATCTCAGGAAATGCTAGCCACTATCCGAGATTCAGCCAACTTAGACCCTCTCACTAAAACCTATAACCGTCGTTATTTGTTTGATTATGGCGTGTCATTGGTTAAGCAAGTTGGTGAACAAGGTGGCGTTACGGTCGCTATGTTAGATATTGACAACTTTAAGCCGATTAACGATAACTATGGGCACAAAACCGGTGACCAACTGTTAGAAGAGTTTGCGGGTTTGTTGAAGCTACATTGTAGCCAAGATTTAGTAGCGCGATACGGCGGAGAAGAATTTACCGTAATATCACACCGCAACTACGAAGACGCGGTCGCAGACTTAGCTAAATTTATGAATGTGGTGCGCGAACAAGAGTTTACTGAGCACAGGCTGTCACTAACGTGCAGTATAGGCGTTTGCGCGGATGATGCGCCCAACCTTGAAAAGCTCATAGAAATAGCGGATACCCGCTTATATCGCGCTAAACACAGTGGTAAAGATCAAATAATCGAGATGGATTAGCCGGCAATGCTAGCCGGCGTCTTTACACTCACTGCTTTTCGTTTGATTGCGCCCGTTTCGTTTGGCTTCATACAGTAAAGCATCACATTGAGATACAATGGCTGATACGGGCATTTTGCTGCGTACCTCGAGTAAACCACAGGAAAAACGCAGTAGCGCGGCGCTCGATAAGCCAGGAATATTTTGCCGAACAAGCACGTTTCGCATGGCATCTATGCGACTTTCTCCATGGCGCAATGACGTATTTTTCAATACCAATAGAAACTCTTCACCACCGTGACGGGCAAAAATATCATCGTCTTCTAGTTGGTACTTTATTGTTTTGGTGAAGTACTTTAATGCCGCATCACCCACTTCATGCCCATACTCGTCGTTAATGAGCCTAAAATGATCAATATCTAATAGTGCGATACACAGTGGGCTGTGCGTTTTGTCTGCTTGCTTGATGCTCTGAGCTAATAGTCGCTCGGCATGCCAGCGATTATGGATCCCCGTTAATTGGTCCAGTTGAGAAAATTGTTCAAGTTGTTTTTTCTGATGAAGAATACGCCATAACAACAGCAACACCAAAGCGCACAGTACTGAGGTGATAATGGCTAAGGTTGTCATGTATTGTGACTTGGCGTGCTCAAGGCTTGCTCGTTGTTTTAAAAAACGCATCTGCTGGTTGTCCAGCATTGCACTTATATCGTCAAAGTCTTCTGGACGGTATTGGTATGAAGATAACGTTAGCGTGTTGTCGAACAGCGTTTTATAGATGTGGGCTGCTTCTTTGTATTGATGCTGCAATAGGGCGTGTTCTGCCTTTGCACGTTGGAAGCGTTGCAGATTCTTAGCTCTAGGTGGAAGGTCGGTTAATTCTGCCTGCATATTGCTTAAGTATCTCTCTACCGCTGCCTCATCTTTGCGTTGGATGGCAATTTGTGCCAGCGCGTAATAGAGGTGAAAGCGGTTGCTGTCGGCTTCGAGACCTTGCTGAGTAATATAGGCCAACCCGTCTTTAGCGAGGACTTCCGCTTGATTTATGTGGCCTAATTCACGGTTGGCGGTAGATAAAAGCGCATAGGCACCGATAGCAATATAGTAAATACCGGCCTTGCGTGACGCTTGCAGAATGGGGTAGGTAATATCGAGCGCGCTCTGCAAATCATGAAGCTTTACTTTCGCTCTGGCGATACAAAATTGACTGTCTAGTTGCGTAAAAATGTCGTCCTGCATGTAATTGCCATATTTTTCGCAATAGGCCATCGACATGGGAAAATCACCCAATTGATAGTATGCTGCCGCCAGATCGTGGTACATCACAACCAGCGCATAGTCGTATAGCGTCGCAACATGGGTCATGTCTGGCGCGGTATCGACAATGTTTTTAATGGCAATAATGGCAGAGTAGTTAAAGCCGTCATCAAGTAAGCGTTCTACTTTCATTGACGTTGCCCAGCGTTTTATTCTTGGCCAATGCTTGCTTTCTGCCCGCTGGATTATTGCATCAATGTTGTCATAAAACGCCGCACTTTCATCTTCTACAAACGAACGAAGTACTTCGCCCTCGTAGAAATACTCGGGGTAATCTCGTTGTAAGAGTTCGCGTTCTGCCGACGTTAAGGTGTAGTAGTTTTCTGCTAGATGCGTATTGATATACAAAGAGTTGTAAAAATACTTGCCGATAGGCGTGGAAACGTCGAACACTGACGACGCCGTTAACGCGTCGAGCCGGTCGATGACGGCCAGTGACAAAATGCGCTCTCGTTCTTGTTCGTAGTTGGGGATGGAAACTTGCGCTAGGGCAGTTAAAGAAGCTGACAAAAGAATTAAAGCTAAGAATACGCTTCGCATAAATCACTACAGTAATATTATTATAATTAGACAATGCATCCGTGCTGGCATCTTGAGCGCGCGATTATACATGGATTTACACTAAAGTAGAATATTGGCAGCGGCAGAGTGTGAAGCGGGATGTTTTATCGAGAATTTACAGGCATAATACGCCTCTGTTTTGTTATCTCACATCAGGTAGTAAAAGGTCGTGTCTACGCCACAAAATGAAAATAAAGTCGAAAAGTTGAAGGTTCCCCCCCACAGTATTGAGGCGGAACAGTCTGTACTCGGCAGTATGCTCATTGATCCCGAGAGTTGGGATAAGGTGGCAGAGCAAGTTACCGAAACCGACTTTTACAACCGCTCTCACCAAATTATCTTTCGTGCGATACTGCGCTTGCTTGCGCAAAACTTGCCGGTTGACCTGATCACGGTATCAGAAGAATTAGAGCGACACGACGAACTCGATGACGCTGGTGGCTTTGCTTATTTGGGGGAACTTGCCAAAAATACCCCAAGTTCAGCGAACGTGGTTGCTTACGCCAAAATTATTAGCGAGCGGGCGATCACGCGTGAACTGATAGGCGTTGCCCATGAAATCGCCGAGGTAGGGTATAACCCAGAAGGCCGAGACAGTGCCGACATTCTCGATATGGCCGAAAGTAAAGTCTTCGAGATCGCCGAGCGACGCACAGGCGAAAGTGAAGGCCCACAAGCTGTAGAAAATGTCTTGGGCAAAACCATCGACCGCTTAGAAGCCTTGGTCAAATCGAATAAAGAAGTCACGGGTGTAACGACGGGCTTCACCGACTTGAATAAAAAAACCAGTGGTCTTCAACCATCCGATTTGATCATTGTGGCTGCACGTCCGTCTATGGGTAAAACAACTTTCGCGATGAATCTTTGTGAAAACGCGATGTTGGATGAAGAAAAGCCAGTCTTAGTATTCAGCTTGGAAATGCCGTCGGAACAAATCATGATGCGTATGCTTGCATCTCTAAGCCGCGTGGACCAAACAAAAATACGTACCGCACAACTCGACGATCAAGATTGGGCGCGTATTTCCAACACCATGGCGATGCTAAAAGACAAAGATAACTTATTTATTGATGATTCCTCAGGACTAACGCCAATGGACGTGCGAAGCCGCGCACGTAAACTTGCCAGAGAGCGTGGAGGCATTAGTTTAATCATGGTGGATTATCTTCAGTTGATGCGCGTGCCGTCTTTGTCCGACAACCGTACACTAGAAATTGCGGAAATTTCTCGCTCATTAAAAGCCTTGGCAAAAGAACTTAACGTGCCTGTGGTGGCTCTGTCTCAGCTAAACCGTAGTTTGGAGCAACGAGCTGACAAACGCCCAGTTAACTCTGACTTGCGTGAATCTGGTTCAATCGAGCAGGATGCCGACTTAATCATGTTTATTTATCGTGATGAGGTGTATCACGAGAACAGTGAATACAAAGGCGTGGCAGAGATTATTATCGGTAAGCAGCGTAACGGCCCAATCGGTACGAGCAGGTTGACCTTCCAAGGTCAATTTTCTCGGTTTGACAACTACGCCGGGCCAGAATTACCCGACGAGTACTAGTCTTTTTTATTTTCTCCGATTTCAGACAAAAAAAGAGCAGGCTAAGCCTGCTCTTTTCGTTACAGTAGATGATTAGTCGCGTACTGGTACTTCAACAGTTTCAGATACAGTGACTTCGATACGACGGTTAACTTTGTGTGCTTCGGCAGTATTGCTGCTATCAAGCAAGCGTGACTCACCAAAACCTACAGCTGCAAGACGTTCTGCATCAATGCCATAGTGCTTCACAAGTACTTCCACCACAGCTTCAGCGCGACGCTTTGATAGATCCATGTTGTACGTGGCTTTACCAGGTGCAGAGGTGTGACCTTCAATCACCGCATTGGTTTTACCGTAACGCTTCATAAAGTTGGCAAACTCTTCTAACTCTGTTGAGTCAGGGTTTTTAACTACTGTACTGTTATTATCGAACAGAATACGTAGAGACTGTGTTACTTCTTTTTCTTTAAACACAGTACAACCGTCTGCGTGTACTTCATCACCTAGCGGTGTTTCTGGGCATGCATCAAGGTTATCAGCAACACCATCCTGGTCACTGTCACCAATGATGGCACAACCCACGTTATTCACTTCTGTGCCTTTAGGCGTGTTAGGGCATTGGTCATTGGCGTTAATAACGCCGTCGCCGTCTTTGTCGATGTTACAACCTTGGCTATCAACACGTGTACCAGCTGGTGTTGCCGGGCAGCGATCTAGGTTATCGTTGACACCGTCACCATCACTGTCGCCAATTGGCGCCACTGGCATAGGTTTTGGTTGGCTAGTGGGTGTACTACCGTAGTAATAGGCAAGCCCTAGTTTAAAGGTATAGTCGCTGTAACTTTGACCAAAGTCATACATGTAACCCGCTTCGGTTACTAGCTTCCATTTGTCGTTTAGGTCCCAGTGTTTACCTGCACCGATAGCTGCCATGCGATAAGTGTCGTCTAAGCTTTCGTGACGCAAACCACCAAACAAATACAGGCTGGTGTTGTCTAAAAAGTACAACGCATCAAGGCCGAACATGTGGCCACTGTCATCAATGCCAGCGGCATTGGCATCGAGGTTTAGGTAAGTATATTCAAGGCGTGCAGCCCAGTTAGAAGTAAATCGAAACCCGCCTTCTATGCCCAGTCCGAAGCCATCGTCGAGGCCACCTGTCGGTGCGGGTTTGTCTCCATCAACATCGTAATACAAGCCATAGCCTGCAACCCAATCTTTAGAGGTGTCACGCTCTTGGGCAGAAACAGATAAGCTACCTAATGCAGTGGTAGCAATAACGAGAGGGAGTAAATTTTTCATGTCAATACAATCCTGTGTTGAATAAAATACTTGTATCAGCACTTTCGGTGCCTAGGGAGAGTTGATATATAACAATGCACCAAGTGTGCCAGCTTGAATGCTGAAGAAAATTTAGGCTTTATCCCGTTACGCCCTGAAGGGTTGCGAGTATTCTTCTTCGTCCACCATGGTCGCGATGTTCTGCCAGCATAATACCTTGCCATGTTCCCAGAGCTAAGCGGCCCTGTTGAACTGGAATGGTCAGCTGGCAACCTAGTATACTCGATTTGATATGCGCTGGCATATCATCTGGGCCTTCGTAGGTGTGAGTAAAATACGGTGAGTCTTCTGCGACAGAATGATTAAAAAAGGCTTCTAAATCGTGTCGCACCGAGGGGTCTGCGTTTTCATTGATCGTTAAGCTCGCACTGGTGTGTTGTAACAATAAATGTAGCAGGCCCACTTCAACGGTTTTAATTTGCGGTAATGCTTGCTCTACTTTCTGCGTAATGAGGTGAAAACCTCGGGAGTAAGCGGGCAGAACAAGCGTGTCTGAATACCAAACGCTATTTGTCAAAGCATATTTCCAAGTGTGCCAGTCCAGTGTCACTGTTAAATGGAAGAATGATTTTGGGGCCGTCGACTTGGTGACTGATACTGTGTCGATGCCCAGACACCACGACAGGAGTGGCCATAGCAAATTCGTAACCGCGTTCGCCGAGTTCGCGTTTTGCATTGCCGCATATCATATTGGTTATTTCGCCCACCATGTCTGCCACGTCGGCGTTGATTTCTGTCACCTTCTCACCAACCATGCGTTCCATAATCGTCAGGGCAAGTGCTTCGTCAAACGTAATCGACATTGAGCCTCTTACTTCAGGGCCAACCATACCAATTAATCCAGACACATCGCCCTTGGCAACTTCATCATTTTTGCGCTTGGGTTTTCCCGGTGTGAGCTTGGTCTGAGCCATGGTTTCCGTCACGTTCAACAAACCCGTTATAAACGGATTAACAAACTCAGCATTCATGTTCTTTCTCTCCGGGCACTGTTGCTTCGGCCTCTTGGCAGTCGGCACATAAACCATGGGCTTCTATGGTTTGTTTGGATACTTTAAAACCGTGGTTTTTCGCCTGATTTTCCAAAGTTTCTTGTAAACCTTCAGATTGTATTTCGGCTACGTCACCACAACTGTCACAGATCAAAAACTGGACAGGGTGACTGCAACCAAAATGGTGACAGGCGACAAACGCATTGGTTGACTCTAATCTATGAATAAAACCGAAATCGAGAAGAAAATCCAGCGCACGGTAAACAGTAGCGGGTTTCGCACTTGATTCGGTTTCTTTTAAACTGTCTAACAGTTCATAGGCCCCCATTGGACCATGTTTAGACAGCAAAATCTGGTACACTTTTTCTCGTAATGGCGTAAAGCGGGCACCGCGCTGTTCACAATAAGCACGGGCTTTGGTTAATACTGTTGAATTATTCATCTAATAGTTTGGTTACCATCGCTATACCAGTCAACACTGATAATAATCTTTAGAGTGCAGCTTCAACCTGCTTGATGTTGTCTGAATTATGCATGTGTGCAATTAATTCGTCCTCTAGCTCGAACCTTTCTTCGAGGGTCTCCCCCAGTTTTGCTAAGGCTGAGTCAAAGTGCTTGGCTTGTTCAGCCGTAATCGCATCAACGTAGGCATCATTAAAAGCCAGTGCTTCGTCAGTCGTTACCGCAAGTTTAGGATAGACACGCTGTTTGAGCGCTGAACCTTCGTTATCGTCGGCCACTAACATATCGTAAACTTCGAAGTGTCCTGCAGAGAGATAATCCATGAGGATTTCGCAAAAGTCACTGATTTTGTTTGAGTCTGGCAAGGCCGTTGAGGACTGTTGCCCCACACCGGCAAGGTCGCAGTACTGGATCAGTAACTCCATTCTTTCGTGCAGCCAGTTATCAATAGTGGTGTGGCGACCACCCCATTTATTCTTCGCTCGCTTTACTTGATTCAGCATTGGCGTTGTCTCCTAGACCGAACACGCACTTTTCTACTACTCAGAGTATAACACCGCCTCACAGACTGACAAATTTAAGCGTGCTTAGTTCTCACATCTATTCGCGCCTCGGGTGTGCTAAACTCGCTACATCGTTTTATTTAAATGGCTGATATTGCATGTTAAAGCCTGTGTCTGTTAACCAAGCGACCCCGTCGGAAACCACGCTCAATACCTCGCTTTATGGGCGTTGGTTGATTTTTGTTGGCGACAAATTACTGGTGCCGAGCGAGGCGTCTTCCATTCCAACAACAGGCTGGCAAGCCTTGCCATTTCTGCATCACTACCGCGATAAGGTGCATGAACTCATCGACGAAGATGCAGGGTTAACAGAAGCACATTATGTACTTGATCTTGGGCATGAACATATTGATGAGAGCGGTTGGGAGCTGCGCTCTATTCGCAGTATGATAATGGCCCAGCCTGATTACGTATTTAACGTGATTGCGAAGGCATGGCAATTTACGCATTTTTTACGCACCCATCAGTTTTGTGGGCGCTGTGGCAGCCGTACAGAGCCGGTTGATTGGGAAATGGCTGTGCATTGCCACACCTGTTCACATCGTTGTTACCCTCGTGTATCACCCTGCATTATTGTGGCAATTTATCATCAAGATAAACTCTTGCTGGCCCAAGGCGTTCGCCATCGTGATACGCGTATGTATTCAACGCTCGCTGGCTTCGTCGAAAGTGGAGAAAGCCTGGAAAACGCCGTCCACAGGGAAGTATTCGAAGAGGTTGGTGTAAAAATCAAAAACCTCGAGTATTTTGGCAGCCAGCCATGGCCTTTTCCTCATTCACTGATGGTGGGGTATATCGCAGAGTGGGACAGTGGCGAAATTCGTGTACAAGAAAACGAAATTGACGATGCGCAGTGGTTTCATTACAACGCGTTGCCTACCATTCCACCTAAGCTTTCCATTGCAGGGCAGTTAATCGATGCGGTGATAAAGCGCCTTGATACCGGACAAAAGTAACACTTATGTTCTATACATTACAGGCGACTGGCGGTTTTTGACGGGCTTTTTGATTTGGCACAAAAAAGCTGATTACCACGATAGAGTTTATTCCGCCCTAGGCGGTATAAATCCTGTTATACTCGCCACAATTTCACACTCCCAACTGCTTTAAGGGTTTTGTATGTCAGAGACACAAGGGACCATTGAACGCCCTGCGTTAAAAAACGACCGTTATCTACGCGCACTGCTAAAACAGCCGGTAGACGTTACACCTGTTTGGATGATGCGTCAGGCAGGACGCTATTTGCCAGAGTATAAGGCAACTCGCGCTGTGGCCGGTGACTTTATGTCATTGTGTAAAAATGCAGAGTTGGCGTGTGAGGTGACACTACAGCCTTTACGTCGTTTTCCGTTAGATGCCGCTATTTTGTTTTCTGACATTCTTACTATTCCAGATGCAATGGGATTGGGGCTGTATTTTGAAGCGGGGGAAGGCCCTCGTTTTGAGCGCCCTATTAGCTGTGCCGCCGACGTCGATAAAATTGGTATTCCCGATCCAGAGGGTGAACTGCAATATGTGATGAATGCAGTTCGCACTATTCGTCGAGAATTAAAGGGCGATGTGCCGTTAATCGGGTTTTCAGGCAGCCCCTGGACACTAGCAACCTACATGGTTGAAGGTGGCTCTAGTAAAGCGTTCACTAAAATTAAAAAAATGGCCTTTGCCGAACCAGCTATTCTTCATGCTCTATTGGCTAAGCTGGTAGACTCGGTCACGTCTTATCTCAACGCTCAAATTGCAGCTGGTGCACAGTCTGTCATGGTGTTTGATACTTGGGGCGGGGTACTTTCTCCACGCGATTACAAAGAGTTTTCGCTCCAATATATGCATCGCATTGTTGAAGGCTTAACACGCGAAAATGAAGGCCGTCGCGTACCAGTAACCTTGTTTACTAAAAATGGTGGTATGTGGTTAGAAGCCATTGCGGCCACAGGTTGTGACGCTGTGGGTCTAGATTGGACCATTGATATTGCCGATGCCAAAGCGCGCGTCGGTGACAAAGTTGCGCTGCAAGGTAACATGGACCCTTCTATGTTGTATGCGCCACCGGCACGTATAGAGGAAGAAGTTGCGAGTATTTTACAGGGCTTTGGCACAGGTTCAGGCCATGTCTTTAATTTGGGGCACGGTATTCATTTAGATGTGCCTCCTGAGCATGCTGGCGTGTTCGTGAATGCAGTGCACAAGCTCAGTGAGCCCTACCACAAGTAACATTTCGCCGAATAGCATGGCTCGTAGTCGCGCGCCATGCTATTGCAGGTATGCCATTATTAACCCGCGTCGCGGGGAAGTCCTTTTTCCACCACCCGAATAAGACGCTGTGTCAGCCTGCTCGATTTTGGGGAGTGATGTGATTTTTCAGTTTGCTTCTCCAATGCCCAAGTAATGTGTGGGGTTAAGAGATCACACGCTTCAGACAATACTGTATTTAATGCATCGACATTGTGTTGATGGTATGGGCTATTACCAATAGCAATGGCGATGTTACGGCGCCATTTGCGATAGCCAATACGACGAATCGGTGAGCCTTCAGTATTGCGCAGGAAAGTGGCTTCGTCCCAAGCAAATAAATCTAACAGGCGTTGCCCGTGTAGTTGCTGTCGGGCATAAAAATCACGCTCTTCAGTAATCTCCGCGTATCGATTCCAAGGGCACACCAATTGACAATCATCACAACCATAAATACGGTTACCCATTGCTTCCCTGTATACCTCAGGGATTACCCCATCATATTCAATGGTCAAATACGAGATACACTTTCTGGCATCAACTGTGTAGGGCGCAACAATCGCTTGGGTAGGGCAAATGGTTAAACATGCGGTGCAATTACCACAGCCATCTTCTTGTTTGTTGTCATCAACGGGCAGTGGCAAGTTAACAAACAACTCTCCCAAAAAAAACCAAGAGCCGGCCTCTTGGTTCAGCGTTAATGTGTGTTTGCCTGTCCAGCCAATACCAGCTTTTTCGGCAATGGCGTGTTCTAATACGGGGGCTGAATCGACAAAAGGGCGAAACTCGGTGTCGGCAAATACGGCTTGAATCTTCTGGCCGAGCTTTTTTAACTTATTGCGGATCACTTTGTGATAGTCCCGCCCCAGCGCATAACGCGAAATATAGGCAATATTGGGATCGTTCAAGTGCTTGGCAAAAGAAGCATCGGGAGGCAGGTAATTCATTCGCACAGAGATGATACGCAGTGTGCCCGGCACAAGTTCGTCAGGTCTGGCGCGCTTCATCCCGTGGGTTTGCATAAACGTCATGTCGCCGTGATAACCCTTTTCTAGCCACTCAGAAAGGGCTGCTTCGTGTCGACTCAGATCAATATCAGCGATACCTACTTGTTGAAAACCTAGCGCCTTGCCCCAAGCCTTGATATCGTTTGTTAATTGAACTAAATCTATTGAACCTATTTTGGACATGTTCTCATGCTAGATACCGAAATCACCGCAAGTTTACCATATAAATTGTTTCGCGCCGATCAAGTGCGGGAAAACGAACGCGCTGCTGCTGAAAAAAGTCGCGTGGATATGTTTACCTTGATGGAGCGCGCTGGTAAGGCGGTGTTTAAGCAATGTCAGTTGCTACTGCCGAATACCGATGCGTTTTTGGTATTGGTAGGGCAGGGAAATAACGCAGGCGACGGTTATATCGCAGCATTACAAGCGAAGCAAGCCGGTAAGCAGGTACACCTTTGTGCCATTGAGCCTCATCGTATTTTGGAGGCCGACGCAGGACGCGCTCAAAAGGCTTGGCTTGACGCTGGGGGCAAGATAGAGAGTTTCCAACCCGAGCTTTTGAGCAAGTGTGGTTTGGTTATCGATGCGTTATTAGGGACGGGGATAAACAGTTATATTCGTAACGAGTTTGCCGACGTGATTGACGCCGTTAACGCGTCTGCTTGCCCCGTTGTGAGTATCGACGTGCCATCGGGGTTAGACGCTAACACTGGGCAATCTCTTGGGCGCTGCATAGAAGCCGATGTTACCGTAACGTTTGTGGGCATCAAGCCGGGTTTAACCACGGGGGCGGGCAAGCAATCTTGTGGCACTTTGGTGTTTGAAGACCTTGGCATTGGCAAGGCGTTCAATCAGTTGGCGCGTTCATCTGCCACCTTGTTAGAAGTGGAACAATTCAAGGGGTTAGCGCCCCGGGAAATTCACAGCCACAAAGGGACTTATGGACGCTTGTTGTGCATTGGGGGAAACAAAGGGACGGCGGGTGCCATTCGCCTTGCCGGTGAAGCGGCATTGAGAAGTGGTGCGGGTTTGGTAAAAGTGTATGCTCACGAAGCGTCGAAAATTCAGGTCAGTGCAGGGCGACCTGAGTTAATGGTAACGGATGAAAACCTCGAAGAAGCGCTAAACTGGGCCACTTGTGTAGTACTCGGCCCCGGACTAGGGCAAGACGATTGGGCTGTAACCGCTTTTGAAATGGCGATGAAGCACTGCCAGACACATCCTAAACCTATGGTTATTGACGCAGACGCACTGAATCTTTTATCAAAACACGCGCTGTCTTACACTGTTGAGTCGAGTATTATTACGCCTCATGCTGGAGAGGCGGCTCGGTTGTTAGGCGTAAGCGTAGATGAGGTCGAATCAGACCGGTTTAACAGCGCGCGTCAATGTGCTCAGCGTTATCACGCAACGTGCATTCTTAAGGGCGCTGGCAGTATTATCGACAATGAAACCCAAACTTGGGTGTGCAAACACGGTAACCCCGGAATGGCAAGCGCTGGTATGGGAGATGTACTCAGTGGGATTCTCGGCGCAATGTTAGCCCAAGGGTTATCAAAGGACATGGCGGCCAAATACGGCGTATGTGTTCATGCGCAAGCCGGTGATGAGATTGCGCGTTTATATGGACAACGTGGTATCCTAGCCAGTGATTTATTTGAAGCAGTGCGGGCGTTAGTGAATCAATAAACGCCTGCCAGTTCTAGGAACTATGCATGGCGTATCCACAATCAACTTTTTATGCTGCTGGCTTGAGCGACACCGAAGCGCTGGCAGTTGATCTCGCATCAGCCCTTAAGCAGTCTTTGCCGACAGGGCTGGTCGTGTATTTGAATGGTGACTTAGGGGCAGGCAAAACCACCTTCAGTCGATACCTTATTCAATCTCTTGGTCATTCAGGTAGCGTTAAAAGTCCAACTTATACACTGGTTGAACCTTATGAGTTAGAGCGCGTCAATATCTATCATTTCGATTTGTATCGACTCGCTGATCCGGAAGAGTTGGAGTTTATGGGAGTAAGGGATTACTTCGCAGATAACTGTGTTTGTTTGGTAGAGTGGGCTGAAAAAGGGGCGGAGTGCTTGGCAGCGGCAGATTTAGTGATTACTATTAATGCAGTTAGCGGAGGTCGCCAATTCACCATTGATGCCACCAGTCACCAAGGTGCCCAGGTTTTACAACAATGTAAGCGAATTTAAGCTTGCACCGAGTGGTGAACTCCAGCCTACATAATAATTGATAAAAGGCCATGTGAACTAACGATGTTGCGCTATGTATTCATTCTCTGCAGTTGCTTAATGTTCAGCGCCATTGCAGAAGCAAAAAATAAAATAGACGGGTTGCGCATTTGGCCATCTCCCGGCAGCACGCGTGTTGTTTTGGATATGCAAGACGCGCCTGAGTTCACCTATTTCACCTTGAAAAACCCAGAACGGCTCGTTATCGACCTTGGGAATACCAGTTCCAAAACCGACTTAACCGCGTTTGAAAACGACAGCGACCTTGTGCGACGAGTACGTTATTCAACGCCCAAAAATAAACAATCGGCACGAGTTGTTATCGACCTCACAAGAAAAGCCTCGCCGAGCTTGTTTGCAATGACGCCCACCAAGCCTTATGGCCATCGGCTGGTGATTGATTTGGCCGATTCACAGCCGGGACAACAGCCGGTAGTTATTGGCACTCAGCACAATAAACGTGACCGAGACATTATTATTGCCATTGACGCTGGGCATGGCGGCGAAGACCCAGGCTCTATTGGCCCTACTGGGACATACGAGAAAAATATAACGCTGAGTATTGCCAACAATTTGAAGAAGATGGTTGATGCCGAACCGGGCATGCGCGCAGTGATGACGCGCTCGGGCGACTACTATATCTCTCCTAACCGCCGACCTGAATTGGCGCGCGAAAACAAAGCAGATTTGCTCATCTCTATTCATGCTGATGCATTCACCCAACCAGAGCCGCGCGGTGGGTCTGTGTGGGTATTGTCAATGCGGCGCGCAGACAACGAATTAGGTCGATGGTTAGAGAAAACCGAACGTCACTCAGAGTTATTAGGTGGTGCTGCCGAAGTGATTTCTGACAATGCCAGCGAAAGATATCTCGCTGAAACTATTTTGGGTTTGTCGATGGACCATTCCATGTCGACGAGTTACGACCTGAGTAAAAAGGTATTGGCAGAACTCAAAGGCGTGACTCATTTACACAAAAAAACGCCCCAAGCGGCGAGCTTTGCGGTGTTAACTGCGCCGGATATTCCTTCTATTTTGGTGGAGGTAGGCTTTATCTCTAATCCACAAGAAGAAAAAAACCTCAATTGGTCGGTGTATCGACAACGACTCGCTAAATCTATGTTTGAAGCGGCGAAGCGCTATTTCAGACAAGTACCGCCTGATGGCACCTTGTGGGCCAGTCAAAAAGAAACTAACCGCACACACAAGGTGCGTAGTGGTGAGTCTTTATCGCTGTTGGCTCAACGCTATAATGTAAAGGTAAGTAGTATTAAAGAAGCCAATAACCTCACTACTGATGTAGTGAGAATTGGTCAAGTACTTACCATCCCCAGTACCTAACTAGTCAATATCGGACCAATCGTTTGCCCATAAAGTTATTACCCGCCAGACTGGCAAACCAAATTGCCGCTGGAGAAGTTGTTGAACGCCCAGCGTCTGTCGTAAAAGAACTGATCGAGAATAGTCTTGATGCAGGGGCGACGCGGATCGAGTTAGAAATTGAAAAAGGCGGCCACAAACGCATACGTATTCGAGACAATGGCAGTGGCATTCCCAAAGATGAACTCGAACTTGCATTAAGCCGACACGCTACCAGTAAAATCGCTACCTTGGATGACTTAGAGCATATTTTGTCATTGGGGTTTAGGGGAGAAGCGTTAGCTAGTATTAGCTCTGTGAGTCGTTTAACACTCACGTCGAAGCCAGAAGCGCAGGAGCAAGCTTGGCAAGCATACTGCGAAGGGCGAGATATGGGCGTGGCCCTTGCGCCCGCCGCTCATCCGGTCGGGACCACCATTGATGTAGCAGATTTGTTCTACAATACGCCTGCCCGTCGCAAGTTCTTACGCACAGAAAAAACAGAGTTTCAGCATATTGAAGACGTTTTCAAGCGCATTGCATTGAGTCGACCTGAAATTGCATTGGTACTGAAACACAATGGCAAGCAAATTAAGCGGTATGCCGGTCACAAAGGTGATAAATCTGTGGCATTGGGACAGCGAGTAGCGGCAGTTTGTGGCAAAAAATTCATCGACAATGCCACGTTTTTGGAAACCGAATATCAAGATCTGAAAATTTACGCTTGGTTAGGTAATTCAGCAACGCTTCGCAGTAGCAACGACATGCAGTTTAGTTTTGTGAACGGCCGCGGCATGCGCGACAAGCTGATCACTCATGCTATTCGTCAGGCGTATGAGAGCGTGCTTGCTAGTGCCGAACAGCCCGCCTTTGTGTTTTATCTAGACATTGACCCCGGCGAGGTAGACGTGAATGTTCACCCAGCCAAACACGAAGTGCGTTTTCATCAAGGGCGTTTGGTGCATGACTTTATTTGTAAATCGGTTTGTGATGCATTAGCGCAATGTGAGGGCGATTCACAATGGCAAGACGACGAGGAAGAGCCTACGCATGACTACATTCGCCCCTTGACGAGCAGTCCGTCTCATCATGCATTTGACGGCACAGGTCATTCGGGACACAAAATCATGGATACGCATGCCAGAGAAAGCAATGATACAGGTATGCGAACAACGCCAAGTCATCGCCCTGCAGGCAGCAGCGGCAATCAAATAGCACGAGGGGCTAAGCCCGTATCTGCCGATTATCAGGCAAATTATCAGCGATTGATGAAAGTAGAAGACGGAGAAACTGGTCCTATCTCAAATGAATTGGGATTTATATCTATAAATTTAAATCCCAAAAGCCGAATCTATGTATATAATGAAATCGCTATTTTACTAAAAGCTAAGGCTTTACTATGTGATTGGCTGGCAGACAAATTAAGCCAAGCTGGGCCTTCACAACCTTTGCTGATGCCTGTGATGTTAGCTGCCGAGGCGCCGAGCGCGCCCGTGAGTGCGTTGTTTCAGTCAATGGGCTTTGGCGTACAGCACGTGGCTGGGAAATGCCGGTTACTACAAGTGCCGGGTGGCACAAGGCATTTTCCGTGGGTGCGGCTGTTTGAGTTGATGCTCAATGCTCAACCTACTGACAATAGCGGCCTTGTCGCGGCATTGGCATCGCAGCCAGCGCTGTGGGAAGACGCCATAGACCACGATATTTGGTATTGGCTGGACAGCCAACCAAGCGGCCAGCAGTGGCAAAAAATAGAAGAGAATGGAGCGCCAAAAGCGTTGAGCGAGATTATTGATTGGTGGAGCGTGTCGGAATGACAAGCTCACAAGATACAACGCCTGTTATTGCGATTATGGGGCCGACAGCCTCCGGCAAGACAGGTTTAGCGCTAGCAATAGCGGAGCGCGTAGACTGCGAAATTATTAGTGTAGATTCGGCGTTAATCTACAAGCAAATGGACATTGGAACTGCAAAACCCACCGCTGAAGAGATGGCGCGAGTAAAGCACTGGCTGGTGGACATCCGAGATCCGTCAGAAAGTTATTCAGTGGCAGAATTTTGCAATGATACCATTAGCTTAATTACATCGATTAAGAAGCGTGGTAAGGTGCCGATATTGGTCGGAGGCACAATGATGTATTTTAATGCCTTGATAAATGGAATTTCGCCACTACCTAAGTCTGATGAAACACTTCGTCAGCAGATTAATGACGAAGCAGACCAACGCGGTTGGTTAGCGTTACATGAAGAATTAAAAGAATTTGACCCAGTCAGTGCGGCGCGAATTCACCCTAACGATCCCCAGCGTTTAACGCGGGCTATCGAGGTTTTTCGTAGTTCTGGTAAGTCGTTGACTTATTGGCAACAGCAAAAAGGGGAGCCATGTCCCCATGCTATCAGCCAGTTTGCTATCGCGCCTGAAGCGCGCTCAGTACTACATGAAAGAATTGCTCAACGTTTTGATTTAATGCTAGAGCAAGGCTTTGTTGATGAAGTGAAGAAACTTTATCAACGAGGTGATTTACATGAGGATATGCCGGCTATTCGATCGGTTGGATACCGACAAGTTTGGCAATATCTTAATGGTGAGTTGAACTATGCAGAAATGCGTGAGAGAGGTATTATAGCAACGCGTCAGTTAGCCAAGCGGCAAATGACCTGGCTACGCGGTTGGCCTGACATAACGTGGCTTGACACCTTTGCTCAAGATAATTTGACTAAAATTGAAGCTAAAGTCACACTTTAAGTTGTGATGTGTGATATACAATGAAGCGCTGGGGCAAATTTTTTTGTCGGTTTTATAATAAAAACTAAGGATATGAAATGGCTAAAGGGCAATCTTTACAAGACCCATTTTTGAATGCATTACGCAAGGAGCGGATTCCCGTTTCGATCTATTTGGTAAATGGCATTAAGTTACAGGGCCAAGTTGAATCGTTCGACCAATTCGTGATTTTGTTGAAAAACACGGTCAGTCAAATGGTTTACAAACACGCTATCTCAACTGTCGTACCTGCTCGTGCGATTACTATGCCTACTCAAGGGGACGCAGACAATAAGAGTGAATAATTTAAAAGGTAACGCGCTTGTTTGACCGTTATGAAGCCGGTGAACAGGCTGTACTTGTTCATGTCAATTTTGCTGACGAAAATAGTAAAGAAGACCTGGCGGAACTGGAGTTATTGGTTTCGTCCGCAGGGGTTGATGCTGTTGACGTTTTAACAACCTCTCGTACTGCGCCACACCCTAAGTATTTTGTAGGTTCTGGAAAGGCTGAAGAGATCGCTGCGGCGGTGAAAGCCAATGACGCTAATGTAGTGATTTTTAATCATGCCTTATCGCCTTCTCAAGAACGCAATTTAGAGGCTATCTGCAAGTGTCGTGTGATCGATCGCACTGGGCTGATCCTGGATATATTTGCTCAACGCGCTCGTACTCACGAAGGTAAATTGCAGGTAGAGCTGGCGCAGCTCAGACACATTTCTACTCGCCTGATTCGCGGCTGGACTCACCTTGAACGTCAAAAGGGCGGGATAGGTCTTCGCGGTCCGGGCGAAACCCAGTTGGAAACAGACCGTCGTTTGTTACGCGGCCGTATTAAAGCGATCCTTCGTCGCTTAGAAAAAGTGGCTAAACAGCGAGAACAGGGTCGACGCTCTCGTAAACGAGCAGAAATTCCTACTATCTCGCTGGTGGGATATACCAACGCGGGTAAATCTACACTTTTTAACACTATCACCGATGCCCATGTTTATGCGGCAGACCAGCTCTTTGCGACACTAGACCCAACACTGCGTAAGATCGACATCAAAGATGCGGGTACCGCCATTTTGGCCGATACCGTGGGCTTTATTCGTCACCTTCCGCACGACTTGGTTGCAGCGTTTAAAGCGACACTGCAAGAGACGCAAGAGGCTGACTTACTACTTCACGTGGTTGATTATTCAGATTCGAATTTCAGAGAAACCATGGATGAAGTTAATTTGGTGTTGGATGAAATTGAAGCGGGGGAGATTCCTCAGCTTATTATTTGTAACAAAATCGATCAAATCGAAGACGCCGCCCCGCGTATCGATCGCGACGAGAATGAGCGCCCCATAAGGGTTTGGCTATCTGCGCGTACAGGGGAAGGTGTTGAATTATTGTCGCAAGCCCTTACTGAGTGTCTTGCACAAAGCATGGTAAGCTATACATTACGTATACCGCCCGCCCAAAGTCGACTGCGTGGCGTACTGTATGAATTAGATTGTATTGATAACGAATCCTATGATTCAGCTGGCGATTGGGTAGTTGATGTTAGAATGGCTACCTCAGACTGGAATCGCTTAGAAAAACGCTTGGAAGATGGAATCTCTGGTTATATCGACCATCATTAATGGCCGAGCAATCTGAATCGAAATAAATTCAGTAATAGAATAATTAACCATTTTACGGAGTATTAGCATGGCTTGGAATGAGCCGGGTGGTAAAAACAACGACCCTTGGAAAAATCGAGGGGGCCGCGATCAAGGTCCACCTGATTTAGATGACGTGTTTAAAAACCTGTTTGGTAAGTTTGGCAAAATGGGTGGCGGCAACGGCGGTGGTAGCAATGGCATCAAGCTTGGTGGTGTTGGTGCAGCAATCGTTGTTGTTTTGGTTGTTTTCATTTGGGCCGCTAGCGGTTTCTACACCATCCGTGAAGCGGAGCGTGGTGTAGTACTTCGCTTTGGTGAGTACCATCACTTAGAAGAGCCAGGCTTGCGCTGGCGCCCGACGTTTGTTGACTCAGTGATCCCTGTTGATGTGCAATCTATTCGTGATTTGCCTTCTTCAGGCGCGATGTTAACGGAAGACGAAAACATGGTAACGGTACAAATGGAAATGCAATATCGCATTCTAGACCCTTACCGCTGGACGTTCGCCGTGACTAGCCCTGAGGCAAGTTTGAGCGAAGCACTGAATAGTGCGATTCGTTACGTAGTGGGTCATTCCACGATGGACGATGTGCTTACCGGAGGCCGTGAAGTGACACGTCAGCGCGTGTGGGATGAGCTTAACGCTATTCTTGCGCCCTATAACCTGGGTGTTGAAATTGTCGACATGAACTTCAAAGATGCGCGTCCACCAGAGCAAGTGAAAGAAGCTTTTGACGACGCTATTGCAGCGCAAGAAGACGAAGAGCGCTTTATTCGTGAAGCAGAAGCTTACTCTCGTGAGAAAGAGCCTCGCGCTCGTGGTCAAGTTAACCGTATGAACGAAGAAGCTCAGGCGTACAAAGAGCGTGTGACTTTGGAAGCACAAGGTGAAGTAGCGCGATTCAAAGAGCTATTGCCTCAGTATGAACAAGCACCTGAGGTGACTCGCCAGCGTATTTACCTTGAAACCATGGAAAAAGTGTATTCAAACACCAGTAAAATCATGGTCGACGGTGGTGAAGGTAATAACAACATCATGTATTTACCTCTCGATAAAATTATGGACCGTCAACAAAACTCAGATTCTCAGCGCAGTAGCGCTAACGATTTGTATCAACCCAATACGTACTCAGGTGTGAGCAGTTCGACGACTTCGTCTACTAGCACTCGTTCTGACCGTTCACGCAGTGGGAGAAACGACTAATGAAAAATCTTAGTTTAGGCGTTTTAATCATACTTATTTTAGCTGGCTTTTCGTCGCTGTTCGTTGTCAAAGAGGGCGAACGCGCTATCGTTATTCAGTTTGGTAAAGTGGCGCGTGATGCAACGACAGGTGATACCGCTGTGTATGGCCCTGGTTTGCATGTGAAATGGCCTTTGATCGACAGCGTGAAGATTTTGGATGCGCGTATTCAAACTCTCGATGACGCACCGGGCCGTTTTGTAACTTCAGAGAAGAAAGACTTGATCGTTGACTCTTATGTGAAGTGGCGTATCAAAGATTTTGCTCGTTATTACCTCACAACGGGTGGCAATAAGTTCCAAGCTGAAAGCCTGTTAAAACAGAAAGTGAATAACGGCCTTCGTTCTGAATTTGGTACGCGTACTATTCCGCAAATTGTGTCGGGAGAACGTTCTGAGTTGATGAGCCAAGCAATGGACCAAGCATCGAGCTCTTCTGATGAGTTGGGTATTGAAATCGTTGACGTTCGCGTGAAGCAAATTAACTTACCTACTGAAGTCAGTGAATCGATTTTCCAACGTATGCGTGCTGAGCGTGCTGCGGTTGCTCGTGAACACCGCTCACAAGGTCAGGAACAAGCCGAAGTGATTCGCGCTAACATTGATGCCAAAGTGACGGTTATGTTGGCTGATGCTGAGCGTAATGCGCGTCAGTTACGCGGTGAAGGTGATGCACTAGCTGCACAGATTTACGCCGAAGCGTATTCTAAAAATCCTGATTTTTATAGTTTCCTACGTAGTATGGATGCCTATAAGAGCAGCTTCAACAGCAAACAAGATATTCTCGTAGTGAAGCCTGATAGCGACTTCTTCAAGTTTATGAATAAGCAGAATGGCAAATAAGTAATTACGATTAATATAATCGATTAGAAAAAGGGTTAACAATCGCGTTAACCCTTTTTTATTGTCAGTGTATTCTCTATACTCATTTCATTCGCCACTGGCTGGCATATCACCCTAGCTCATTAACAATATTTTAACGCTGCAAAAAGAAGGCCAAATAGTGTAATATTCGCTCTGTAAAAAATTATATAAACGACAGAGGATTCAATTTGGCTTCTAATAATACGACGGCGAGCGTAGAACCTCGACCGAGTGGGGGAATTTTTTCCCGCTTCCTGTCTACTGTAGAGTGGTTGGGTAATCTCTTACCTCACCCAGTTACTTTGTTTGCATTATTATCCGTTTTTATCGTTATCGTGAGCGGCATTTTGGGGTATTTCGATATCTCAGTGGCTGACCCTCGTCCTGAGGGAGCGAAAGGCCGTGAAGCCGACGGCATTATCGAAGTGGTCTCTTTGATGAATGCCGAAGGTTTGCAACGAATTGTCACAGGGTTAGTCACTAATTTCACTGGCTTTGCGCCTCTTGGCACTGTACTAGTGGCCTTGTTAGGTGTTTCTGTTGCGGAACATTCTGGCTTGCTATCTACCGCTATGCGTAGCCTTGTGTTGAAAGCGCCACCGCGTTTAGTCACTTTTATTATTGTGTTGGCAGGTATTTTGTCGAATACCGCGTCTGAGCTGGGTTATGTGGTACTTATTCCCCTTGCCGCAATGATTTTCCATTCGCTTGGGCGTCACCCTCTCGCTGGATTAGCCGCCGCTTTTGCTGGTGTTTCTGCCGGTTATAGTGCCAACTTATTGTTGGGTACGGTGGACCCTCTATTAGCAGGGATTACCACGCCAGCAGCGCAGATGATAGACCCTAACTACGTTGTTGGCCCAGAGGCTAACTGGTGGTTTATGGCGTCGAGCACTTTCATCATTGCGCTTTTGGGCTTTTTGGTCACTGACCGAATTGTTGAGCCGCGACTCGGTAAATTTGACAGTAGCCAATCTACCGTGACGCTAAACGAAAGCGATATGCAGCCACCCACCCGTCAGGAAATTAAAGCGATGCGTTGGGCGGGGCTTGCCTTTCTATTGATTGGGATCATTCTCGCTTTCACCATAGTGCCGGAAAATGGCATTCTGCGTCATCCAGAAACCGGTGAAGTGAAAGGCTCGCCTTTCCTAAAAGGCATTGTAGCCTTTATTTTCATCAGCTTTGCGATACCGGGTTATGTATACGGCAGAGTGGCGGGTACGATGAAATCCGACCGCGATGTGATTGATGCCATGGCTAAGAGTATGAGCTCATTGGGCTTATACATAGTGTTAGTGTTTTTTGCCGCTCAATTTGTGGCCTTTTTCAAATGGACCAACTTGGGCACAGTGTTAGCCGTTAAAGGCGCAGCGTTGCTACAATACCTCGGCTTGGATGGGCCAGAAGTATTTATATTGTTTATCATTATGTGTGGTTTGGTTAACTTGTCTTTAGGCAGTGCATCAGCACAATGGGCCGTTACAGCGCCTATTTTTGTGCCCATGTTGATGCTTATTGGCTTTGCACCAGAGGTGATTCAGGCTGCTTATCGTATCGGTGACTCTGTGACCAACGTAATTTCACCGATGATGAGCTACTTTGGTTTGATATTGGCTATGGCGGCGAGATACCAAAAAGGCATTGGTATGGGAACATTGATTGCTATGATGTTACCTTACTCATTGATCTTTATGTTGGGTTGGACACTATTCTTCTACATTTATGTGTTCTTACTCGGTGCACCCATTGGGCCAGGGGCAGAAGTTTACTATACGCCTTAAACTGCTTTCACTGCGGTTTAAGGCAGTGTTTAGCATTTATATTTAGGTAATAGTGAATAATGAAGTTCAAAGGTAATCAGGGGTTCAATCACGGCCAAGCCGACAAAATAGGTGTACTTATTACTAATTTGGGTACACCTGAAGCGCCCACTAAACAAGCGCTTCGTCCTTATCTTAAGGAGTTTTTGTCTGACCCTCGTGTGGTAGAAGTGCCGCGGGTATTGTGGTGGTGTATCTTAAACCTGATTATCTTGAATACTCGGCCTGCCAAATCGGCAGAAGCCTACGCCAGCGTGTGGACCGAAGACGGTTCACCGCTGATGCTGCATACAAAAGCACAAGCGTCGGCGCTAGCAAAAAAAATGCAGCAAGAGTATGGCGACAAGGTTATTGTTGATTATGCCATGCGCTATGGTGCGCCATCTATCAGCGACAAAATGGACGACTTGCTCGCAAAAGGCGCGCGGAAAGTCTTGGTATTACCGCTTTATCCCCAATACTCGGCTTCAACAGTTGGCTCTACTTACGATGCAATCGCACAGGATTTTGTGAAACGCCGCTGGTTGCCAGATTTTCGGTTCATTTCTCATTATCACGATCGCCCTGCTTACATTCATGCATTAGCCGAATCAGTCAGAGCCCACTGGGCTGAGCACGGGCGTGCCGACAAGTTGTTGTTGTCTTATCACGGTGTTCCCAAGCGCTATTTGTTAGAGGGTGACCCTTATCACTGCGAGTGTCACAAAACCAGTCGTTTACTCGCTGAAGCATTAGGGTTATCAAAAGATGAAGTGATGACCACCTTCCAATCTCGTTTCGGCAAGGAAGAGTGGTTAACACCGTATACCGATGAAACTATGAAGTCGTTACCTGCAAAAGGGGTAAAGTCGGTACAAGTATTGTGCCCAGGGTTTTCCTCAGATTGTTTAGAAACCATCGAAGAAATTGGCGAAGAAAATCGAGAGTACTTTATGGAAGCTGGCGGCGAACGTTACGAATACATTCCTGCTTTAAACAGTGAACCGGCCCATATTGATATGTTGTTTGGGTTAATTCAAGATAACTTGCAAGGCTGGGCGCTACCCCAAGATATTGGAGACCGCGCTGTATTGGCGAGTAATCTCGGGGCAGAAAAATAACATGGCTGGCGACAATGAAGTGGCCCCAAAAGCGCTATTGCAGTCGCAGAAGTTAGCGTCTGCACTTGATACCGCGATAAAAGTACCATTTTTGCCGGTTCGGTTGGGCCTAGATTTTATCTTGGGGCTTATACCGATTGCCGGCGATGCCGCCGCTTTGCTTATTGCAGCAAAGATCATTCTCAATGCCCGCTCTTTGGGCATGCCAAAAGGCCTTATTGTTAAGATGATCCGTAATAGCGTGATTGATTTTGCTCTAGGCTTACTGCCATTAATCGGCGATATCATCGATATGTTTTATCAGTCGAACCAGAAAAATGTAAGACTGATGGAGCAGTGGTGGGTGAGCCAAAACAAATCTGCTATTGATGCCAACGTACAAACCAAGCTACAAGCGTGGTCAAATTCGCAATAAGTCTAATTGTTGTTCAGCGACACAAAAATTACACTATCGCAGATTGAATCCAAGATGCTTTGAATAGCAAGGCGTGAACAGGGAAATTGAGGCGACGGTGTGGTAGTGAACAAGCTAATCACTTTGGTGTTACTACTGATAAGTGGAACGGTGTATGCCGATACCACAACACAAGAGCGCCCAGAAATTAGATGGTGTCTAGACAACTTCAATGGCTTTCATGAGTTTAGAGACAATAACCTAGAACCAGTAGGGCCGTCGGTTAATCTTGTGCGTCATCTAGCGTCTACCGCTGGGTTCACGCTTACTATCTTACCCAAAACTCCGGCAGCGAGGTGTTTACGCCAGTTGCAAACCGGTGAAGCTGACATGATGACCAACCTATTGCACAAGCCTGAAAGGGCAGAGTACATGCATATGGTAGTCATGGGCGGGCGCTTTCCCGAGTCGCTTATTATGTTGAGTCAAAACCCTAAATCTATCTCTACGCCTTATGATTTAACCAAGATGACACTATTGTCGGTAAGAGGCTATCGCCACTCAGCGTCGACCGAGGCGTTTTTAAGCCAGAGTATGCATGGGCATATCATAGAGGCAAGGTCGATTGAGAATGGGCTGGAAATGTTAGTGAAAGGTCGTGGCGATGTTCTGTTGGCCCCCTCAGTTGCCTCATCTACCGCGATTAACGAGATGTTTGATCCTAGTGATTTTAAGCGATACGAAATCCCCCTTGCAAAAAGTGCCGACCAATATGTGTATATCGGTTTTTCTAAAGCCTCGGTTGACCCGCAGTTGGTCGAGCGCATCAATCAAATAATGACAGCGCTTATCGCGTCTGGCGAAGACAAAAAAATCTTTCATGAAAAAGAGTATCGAGATACGTTAAAGTCGGTGCCGTTAATTAAAAACGTGAGCGAGTAACGCAAATACGAGTGTTCTTTTCCGCAGCCTTATACCGCTTCAAAGGCTTTTCTACTCATCGTTACATTATTACCAGACATCGCATTAACGGTAGTAATGTATCATCCTACCCTTATATCAATGGACAACGGTAATGTTGCCGCCTGACGGTACACGTAATTGCGACCTGCTATGAGGAGATATCATGTTAAACAAACGCTACCCATATTACTTGGCTAGTAAGCCAGTATTTGCGAACGAAGACTTGGTAGTCACCAATAAATACACTGGCGAGCCAGCAACGCATGTTGCTATGGCAGATGTTAACGCGATAGAGCAAGCCATTGCCGCAGCTGATAAAGCACAACCGCTTATGACCGCCATGCGGCCTTATGAGCGTCAACAAGTTCTACAGCATTGTATTCAGCGTTTTGAGGAACGCGCCGAGGAGCTTGCCAAGGCGCTGTGTATTGAAGCTGGAAAACCGATAAAAGACGCTCGTGGCGAAGTCACCCGTTTAATCGATACCTTCAAGATTGCGGCAGAAGAAGCCGTACGTATTGAAGGTGAAGTACTAAACCTGCAAATTACCCCACGTGCTGACGGCTATCAGGGCATGACCAAAAAAGTGCCTATTGGTCCTTGCTCGTTTATCTCGCCATTTAACTTTCCTTTAAATCTTGCCGCACACAAGGTTGCGCCCGCTATTGCGGCAGGGTGTACATTTGTGCTTAAACCCGCTTCTCGCACTCCGATTGGAGCGTTGATTATTGGTGAAATCCTCGCAGAAACCGACCTGCCAGAAGGCGCGTTTTCTATTTTGCCGTGTCACCGTGACGGTGCCGACTTATTTACTACCGATGAACGCCTGAAACTATTGAGCTTTACCGGTTCTCCCGATGTAGGTTGGGATCTGAAAGCCCGCGCAGGTAAGAAGCCCGTAGTGTTGGAGTTAGGTGGCAATGCCGCTTGTATTGTGGATCATGACGCAGACCTGAACGATGCCATTGAGCGCATTGTCTTTGGCGCTTACTACCAATCAGGACAAAGTTGTATTGGCGTACAGCGCATACTCGTGCATAAGGATATATACGACGCGTTTAAAACTGCATTTGTCGATAAGGTGTCTAAGCTTGTATCCGGTGACCCCTCTGATGAAGCGACCTTTATTGGCCCAATGATCGCAGAATCTGAAGCAGAGCGTTTGGAGCAATGGATCAACGAAGCGAAAGACGCGGGGGCAAGTGTGTTGGCTGGGGGGCAGCGAATCGGTGCAATGCTGGAAGCGACCGTATTAGAGAACGTGCCAGGGCACTGTAAAATATGCGCAGAAGAAGCATTTGGCCCTGTTGCTGTTATCGCGCCGTTTGAAGATTTTGACAAAGCGCTTGATGAGGTCAATAACAGTCGCTTTGGACTACAAGCTGGTATCTTTACCCGTGACATCTACAAAGCGCATAAAGCTTGGGATCTACTAGATGTAGGCGGCGTAGTGATTGGTGACGTGCCCAGTTGGCGGGTTGATAATATGCCGTATGGTGGTGTTAAAGATTCAGGACTCGGCCGCGAAGGCATTCGTTATGCCATTGAGGATATGACCGAAACTCGACTCTTGGTGATAAGAACGCCCAAACATTAGCAAAAGACCCAAAATGCTTAAATTGGCGTATTCAAGGATACGCCGCTTGCTAGGTGTATAGTCAGCGCCACAACGTCGCCATTGTATTGTAACCCTTATTGGATACCTTAAAACCATGTTGGATAAGAGCCAGTTAAGCAACCCTATTGGTCAAAATAGCAATCTGTCTGCTGAAGAGATTGCCAAGTTCGACGCGCTGGCTGAACAGTGGTGGGACCCTGAAGGAAAATACAAAACTGCGTTGGCGTTTAACGCTGCACGCACTGACTATATGGTAAAACATATTGCAACCCAGTTTGGGCGCGACCCAAAACAAGCAAGTTGCTTACAAGGGTTACGTATTCTCGATGTAGGTTGTGGTGGCGGGCTTATCAGTGAGGCACTCGCCAGTAAGGGGGCCGAGGTGACAGGCATCGACGCCAGCGCTACCAGCATTGAGGTAGCCAAACGCCATGCTCTTCAATCTGGGTTGAGTATTCTCTATCGCCATGTGTTATCTCCTCAGTTGATTCAAGAGGGTGAGTCGTTTGATGTGGTTATTAACGCTGAGGTGGTTGAACACGTGCCCGACCAAGTGGGGTTAATTCGCGATTGTTGCGAACTGGTTGCTGAAAATGGGGTTTTGGTGTTGGCCACGTTAAATCGCACCGTGTTGTCTTTTGTTGTCGCTATTGTAGGTGCCGAATACATATTGGGTTATTTGCCAAAAGGGACGCACGCATGGCGTGAGTTTGTGAAGCCGAGAGAGCTTTGTAGCTGGGCAAAATCCAGTGGCATGGCATTAATAGACCAAGCAGGGTTGAAGTTAAACCCACTCTCTGGTCGTTGGTCTCAAACGTCTTCGTTAGCGGTCAACTACATGCAGATTTACCGCCAAACCTGACTATTCACTCAGTTAATAATAGCTCGTGGGTTTTGGTGATTTGCAACCTTGCCAATGGGTGACTAGTCTGGTTAGTCAGGTTTTATGTGACCGGTCGCGAAGCGACAGAACACCACGGGTTTACCCGTGGATGAATGAGTCCGAGGCCTGTATGCTACGAAGATGGAAGTACGAGTCTCATCACATGGTTT
>NZ_JBSWYY010000014.1:0-107216 GCF_056161325.1 Alteromonas sp. ABE4_545
TGTGTTCTACGGCGTACGTGAATTTGGTATGAGTGCGATTATGAACGGTATTGCCCTGCACGGTGGCTTTATCCCGTTCGGTGCAACCTTCTTGATGTTTATGGAATACGCGCGTAACGCAGTGCGTATGTCAGCCTTGATGAAAGCGCAAAGCATCTTTGTGTACACCCACGACTCAATCGGTCAGGGTGAAGATGGCCCGACACACCAACCTATCGAGCAAATTGCTAACCTACGCCTTACGCCAAACCTGACCACATGGCGTCCTTGTGATGCAGCGGAAGCAGCAGAAGCATGGCGTCAGGCGATTGTGAAGCAAGATGGCCCAAGTGCACTTATCTTCTCTCGCCAAGGCACAAAAGCCATGGCGCGTAGCGAAGCACAATTGAAAGAAATGGCCAAAGGCGGCTATATCTTGAAAGACTGTGCTGAGCCAGCAGAACTCATCATCATTGCCACGGGCTCTGAAGTGGGTATTGCGATGGACGCAGCCAACAAATTGGCCGACGAAGGCCGTCGCGTACGCGTAGTGTCGATGCCAAGTACTGAGCAGTTTGATGCACAAGACGCCGAGTACAAAGCGAAAGTCTTGCCAGCTGACATTCCTAAATTGGCAGTTGAAGCGGCGCACAGCGACTTCTGGTACAAGTACGTGGGCACCAATGGTGACATTCTCGGTATGACAACCTTCGGTGAATCAGCACCGGGTGGTGTATTGCTAGAGCACTTCGGCTTTACGGCTGACAACATTGTGGCGAAAGGTAAAGCGCTTATCGGCTAAGCCCGACAGCAACCAGCCTATGGCACACATCACTTCAAAAGGTCGCGTAAGCGGCCTTTTTTGTGGGCGAATGAAAGGCAATAAATGAAAGGCAATAAAAAACCGGTCATGTGACCGGTTTTGGGCTTTAACTATTAGTGCAACGGCTTAGTCGACAAGCGTTTGTAGAATCTCTTCTAGCTTAACTTGGTCAACCGCAAACTGACGAATACCTTGAGATAGCTTTTCTGTAGCCATTTGGTTTTCGTTCATTCCCCAACGAAAATCTTGCTCAGTCATTGCCGCAGGCGCTGCTTCTGGCGCATCACATGGGGTTAATTTCTTCTCGATAGTCTCGTCTGACTCTTCTAGTTCAGCCAATAGATTTGGGCTGATTGTCAGGCGGTCACAACCGGCAAGTTCGATGATTTCACCTGTGTTGCGGAAGCTTGCTCCCATTACAATAGTGTTAAATCCATGTTGCTTGAAGAAGTTATAGATGTTGGTCACTGACTGTACGCCAGGATCATTTTCACCGGTGTAATCCGCTTCTGGATTGGCTGCTTTATACCAGTCGAGAATACGGCCAACAAATGGAGAGATAAGGAAAGCCCCAGATTCTGCACTTGCGCGAGCCTGAGCGAATGCAAATACAAGCGTGACGTTACACTTTATACCTTCGGCTTCAAGAATTTTCGCTGCTTGAATACCTTCCCAAGTCGCTGCGATTTTGATCAGTACGCGAGACGTGTCGATACCTTGCTCTTTGTATAGCGCAATGAGGCGATGGGCTTTTGCTACGGTTGCTTCTGTATCGAACGACAAGCGCGCATCAACTTCAGTAGACACCAAACCTGGTACCTGCTCCATCAATTTGCTACCGATCAATACGGCGAGTTTATCTGCTGCAACTTTGCCAATTTCGTCGGCAGCGGCACCTTGTGCTTTTGCCCACTCTACGGCTTCTACACCGAGAGGACGATACTTTTCAATCTGCATTGCTTTGAGCAATAAAGAAGGGTTGGTTGTTGCGTCTTGAGGTTGATAAGTTTTGATTGCCTCGAAGTCGCCGGTGTCGGCAACGACAGTAGTCATGGCTTTCAATTGTGCTAATTGAGTAGTCATACGCTTTCCATTCATTTAATATTCATACAAATAAAATAGGTACTTACGTCAAAAACGACGAAAGCGACGAAAAAACCAGCAAACAACCCTGGTTTTGGCAAAATTGCCTCGTTAATATTATTTTTATATTACCTTTACAATTCCGTATTGTTGATATTATCATACAAATAAGAATTATGACTAACTTTGTTAGATAATCATCACGAAAAGGGTTTTATGTCTCGTTATACTTTGGGACTGGATTACGGCTCTGATTCGGTAAGAGCATTGCTAGTTGATGTGAATACCGGCGCTGAATTAGCCAGTCATTTAATCAATTATCCGCGTTGGGCGGAAGGCAAGTACTGTGAACCATCACAGGACCAGTATCGTCAACACCCTCAGGATTATATCGACAGCCTGATCGCGGTTATCCGTGGCCTGTGGGAAAAAGTACCTGCAGGTACCGCTGACAAAGTCGTCGGTTTAAGCTTTGACACCACAGGTTCAACACCTGTTGCGGTTAACAGCGAAGGTGTGCCATTGGCATTAACACCTGAGTTCGCTGAAAACCCCAATGCGATGTTTGTTTTGTGGAAAGACCACACGGCAATCAAAGAAGCCGCAGAGATCACTAAAGCAGCGAATGAAAATGATGTGAACTACCTATCACACATGGGTGGCATCTATTCGTCTGAGTGGTATTGGGCCAAAGCACTTCACATTTTCCGCAAAGATGCATCGGTACGCGAAGCCACCCATTGCTGGGTTGAGCATTGCGACTGGATGACGTCTTTAATGGCAGGCAAAACTCATCCAAGCGACATGGTGATGGGGCGTTGCGCCACGGGTCACAAACTCATGTGGAATGAAAACTGGGGTGGCTTCCCACCAAACAGTTTCTTCACTTCACTTGACCCTGTGCTAGATGGTTTGGTTGAAAAGCTTAATCCAAACACGCAAACCAGTGACCAACTCGCGGGTAACTTAACCGCAGAGTGGGCAGAAAAACTCGGTCTACCTGAAGGTATCGCAATTGGTTACGGTGCTTTCGACTGTCACATGGGCGCGGTTGCGGCCAATGTGCGTCCCCGTGTATTGACCAAAGTAATGGGCACATCAACTTGTGACATTACGGTAACGTCGGCAGAGCAACTAGGCGATACATGTGTTCGCGGAATTTGTGGCCAAGTAGATGGCTCAGTTATTCCAGGGCTTATCGGTTTAGAAGCGGGCCAGTCAGCGTTCGGTGATTTGTACGCATGGTTTAAAAACGTCGTGTTGTGGCCAACTACTCAGTTAGTGTCTGAGTTGACCGATTCTGGTCAAAAGGAGTTGGTGGAAAAAATCGAAGAAACCACACTTCAACGTCTGAGCAATGCTGCCGCGATGTTGCCTGTGAATGCCTCAGATATTACCGCACTAGATTGGGTAAACGGTCGTCGTACGCCAGATGCAGACCAGTCAGTGTCAATGGCAATCACTGGCATCAAAATGGGTGCTGAAGCACCGCATTTATTCAAAGCATTGGTAGAAGCCACTGCCTTCGGTGCGCGGGCCATTACTGAACGCTTCCGTTCTGAAGGTGTGCCCATTGAGTCGGTTGTGACCATTGGTGGTATCTCGAAAAAATCTGATTATGTCATGCAAACGTGTGCCGACGTATGGAATTGCCCCATCGATGTGCTTGAAAGCGACCAAAGCTGTGCCTTAGGTGCGGCGATTATGGCAGCAGTAGCGGCGGGTGAATTCGAATCGGTAGCGGCTGCACAAGCAGTGATGGCATCACCTGTGTGTAAGCAATACACACCTAACCCTGAGCGCGTCGCAGTTTACGACGAACTTTACGCTAAGTACCAAACCCTTGGCGCATACGTTAGCGGAGACAATGCATGAGCTATACTGAATTAAAACGCGAAGTTTACGAAGCCAATATGGAGCTTCAACGTCGCAACCTAGTTATTTACACCTTTGGTAACGTGTCACAAATTGACCGTGCTGCTGGTGTGGTTGCAATTAAACCAAGTGGCGTTGACTACGAGACGATGAAGCCAGACGACATCGTTATCGTAGACTTAGAAAATAACATTGTTGAAGGGACCATGCGCCCTTCTTCAGACACAAAAACCCACACACACCTCTATCGTAAATTTGACAATATTGGTGGGGTTACACACACACATTCCACTTATGCGACCGCTTGGGCACAAGCGAAGCAAAGTATTCCCTGCTTGGGAACCACTCACGCAGATTATGTACACGGCGAAATTTCGTGTACGCGTGAATTAACGGACGAACAAATCAAGGGTGACTACGAAGAAGAGACCGGCGCGCAAATCGTTGACTCTTACGTAGACAGAGACCCAATGGCAGCTCCTATGGTGATTGTAGCAGGACATGCTCCTTTCACATGGGGTAAGGATGCCGCGCAGTCAGTGTATCACGCTGCGCTACTTGAAGAGATCGCTCGAATGGCTTACCTCACGCGCACGCTAGTTCCTAATGCAGCGCCGTTGAACCAAGCTATTCTTGATAAACATTATTTACGTAAACACGGTAAGAACGCTTACTACGGGCAAGAGTAATCGTACCGCGTGTCTCGATTAATTGAGGATTTATTATGACTACAGCAACTAAAGAAGTCTGGTTTGTTACCGGCTCACAACATCTATACGGCCCGAAAGTACTTGAAGAAGTTGCGGGCAACAGTCAGGCACTAGCAAGTGGTCTGAACGAAGCTGGCAGCTTGCCAGTAAAAGTCGTTTACAAAGACACAGTAAAATCAGCGGCTGAAATCCATCAGGTTTGTCAGCAAGCTAACGTTGACACAAACTGTGTTGGTTTGATCTTGTGGATGCACACATTCTCGCCTGCGAAAATGTGGATTGCAGGTTTGACTGAATTGCGTAAGCCTTGGCTACACCTTCATACTCAGTTCAATGCTGGTCTACCTTGGTCAGACATCAACATGAACTACATGAACACGCACCAAAGTGCACACGGTGACCGTGAATTCGGTTTCATCGGTACACGTATGCGCAAAGAGCGTAAAGTGGTTGCTGGTCACTGGCAAGATCCTCAAGTTCTATCTCAAATCGATGGCTGGAGCCGCGCTGCACTGGGTTGGGCTGAAAGCCAATCTTTGAAAGTGGTACGTTTTGGCGACAACATGCGTAACGTGGCGGTAACAGAAGGCGACAAAGTAGCTGCGCAAATCGCGTTTGGCTACGAAGTACATGCTTACGGCCTGCAAGACCTCGCCGACGTAGTTAACGGCATCAGCGACGGTGACGTGGCTGCTCAAATCGACGCTTATCACCAAGACTACGACGTGAGCGAAGGCTTGATGAAAGACGACTACCAACGTGAGCGTCTTGTTAAAGAAGCACGCCTTGAGCTTGGTATGGAAAAATTCATGCAAGACGGTGGATTCACAGCATTCACCAACTGTTTTGAAAACCTAGCTGGCCTCTCTGGTTTGCCTGGGCTTGCAACACAGCGCTTGATGGCTAAAGGCTATGGTTACGGCGGTGAGGGCGACTGGAAAACCTCTGCTATGGTGCGCATCATGAAAGTGATGGCAGAAGGTTTGGAAGGTGGTTGTTCATTTATGGAAGACTACACTTACAACTTTACTGGTAATGTAGACCAAGTATTGGGCGCGCACATGCTAGAAATTTGCCCGTCAATTTCTGAAGCTAAACCACGCCTAGAACTTCACCACCACACTATCGGTGTGAAATGTGACGTTCCACGTTTGTTGTTCTCTGCAAAAGCAGGTCCGGCAATCAACGTATCGCCAATCGATATGGGCAACCGTTTCCGCATCTTGATCAACGAAGTGGATACAGTAACGCCACCTTCAGATACGCCTAATCTTCCAGTGGCATCTGCCCTTTGGGAGCCTAAGCCAAATCTAGCGGTAGCGTCTTCAGCTTGGATCCATGCTGGCGGTGCTCACCACACGGCTTACAGCCAAGCGTTGACCACTGAAATGATCGAAGACTTCGCAGATATGGCGGGTGTGGAAACTGTCGTTATCGACGAAGACACAAACCTACGTGCGTTTAAGTCTGAGCTTCGTTACAACGCGGCTTACTATCAGCTTAAACAAGGCGTTTAAGTTTTAAACTCTGACCATCTAGCCCCTCAGCTTATCAGTGTCCCGATAGCGAGGGGTTGGATGTGTTAGTGTGTGATCCTGTGGTAAACCTATCGCTGTTGCAGAGCGTTTAACACAGGGGATCTGTCGCTTATTCCTTAACGGATGGCACTACCCACCTTACCTTTGTAGCAGAGACTGACTTTTAATTCCTCTGGAGACGTTATGCTGGATCTCAGCGCCTATAAAGGCATTATTTTTGATATGGATGGCACACTGATCGATTCGATGGGTGCACACTTAGAAGCGTGGCAACAAACCTGTGAAGCGTACGGCTATCCTTATGACTACGACTATATGCATAGTCTAGGTGGTGTTCCAACCCGTAAAACTGTCGAAATTCTCAATGAAAAGTATGGCTTGCTCCACAATCCTGACGAGGTCGCGAAAACAAAACGCGAGAAGTGGGAATTAATGGAACACACGCCCACCATCATTGAAGAAACCATGGCAGTGTTTGATCATTATCGCCCGACATTACAAATAGGCATTGGCACCGGAGCCGAGCGCCCACATGCTATTCATCTGCTTGAACATCACGGTTTACTGGAGCGTTTAGACGCACTGGTAACAGCCACTGATGTGACTCATGGTAAACCTCACCCAGAAACCTTTTTAACCGTTGCTGAGAAAATCGGTGTCGCACCGGGTGATTGTGTGGTGTTTGAAGATACCCAAATTGGCTACCAAGCGGCGATGGATGCAGGAATGGATTGTATCCTTGTTAAAGCAGGTAAAATTCAAGCTTAGATAAAGGTTGCATTGTAACGCTTATTTGTAATATAAAAGTATAAAATAGGTTATGGAAGCGTTAACTATGTCTGCGATTCAACAGTTACACTCTACAAGCGTTTTTCAACGCGTTACTCATCATGTTAAACGTCAGGTTGTGGCCACTTGCGCCATTGTGCTGACGTTTGGCTGCACTTCAACTTATGCTGATAAAGGAACTTCCATGAGCACTGCTCCTTCTGCACTAATGCAGGCATACGGCAAACTGGCAGACAGCACGCCAGTGAATCAAGTGACATTAAAAAATAGCAATGGCGTTGAAGTCGATGTTATTAGTTACGGCGGTATTATTACGCGTCTTGTTACTCCTGATGCCAATGGCAAGCCGGGTAACATCGTTTTAGGCATGGATAACTTGGAAGACTATGTGTCTTCTAACCCGTATTTTGGGGCTATCATTGGCCGTTATGGCAACCGTATTGCAGAAGGCAAATTTACTTTAAACGGTACCACGTATCAGTTAGCGACTAACGATGGGGCTAACCATTTGCACGGCGGTGTGCATGGCTTTGACAAAAAAGTGTGGAAAATGGTGCCGTTCACTACTGAAAACAGCGCGGGCGTGACCCTGTCTCTTATCAGCCCCGATGGCGACCAAGGCTATCCGGGTGAGCTTGTTACTGAAGTGGTTTACACACTGACCAATGACAACACATTGGATATGCAGTTTACCGCCACTACCGACAAGCCAACTATCGTCAACATGACGCAACACTCGTACTTTAACCTAGCTGGTGAAGGTACCATTCTTGACCATGAGTTGCAGATCCCTTCGAAGGCCATTACGCCTGTGGATGCGGGCTTGATTCCTACAGGCGAGCTAATGCCTGTAGCCGGTACGCCGTTTGATTTCACAACCGCCAAAGCCATTGGCAAAGATATTGACGTTGAAAACGAGCAACTTGCTCGCGGCAAAGGCTACGACCACAACTTTGTACTCAAAGATGATGTAGACAATGAGTTGGTTGAAGCAGCCAATGTGTATGACCCTAAAACAGGCCGTACTCTCACGGTTTACACCGTTGAGCCTGCGGTTCAGTTTTATTCTGGTAACTTCTTAGAAGGGGCGACATCCCAACAAGGTATGGTGCACAACTTCCGCTCAGGACTTTGCTTAGAGCCTCAGCACAACCCAGATTCACCTAACCAAGCTAACTTCGCAAGCACGACCTTGTTGCCTGGAGAAGTGTATTCAACACGTATCGTGTACGAGTTTGGTACTAAGTAAGTCGCGTATAACACACGAGTGAGAAGCACAATGAATGTGAAGTTTTTAAAGTCAATTGGTGTTGTAGGCCTATTGGCAGCATTGATGAGTGGTTGCCAAGCTACCTCTTCATCAGAGCAAACGACAGCCACGCCAAAAGCGGAAGCTGAAAAACCAACGAGTTCGGCAGGCACTTTTACCAACCCGCTGTTTCCTAATGGCGCCGATCCTTGGTTGGAATACTGGGATGGCAACTATTACCTGACCACCACCACGTGGACCTCTGAGTTGGTGATGCGAAAATCGCCTACCTTGGCAGGTCTAGCCGATGCAGAACCGGTAAACGTGTGGTCTTCTGCTGACCCAGATCGCTGCTGTAACTTTTGGGCGTTTGAATTTCATCGTTTAAAAGGGCCAAATGGCTATCGCTGGTACATGATGTATACCGCTGGTCAGGATGGTACGTTAGATCATCAACACCTCAACGTGCTTGAGAGTGTGGGTGATGATCCAATGGGCCCTTACCAGTACAAAGGCGCTTTGATGCCAAATGTATGGAACATCGACGGCAATTACTTAGAGTACAAAGACCGCCTGTTTGTGATTTATTCACAATGGCGTGGTGATACTCAGTTGAACATCATTGCAGAAATGGAAGACCCGTGGACGTTAAAAGACACGCCGCATACAGTACTCACAACGCCAGAGTTAGACTGGGAAATCAGTGGTCGTAAAGTGACGGAAGGGGCTGAAATTCTTCAGCACAATGGCCGTACGTTTATGACGTATTCTGCGAGCTTCTGTAACACGCCTGATTACAAGTTAGGTTTGTTGGAACTCGTGGGTGATGACCCGATGGACCCGAAAGCGTGGAAGAAGTTTGACGAGCCAGTATTTACTCGCACTGAAACCGTGTTTGGTCCAGGCCACAATGGCTTCTTTACGTCGCCTGACGGTACCGAAGACTGGTTGGTATATCACGGTAACGACTCTGTAGAGCACGGCTGTAGTGCAACCCGTTCACTTCGTGCGCAAAAATTTGAATGGAATGAAGACGGCACACCAAACTTTGGCGAGCCTTTAACGCCGGGTATCGTTGTTGAGCCGCCAGCGGGTGAAAATGGCCCATTGGTTACTCGTGTACAAGGTCAGCGCTATCAGCTTGTGAATGCGACCAGCGAATTATGCTTAGACATTTCTGCGGACCCAGAAGATAACCGTGCTGTTCAACGTGCTTGTGCCGGAACCAATGGTCAGTGGGTATTAGATTCAACAACCGATGGCTATATTCGTCTGGCCAATCGCGAAGACTCAAAATTCCTTGAAGTCGATGGTTGTAGTGAGGCCGACAATGCACGTGTGCAATCAGCGGCATGGCGTAACAACTATTGCCAACAGTGGAAAGTTGAGTCTGGTATCGACGGTAACGTAACGATTAAAAACCGTTACTCAGGTAAGCCGCTAGCCGTAGCCGGTTGTTCTGCTTCAGCAAACCAAGCGGTACTACAGCAAAATGCCCAAAGCGCATGTAATCAATGGCAACTGCGCCCTGTAGGTCAAGTTGCTATTATGAGCCAGCAAAGCGGTAAAGCGGTTACTGTAACTGGTGATGTGCAAGCGGGCACCAATGTGAAGCAGCAAGGTTTTGCTTACCTGCCGGGTCAGAAGTGGCACTTTGCCCCAACGGATACCGGTTATGTGGCACTTAAGCCGTCGAGCAACGCTGAAGTGTGCATTGGTGTAGATGGAAACGAAGTGGTACCTGGTGCGAATTTACTGCTTACTTCGTGTGAGCAGAAAACGGCACAATGGCGCATCAGTCCAGTAAATGGCGGTGGTGTGAAGCTTATTAACCGTTATACGCGCCAAGCAATGGGCCTTGAAAATTGTGGTCTTGCAGAAGACACCAATATTGCGCAACAGCCTGATTTAGGCAACCGTTGCCAGGTGTTCCATTTGCGCGAACCACAGTAATTTATCTAGACTCACTGTCTTTGAAAGGGCGCTCAATTGAGCGCCTTTTTTGTATTTTGATCCAGACATCACTGGTTACATTTCAACATTCCATATCGATCAATTACTATGTTAAAAATCTTTGACATGGTCGTATTTTAAACATATTCTTAGCCGTGTTAAACATTTTTAACATGGAGAAGAATATGTCATTTCAAGAAAAATCAGCGTGGGTGATGGCCATCGCGTTGAGTATTACTACCTACATGTGCGCAAGTAGCGTATATCAATTATCGGCAACGGCGGGTGAGTTAGTGTCGCCAAATGTCGCCGTGATCATTAAATACACCATAGTGTTGATTGTGCTTGTGGTTATTGGTCACATTGTCATTGGTGCTATGTCTCCCAAAGAGGCTGGGGCAGATTTAGACGAACGGGAACGTCAAATTGAACGCAAAGCGGGTTATGTTTCTGGGTACGTATTTGGTATCGGCGTGATATCAGGGCTGTTTCACTATGTATTTAATGAACATGGTAATACCCTTTTTTACATCGTTTTCGCGAGTTTGGTAGTGAGCCAAATTGTGGAATACATTGCGCAGATTGTTTACAGCAGGACCTACTTTGATTAATGGCTAAATTACTTCCGATTTCCAACAAAGTACGTGAACTAAGAGAGCAACATCAAGGCATGACGCAGTCGGAATTGGGTGAAGCTGTGGGGGTTACACGCCAAACGGTGGCGGCGATAGAGCAACGACGTTACTCCCCGTCACTCGAAACCGCGTTTCGCATTGCTCGGGTTTTTGGCGTTACCATTGACGAGGTGTTTGCTTGGGAAGGCGAATAGAGACGAGTAGAGAGATGGTGAAAAGAAAAAGCCAGTGCAACGCTCAACAAAACTTTTTGTGAGCAACACTGGCTTTGTTTATTCCCTTTAAAAAGGAGTCTTAATTACCCGAAGACTGGGTTAACGCCATCAACTCTCGCGCTAATTGGATAGGCGCTGCCGGCTTTTTCAATTCAGGAATAGCCGTTTGTTCTATCCAAGCTGATTCCCAATCAATGACCGCTTGCTGGGCAGATGCATCGTCAAACTCAGTGTCATTGGCTATAGAATCACGAAGCTGCGTGAGATAGAGCTGCCAGCGCGGCATGTAGTAATCTGCATACATCCCTTGCCATGCTTTCGATGCATAGTCTTTCAGTTTAGGGCCACCCCATTGGGTAATTTGCAATCGTGCGTTGTGCACATAGTAATCACGTTGCGCTTTGTCATCTGCGTAAGCGGCAGCATCACTTAACCAACTGTTTAGACTTTCTTGGTGAATACCCATTAACAAGTCTAACTTTTCTACCATGGTGGAGACATGCGCTGTGATTGCATCACCTTGTTCAAGCTCACCTGCTTGGTATGCCTCAACAGCTTGTTGTAGCAGGCGATCGGCATGCAGTGATACCGATTGCTTTACAAAGTCTACTAAGTCATAAGTGAATAACATGGAGCTGTTGTAGCTTGGCGCAATTGCGAGCAACTGTGCAATGCCTTTGTCGAGGGCTTCTATGTCACCGGGGTGAGGGCCAAACTCGGTAATCTCAGCCGTTGGGCGTTTAAATAGTAAGTAAGCGCCTGCTGACCCTTCCCACCATCGAGAACGCCAATAGCCTACTTGGTAAACGCCTTTTATCAGGTCTTGCCACGCCGCATTCAGTGCTGGGGTATTTTTGCCGTATCTGGCATTAGTGTAATTGGCTACCCATTCTTGAATATCGGGGCTAGTGGACCAAGGCAAATCAAATAAGAATTCATAAGCGACTGAATTATTGTGGATACCTTCAGGGAACACACCAAAGCCGCTCAAGTTACCCTTAATGTCAGACTCTTGCACTGTAGACAGTTGTTTTACATAGTCGCCAAAGTCTGCATAAACAGGGTCGCTACCGCCATAGTTATGGATAAAGCCAAATATCCAAGGTTTGCCTTTAAAGCCCTCAGTGCGTTGCCACACATGGTAGCGGTCGTTGCCAATATCGTGGATCATCGCCTTTTGGTCTGGCACTTTACTCAAAAATGCTTCGATAGAATCAAGGTCCCAGAATTCCTCGTCGGCACCAAACATCCAACCTTGCATCACCCAGGTTGCATTAGGCGCGGCTTGTTTAATGGAGTCGTATATTCTTGCGCCGTAAGAGGCTAATTCGTCGTAGCGATTGTCTTCTGAAACGGGTGGAAGCATTTCGTTGAAGGCATCAGATAAGTAAAAACCGTGTTCGCCGTAGGCTTCTGTGTATATTTCAATAAAACGCTTGGCCACTTTATTAAATAAAGGATCAGCGGGGTCGAGCCAATAAGTTTCATGCTCGAAGCCTGTCCACTTGGGCATGGCGGTAATTTTCGCTTCGGGGAATAGCGTGACGAAAGCCTTGGGTACATAACCACTAAAAGCAGGTACAACCGGCTTCATTCCCAGTGCTTTCATGCGCTCGAGGATTTTGCTTTGTAACTGATGCTTTTTATCAATCCAGCTTTGGGGCAGGGGGCCTTCATGGCCTTCGATATTGCCCATTCGTTGCCAAGGTGTGAATACCGGGCCTGAAAAGTAAGCCGCTAATTCAGCATCACTCACGCCAAATTCTTGCCACAGTTTTTGCCAGACATATTCCTGGCCTTCCATCGCAACTGGATTGTTCACGCCGTGAAGTGCCATCCAGTCGATTTCTTTTTCCCAGCGTTGCCAATCCCAAAATGGGGTCGTATAACCGTAAGCACACACGTTGAGATAAGTGCGATAGTCAAAAGCGGTGGAGACTTTCGAACCAGTAAAATCGGCAAATTGCTGAGGTAAGTTAACGCGCTTGCCTTCCCAACTAACAGACAGAGCGCCAGCGTTACGTAAATATTGATAGGCGCCGTAGGTCCCCGCACTCACAGAAGACGCACTCACTTGCAATTCGCCCTCAGATGCACTTACTTGATACCAACTGTTGTTAGAGGCGTTGTCGTCTATCGCAAAGTGAATATGCTCAACCTGTTGACCCGTTGTACGCGTGAGCACTTGTAGTGCCTGTTCTTCTGGCGTCAATGTGGTGGGTGTCGAAACCTTTTGAGGTGGTTGTGAACAACCCGCTATCGACACGGCAACAGCGACTAAGCCGACTCGTAACCAACTGGCTTTTGTTGATGTGGGTAAGGACTTTCTCAACATACGTATCTACTTTCCTGCAACATGCTTGTTGTAATAAAAAGGACAGGAACAGTGAGGCGAACCTCACTGTCCTGTCCATAACGGAGAATCGTCTTACAGACTGTAAATCAGACTCAAATAATAGCTAGTACCAATCACACTAGTCGTTTGCCAAATCGGCGTTTCTTCTTGGAAGTACGCCTCTTCGTCGTTGCCATTAATATTTAATGCACCAAAGCGAACGTTCAGGTTTTCAGTGGCGTTGTAGCTCAGTAGTAAATCTACTTGGTTACGGCCATCTACCACACGTCCTTCGCGAGCGAAGAATGCATCGGTGTTATCTTGGATGTAAGGGCTACGGTTGTTCAGTGCAACGCGTACGCTGAAGGTTTCGTTCTCCCAGTAACCCACAAGGTTGTAGGTTTTTTCTGATGAATTGGTGAGTACGAAGGCTTCTGAATCTTCAGCGTCAATGTAGGTGTAGTTGGCGCTTAAACCAAAACCCGGAATAGGTAAGAACTCATCCAGTCCTTGGTTCCAACCAAGTTCGTAACCTTTAATACTCAACGATGAATCGTCGTTGTAAGTACTGCTGATTTCGTAAATGTTGCCTTCGCTATCTACACAGTCACTACCCGTACCTGACAATGAGGTGCCGTCGTATGCATCTGGGCACACGTACTCACTTACCGTACCATTTTTAATGTCTTTCCAGAAAATGGCTGCGGTTAAGCTGTCGCCTTCGCCGTAGTACCATTCAATACCTAGGTCCATTTGGTTAGCGGTCATTGCCTTCATGTTAGGTTGACCTAAATCGATGGTATAAGTCGTGGTGCCGAAGGAGTTAGCCGTAGAGCTTTCTGATGCCGCAATTTGCGAACGCGAAGTCAGTATTGGGCGAACCAGTACTTTTGCCGCTGCAAAACGCGCCTGTACTTCGTCGTTGAGTTCCATCACAACGTTTAGGCTAGGCAAGAAATTATTGTAGTCATAGCTGGTGGTGTATTCGCCCACGACCAATTTAATCTCTTCATTGTCTGGGTGAGTGTCACCAGTCAGGTAAGAGTTGATGTCACGATCGGTCATCTCGTAACGGCCACCTAGATTACCACGTACTGGGAAATCACCAATTTCGGTTTCAAAGTCAGCCGACAAGTAGAAAGAGGTAATGTCGCGCTCAATGCCGTAACTTGATTGTGCAGCAAAGAGAGTGGGTACTTCCGCGCCCTCAGCGATAAGCGCGTCTTTGTATGCTTGAATGTCTGGTGCAATCCACGCGTGAGGGATCGACATTTGGTTGTCTAAGAAATCTGTCACCATAAAGCTGTATTCAGACATCAAAGGCAAGTCATCAGGATCAGCTTCGCCGATGGCGGCTCGGTCGGTACGATACACAGCACGGTCAAACTTCTCGCTGCGATATTTTGCGCCCATCTGAATTTCAGTAATGAAACTGTCTTCAATATAACGCTTTGCATCAAACTGATAAGCGGTTTCTTCAGATTCCATGTAACGCGTCGCACCGTTAGGGTATTCGTTACGTGGCATATCTGAAGGATACAAACTTGCTGAGGTCAGGTCGTCTGCAATATCAAAAATCACGTTGTTGCGATTTGATATATCAAGGGTAGCTGAAGAGATCACGGTTGCTAAAATTGCCGCTTCTTCAGCGTGTTTTGCTTTACCTTGGGTATAGTGAGCCACACCGTTTAAGGTCCACAAATCGGTGTTGTATTCGGCTTCTAAGGTAAAGGCTTTACTGGTGGCGTCTTTGTCTTCTAACTGGCGGTTGTTTTCTGTGGTAAAACCGTCAATTTGAATAGCGGTGTAAGCACCGTTAGTGGGACTGCCCAGTAAGGTAATTTCGTCGCGGTCAAACAGGAATACTTGCTGGTTTAAGTCTTGATAAGTGTCATCAGAGGCATAAACACTGGTGAGTTGCACTTCTAAGCTGTCTGAGGGGCGCCACTGAATCGCACCGTTGAGCAATTGGCGTTCAGTTTCGCGGTCGATACGGCGGTAGCGAGGGCGGCGTGGGTAGTAATTACCTTCGTCGTCTTCAAACCAACGGCCCATCCAGAAGTTATCGACGCGGTCATCTAATTCTTGATATCCAGCATTTAGGAAAATACCCACAGTATCGTCCATAAACTGGTCGATATAAGTGATGTTGGCTTTGGGCGTTACGTTGTCAGTGGGTGAGAATTCTGAATACTGACCTTTGACTGATGCGAGGATTTTTCGGTCGCCGTAAGAAAGCGGCTTTGTAGTATCGATATTGATAGTGCCAGACAAACCACCTGTGTCCATATCGGCTGTAGGTGATTTTATCACTTCGATGGTTGACGCAAGTTCTGATTGGATAATATCGAAACGGAAACCACCGGTGAAATCGGCGTTTGCCATGGTTTGGCCGTTCAATGTTGTACGTGCGTACTGTGCACCTAAGCCTCGCACACTGATAGTTGAGCCTCGGCCATTGAGGTTGGAGATTTGCACGCCTGGAATGCGTTGAATCGCTTCTGCGATGTTTTCCATCGGAAATTTACCGATATCTTCAGAGGTGATGACGTCAGTAACTTTGGTTTCTTCTCGCTTAATGGAAGCAGCTGCTGCCAAGCTAGAGCGAAATGTTACTGATATGCGCTCAAGATCTTGATCGGCGACTTCTGGTGTTTCAGCCGATTGGGCCTGGGCCATCATGCTGCAAGCACATAACACGGCGCTTGCAAGCACAGACCTTTGTAATTTAACACTCGCTTTGAATGTGTTCATAGTTATGTTCCCTTCGTGTAAATGGCGCACTTTTGTTTTTGTTGTGTGTGCTGATTTATTACCCAGATTCGTGCCTGAAAATAAAAATTTTCGATGGATTTTTCATCACATCCATTTCGACGCTATCACCAGCTGTCAACGTTGTCAAATGGTCAAGTTACATTTTTATTAAATTTTATTGCACAGATATGAAGCCTGAATTCGGTGGAAAATGAGGAAAAATCCCGCCTTAGACGGGCGTTTTTGCCTGGGTGGATTGTCGAATTAAAATATCTAAATCGAACCCTCTGGACTCGACAGATTGATCTTTTTTGTCTTTCATCATGGCAATGACCATAGACGCTGCGGTCGCGGCAATTTCGAAGTTAGGTTGGTCTACCGTTGTCAAAGGGGGCCAAGTTTGCAAAGAGAATGGGCTATTTTCAAACCCGACAACTGAAATATCTTCCGGTACGCTAAGCCCTTTCATTCGGGCCATAAAAACAGCGCCAGCCGCGATTTCATCGTTACAGGCAAAAATTGCACTGGGATTTGCGCCAGATGTTAACAGTGCTTCGGTCATTTTCATGCCTGACTCGAAGGTAAATTCACCGTCGACGATTAGGTTCTTATTGATTGTGATCCCTGCTTTTTCTAATGCCGCTTTGTAGCCGACCAACCGCCCTTGGCTCGACTCGTGAGCGCCTTGATAACCGAGAAAGGCAATATCTCTATGACCTTGTTCAATGAGGAACTCAGTTATTTTTTGCCCCGCATCAATATCGTTTACGTAGACCACAGGCGCTAAAGAATCAGGGGGAGCCGTACCTGAGAGAATTCGAACCACTTTGGCATCTTGGTTGATGAGGTAGGTTACTAATTCGCGGTTCTCAGACAAGGGAGGAGTGAGTATCACACCGCCAATTTGGTTGGAACCTATCATTGCTGACAACTCTTTTCCGACATCTTCAGATTTTGAATCGGTGGGATGAATTACCAGTTCAAAGCCTTTTTCACGGCACTGAGAAATAATGCCGTTTTGCATTTCAATCACGTAGTGACTATTCGGGTTGTCGTAGACAAACGCGAGTGAAAAAGGCGCTTTACGCATAACCCTAGCAGTTTGATTGGGTTGATAGTTGAGCTTTTTAATCGCTTCGCGTACGCGCTCTCGCACCGCATCACTCACACTGTCTTCATTGTTGACGACACGAGAGACAGTTTTAAACGATACGCCAGCGAGTTTTGCAACATCCTTGATGGTGGGCTTTTTCATTGTTCGCTCGATTCCTCTTAAGTGCTAGCTCAGCATAGATATTTTGTTGCCTGCATGCAACTCTCCACACAGCTGTAGTCAAGTGCTCAAAATACAACTTTGGATATTATTTAAAGTAGTTGTTGACAACGTTGACAATAAGAAAGTAACGTAAAAGAACGAAATTTATACAAGCGGGCAAAGCAGGTAGCAAAGCATGGCCAATAATAAAAATTCGAGACTGTTCTCTCTAGATGTATTTCGTGGGCTTACCATCATTTTCATGATTATGGTGAATAGCCCGAACACCTACGGGGAGTTTTCACACGCTTACTGGGAGGGGGTGAATTTCGCCGATTTGGTTTTTCCATTTTTTATTCTGATCGTGGGCGTTGCTGTTGGGTTGGGTTTTAAAAACGCGCAATCAGAATCATTTGATAAATCAACAGCGCTTCGCAAAGCGCTAAAGCGCACCTTGATACTGTTTGGATTGGGACTCGTGGTTAACCTCATGTACACCCATTTTGAACAGGTGCGAATTCTCGGCGTACTTCAACGTATTGCATTAGTGTACCTCGCTTGTTGTGTACTAGCGCTTTACGCCTCTCCCCGTCAGTGGGTGAAAATAAGCATTGGCTTACTTGTTGGCTACTGGTTGTTTGTATTACTCGTGCCTGCACCAGGCCTACCTGCTGGGCATCTAGAACGCGGTCAAAACATTATTAATTGGTTCGACCAATTTATGCCGGGCATGTTGTGGCGTGGTGATTGGGACCCTGAAGGCTTACTAAGCACATTCCCAGCCATTGTTTCTGGTGTTTTTGGCATGCTAATGGCCCGCATCATTATTCAGGCTAAATCGCTTAACGACACCGTTATGTATTTATTCCTCCTGGGCTTTGGTGCATTTGCATTGGGTTGTATCTGGAGCTTGGGGTTCCCCATGATCAAGCAGATTTGGTCGAGCTCATTTGTGTTGGTTACCTCAGGTATTGGCAGCATGATTTTAGCCTTTTTGCTTTGGTACACCGACATTCGTGGCGAGCGAAGAGGCACTTATATTGCTCAGGTGTTCGGTGCTAACGCCATTACTGCTTATGTGCTGCACGTGGCGTTGGAAAAGTTACTCGACGCTGAAGTGTTTGGCGGCGAATCGATTCACGGCGCTTATGTGCAGTGGAGTTTAGCGGCAGGCATGAGTGAGTTTATTAGCGCAACAGTATGGATTATTTGCTTTATCGGCCTGTGCCTACTGCCTATTTGGGTCATGTTTAAAAAGCAAATTTTCGTCAAGATTTAAGTAAAAAGGTGGGCGAGCATCGTCCACTCAACATAGAGGTTACGCAGTGGGATTGTCACAAGAGCACGCACAAAAGTATTCACGAACGCATTCACAACAGCTTTTCTTGGGTATTGATGGCGGTGGTACAAAATGCAAAGTCCGGTTGGAAGACCAAAATGGCGAGTTACTGGGAGAAGGGCTGTCCGGCCCTGCTAACCCCGCGCAAAATGCCGTTCAAGCATTTGAATCTATCACTGATGCGAGTGTTAAAGCTTTAGTTTCGGCCTCTTTACCGGCAACCATGATCAGTCAATGCCATGCAGTGATGGGCCTGGCTGGGGCAAATATTCCGGCTTATCGCACTCCTGTGATGGAGTGGAATCATCCGTTTGCCAATTTAGATGTGACCACCGACCTGCATATTGCCTGCGTAGGCGCACACGGCGGTAACGAAGGGGCAATTCTTATTACGGGAACAGGCAGCTCTGCTTTTGCTCTGGTCAACGGCAAAATTTCTACTCTGGGTGGCCATGGTTTCCCTCTGGGTGACAAAGCTTCAGGAGCTTGGCTAGGCTGGCGAGCATTGTCGACAGCACTAGAAATGGCCGACGGTTTATTACCACAAACGCAATTATCAGCGCGTGTGTTGGCGGCCCTTGATTGCGCAACCAGTGCAGATGTAGTGGCAAAAGCGCTGCACTTCAAACCGGGTGATTATGCCGTACTTGCTCCTCTGGTGCTTACGCTATCACAAGAGGGAGACAGTCATGCCAAACGCATTGTTGATGAAGCCGTGCACTATGTGCACCGCGTGTTACTGCAACTAGTGAAATTAGAGCCTGCACGAGTCTCGATGATTGGTGGTTTGGCTAAGCCTTACATCAACGTATTGCCTGATGATGTGAAGCGACTTTTAAAGTCACCGTTGTGCTCTCCTGAATTTGGAGCAGTGGCGTTGGCGAAACAGAAATTTATGAGGTAATCATGACACAACAAACACTAATGGCACGTGAAGCCAGAGAAACGCCTGCTATTATCCAGCGTCAATTAAGCGAAAACGTGGCAACCTTTGAACAACTTGCCGACAAAATACGCGCTTTCTCTCCGTCTTTTGTGTATATGATTGGGCGTGGTACGTCTGACCATGCGGGTGTATACGGCCGCTACTTGATTGAAGTAGAGTTGGGCATTCCCGTTTGTCACGCTGCGCCGTCGGTGAGCTCGGTATTTCAGCAAACGTTGAAGCTCGATAAAGCGCTGGTGATAGTCATTTCTCAATCTGGCCGCAGCCCCGATATTCTCGCTCAGGTAGCAATGGCGAAAAAAGCTGGCGCCATGACCGTGGCTTTTGTCAACGATGAAACCTCGCCGCTCGCCGATGACGTGGATGTGTTTGTACCATTAAAGGCAGGCCCTGAAATAGCGGTAGCCGCGACCAAAAGTTACCTAGCGACACTATCGAGTTTGGCAACCATGGTGGCATATTGGAAAGGCGACGAAACGCTGATGTCCAGCATTCAGGCACTGCCTGCGGCGCTCGATGCTGTAATTGCAGATGAAGCACAGCTAACGCCAGCGTCGTTAGCGGGAGTCGGGCACTGCGTTGTACTTGGGCGCAGCTTTGGTTACGCCATTGCACGAGAAGTTGCACTTAAAATGAAAGAGGTGTGCGGTATTCAAGCTGAAGCGTTCAGTAGTGCAGAGTTTTTACACGGGCCTATTTCATTGCTTAATCGCGGTGTGAAGTCGATAGATTTATCGATTCCTGATGAAACCCTCGCACATCACCAAGGCCAGATTGATGAAATTCAGCGACGCGGCGGGCAGGTGGTGACAATGGCGTTTAACCAAGTGTCTTTGTCACCGCGACTTATCCCGCTGTTGATTATGCAGCGCTTTTATCTGGATATTGAAAAAATTGCTGTGGAAATGGGCCTCGACCCCGACAGTCCACAAGGCTTAAAGAAAGTCACTGAAACCGTATAGGTGAAGAGATGCAGCACTATTTTTGCGAAACCTTATTTGATGGCTCTGTACTGCACAACAACGTAAGGCTAAGTGTTGAGCATGGGCGAGTGGTTAGTTTAGACATCGGCGCTGATGCGTCGGGTTGTCAATCTTTAGATGGTTTGGTGTGTCCTGGTTTTGTTGATGTTCAAGTGAATGGCGGAGGTGGCGTTCAATTCAATCTTGCGCCTACCTTCGACACACTTAAAACCATGGCCGATGCTCATAGTGGTTTTGGCACGACGGCACTGTTACCAACACTGATCACTGACGACATCGAAAAGATGCAACAAGGTGCTGATGCCATTGCGGCGGCTATTCACAATCAGGCCATTGCACAAATTGTTGGCGTGCATTTCGAAGGCCCCCATTTGAGCCAAGCGAAAAAAGGTATGCATAGTGCCGCCCACATTCGCCCACTGGGTGAAGCAGAAAAAGCCCTTTTCTTACGTCAGGATTTGGGGCAAGTGATGGTAACACTAGCGCCAGAGAATGTTTCACCAGAAGATATCCGCAGCCTTGTTGATGCGGGAGTTATTGTTAGCTTGGGGCACTCGAATGCCGACTTTGAAACGGCAAACGCTGCCTTGTCGGCAGGGGCTAAAGGTTTTACTCACTTATATAACGCCATGTCAGGTTTACAAAGTCGAGCGCCGGGTATGGTTGGCGCAGCTTTGTATCACGACAAAGCCTACGCTGGGCTCATAGTAGACCATTTACATGTGCATCCAGCATCGGCAGCAATCGCAATAAAAACCATGGGCACAAGCCGAGTAATGCTAGTAACCGATGCCATGGCACACGCCGCCAGTGATATTGTGGAATTTGATTATTTAGGGGCAAAAGTCACGCGTGAAGGCAACAAGTTGACGTTGGAGAATGGCACCTTGGCAGGCTCGTCGCTAACCATGATTGAAGCTGTAAAGCATACTCATGTTGATTTGGGCGTGTCACTCGCCGATACATTAAAAATGGCGGCAAGAACACCAGCAGGATTTTTAGGGTTAAGCCACACTTTGGGTTGCTTGATACCCGGGAGTGATGCAAGCTTTTTACAACTTGATGAAAAGCTCGATATTCGTCAATGTTGGATTAAAGGACAACAACAATAACAAGCAGGAGTGGAACTATGAATACCGCAACCGGTGCAAAGCCTCAATCGACTTGGCTGCCTTTAGCTATAATCGGCACGCTATTTTTTATCTTTGGTTTTATTACTTGGCTCAATGGTGCATTGATCCCGTTTTTACAAATCGTCTGTGACTTATCTGATTTGCAAGCCATGTTGATCGCCTTTGCGTTTTACATAGCCTATGTAGTGATGGCGCTGCCGATGAGTTATGTGCTGAATCTGGTTGGCTATCGCAATGCCATGTCACTCGGCTTGGTGATGATTGCGGTGGGGTGTTTATTGTTTATCCCCGCAGCAGAAACTCAGTGGTTTAGTGTGTTTATCCTTGCCCAATTCGTAGTGGGTTCAGGCCTGACTATTCTGCAAACTGCATCGAACCCTTATTTAGTGAAAGTTGGTCCCGCTGAGAGTGCTGCCGCGCGTATTTCAATTATGGGGTTATTGAACAAGGGCGCAGGCTGGTGTGCACCTGTTTTATTTGGTGTGCTGGTTATGCAGCAATTTGAAGGCGTAACCGCACAAAGTGTAGCGGCGTTAGCCCCTGATGCTCGTCAACTTCAAATAGACGCATTAGCAGACAGCTTAATCATGCCTTATTTGGGTATGGCTATCGCATTATTAGTGCTGGCGTTTGGCCTACGTCATTCAGGGTTACCTGAGCTGGATCTATCTGAAGAAAATGCGGCGTTGTCGAGCAGCGATAATTTGTCTATCACTCAATTCCCACACTTAATGTTGGGTGTTGCTACCTTGTTTTGTTATGTAGGTGTTGAAGTGATCGCGGGCGATACCATTGGCTTATTAGGGTCGAAGCTTGGTATGGAAGGCGCGATTTCGCTGACCAAATACACCATGTTCTTTATGGTTATTGGCTACTTATTGGGGCTGGCCTTAATTCCACGAGTGATTTCACAACATCAAATGCTGTCTATTTCTGCCATTCTTGGTGTGGTTTTGTCTATTGCTATCCCGCTATCAAATGCAGAAAGTGACGTCGTGTCTTCTATTATATGGGGATGGATGGGGATCACGACATTACCCGACCCGGTTGCGTTAGTTGCCTTGTTAGGTTTGGCCAATGCGATTGTATGGCCAGCAGTGTGGCCCCTTGCACTTGAAGGTTTGGGCAAGTTTACCGAACGCGGCTCTGCGTTATTAATTATGGGGATTGCAGGCGGAGCTGTACTGCCAATGGTATTCGGATTGTTGGCAGAAGTAGTGGGTATCATGAATGCGTATTTTATGATGGTACCGCTATACGGCTTTATTTTCTTCTATGCCGTTAAGGGCTGTAATATCCGCAAGTAAGCTGCTACTCACATGTATTAGTATCAAAAAAGGGAGTGTTAGCACTCCCTTTTTGATATTGGTAAAAACGGCTTTTGTTATTGCAAAGCAACCACCACGATTGATTTGGCCGGTAACGTGAAGTCATCGAGACTTGTGGTAAACGGCGTGGGTTTTACTACAGCGGGGGCATCAAAGGTGTTTTTCGCTGTGATTTCATCCGCAGTAAGGAGTTGGCCCACACCTTGGGTGAAATCACCGTTTTTGAAGGTAAAAGACACATCAGCCGATTCGCTCGGGTCTAAGTTAACCAGTGCCAAGTAGGTTTTCCCGTCTTTACCTACAGCTAATGAGCCAGTTACCGAGGGAAGCGATTGTTCACCCTCTGTGTAGTCGTCGGCCGTGAGAGTAAAGGGAATTGCCGTGGCGTCTTGAAAAACCTTATACATGCCATACACGTGATAAGTGGGTGTAAGCAGCATTTTTTCTTTGTCGGTTAATACCATGGCCTGCAACACATTCACCATTTGCGCAATGTTTGTCATGTGAACGCGTTCAGCATATTCGTGAAAGATGTTGAAATTCACCGCTGTTACTACCGCATCACGCAAGGTATTTTGTTGATACAAAAAGCCCGGTTCACGGTCCGGCTCAGGGTCATACCAGGTGCCCCATTCATCCACGTAAAAGCCAACCTTGCCTTCAGGATCGTTTTTATCCAGTTTGGCGACGTTGTCGTGAATGTACTTTTCCATCCGCATAGTACGCTCTAGGGTAGAAAACCACATCGATTCGTCAAATTCGGTGGCGTGACCTTTATGCTCCCAATTGCTGGTGGGTAAGGTGTAAAAGTGGTAGCTGATTCCGTCAATGTTACCCTTAATATTGGCACTGAGTACGTCTGTCCATTCGGTATCTTCAGTGTGGCCGCCGCTGGCTACCAGCTTAGGACGTTTACCCGGTGGGGTTTTGATAAAGGTGGCGTACTGGCGATAGAGGTCTACATAGTACTGAGGGCGCATGTTACCGCCACAACCCCAAGACTCATTACCAATACCGAAATAAGCGATATCAAAGGGCTCTTCTCTACCATTTTTACGACGTTCGTTGGCCAGAGTTGAGTTTTTATCAGACGTCATGTACTCAACCCACTCAGCCATTTCTTGTACACTGCCACTGCCTAAATTTCCATTGATATAGGCATCTGCGCCGAGCAGTTCTACAAAATCGAAAAATTCATGGGTACCCACAGCATTGGTTTCTTCTACACCGCCCCAGTGTGTATTAACTTTAACGGGGCGTTGGTCTTGAGAACCAATACCGTCTCGCCAATGATATTCATCAGCAAAGCAGCCTCCCGGCCAGCGGACAAGGGGAACTTGTATGTCGCGCAAGGCGTTGAGTACATCATTTCGAAAGCCTTTCGTGTTGGGAATAGACGAGTCTTTCCCTACATAAATACCTTCATAAATCCCTCTGCCCAGGTGTTCGGCAAATTGACCGTAAATATCCTTATTGATGGTTGGCCCAGTGGCTGACAAATCGGCTTCAATGGTCACATCGTGCTGGTCGGCACACGCTGATGTCATGGTCAATGACGATGCTATCAGCGCCCAGATGGCTGCTTTTTTCATGCTCTTTCCTTATTATTTTGCTGGAGTTTGAATTCCTTCGGTGGTCATGATGACACGCTTTAAGGTGCCATCTTCATTGTAAATCAAGTCGTCGACAGCAACTGAACGACGGAAGCGGCCGCCACTCGGTTGACCATCTTTCGGCGGCATACCGCCGGTGTGGTAAATAAAGTAACTTTTGTCTTTGAATTCAATAATCGACTGGTGGTTAGTCTCACTGTTACCGGCAATCTCGTTCAAGATCCCTTTGTATTCCCAAGGGCCATGAATACTCTTACTCATTGCATAACAGATTTTTTCAGGGAATTCGCATGCGTATGACAAGTAGTAGTTGTCACCCTTTTTGTGTACCCATGACGCTTCTGTGTAGTTAGGCACATCAATGGTTTTTATTTCACCATCCAGTTCAATCATGTTGTCTTTGAGCTTGACGTACTTAGGCATCAAGTTGCCAAAGAACATGTATGCATCACCGTTTTCTTCAATAAAAATGGCTGGGTCGATATCGTCCCAATCATTCGGGGTTTGCTTGGTCATATCATCGGTGACTAGTGCTTTACCAATGGCATCTTTAAATGGACCGTAAGGAGAGTCTGACACGGCTACACCAATTGCAAAACCAGGCTTGGTTTCATCGTGACGCACCGTGGTAAAGAAGTAGAACTTGCCATCTCGCTCGATCATATGTGACGCCCAAGCGTCGCCTTTGGCCCATTTAAAGTCAGTGGCTTTCATGATTGGGCCATGTGGTTCCCAATTCACCATATCGGTAGAGGTATACAATAACCAATCATGCATTTGGAAAAATACATCGTTGTTAGGAGCTTCGTCGTGGCCGGTGTAAAGGAACACTTTACCGTCATGAACCATGGCTGCTGGGTCGGCAGTGAATGCATCGGTGATAATAGGATTACTCGCCGCTGCGGTGAAACTGAAAGCCAATGCGGCAGTGGTCACTAAGGTTTTGATCATCTTGATTCCTCATATCTTAGTAAATAAATTTTAACAAATGCCTAAAAAAGAATTATTCGTAAATAGCGTCTCAAAATTCATAAAAACAATAACTTATAAGATTCTTTCTTCACCTTTGACTATATGTTAGACAAAAATGTTGTAAATTTGTTGTATGTTAATATTGTATTAATAATTGTCTGCGTGTAAATATATAGTAAATATTTAGATAAATACTATTGTATTACTAAATGGCGGATTTTGTAACTGAAATATGAACATGTGTTGTTGAGTGTTCATGAGTACTACTGCAAAAGCCGTGATTACTATAACGAGGCACACCAACATGAAACTTAAAACCACACTCATCGCGAGTGGAATTTTAGCTGTTTACGGTTGTGGTGGTGCGGGAGATGATGGCACTCCACCACCCACGTTTACAGTTGTTGAAAATTCTACTTCTGCGGACCCTGTATCTTCTATTAGTGACAGTAGCCAATACAACGATATTGGGGTTCACGACCCATCTATCGTTAAAGTCGACGGTACCTACTATCTATTCGGTTCTCACTTGGCTGCCGCTAAGTCGACCGACCTGATGAACTGGGAGTATATTTCCACACTGTCTGCCAACAATGCAGTTGATGAATCTCCTTTGTTTAATACCTACTCTTCTGAATTTGCGGAAGGTATTGAATGGACCGATAATTTTGCTGGAAGTTGGGCGTCGGACGTTATTCAAGCGCCAAGCGGTGAGTTTTGGTTCTATTACAATCACTGTGCACAAGACAATCCAAACACGCCGGAAGTGGACGAAGTGTGCTGGCATCGTTCTTACATGGGGGTTGCTTCATCGGAGAGTGTGGAAGGGCCTTACGTAAACGAAGGTCTTTTTTTGCGTTCGGGTTATCGCGATGGTGAGTTAGACACCTATCCCGTAGAAGGCGTAGAAGCTTACAACCCTGCCGTACACCCTAACGCCATCGATCCCGCTGCGTTTTACGATAAAGACGGCAATTTATGGATGGTTTACGGTTCTTATTCTGGTGGTATTTTTATTCTTGCTATGGATGAAGAGACCGGCATGCCCGAAGCGGGTCAAGGTTATGGTACGCACCTTGTTGGTGGCGACTACAACGCCATTGAGGGCAGCTATGTAATCTACAGTCCTGAAAGTGATTACTACTATTTGTTCTGGTCAAATGCCGGCTTTGCTGCTGATGGTGGCTATAACATACGTGTTGCACGTTCTAAGAGCCCAGAGGGGCCTTATCTCGATGCTGCCGGCAACGACATGGTGGATGCGACTGTTGCCAATAACTACGGTAATAAACTATTAGGTAGCCATCTTTGGACTGCTTCATTTGGTGACAGTTCTTCCGTTTATGGCTATAACGCGCCTGGCCACAGTTCTGCTATTTATGATGAAGCTTTAGGTAAACATCTACTCTTTACCCACACGCGATTCCCTGTTGAGGAAGGGCGCTACGACAACGCCGAAGCCCACGCGGTTCGGGTACATGAAATGTGGGTCAATAATGACGGATGGTTGGTCACATCTCCACACCGCTACGCACCGATTGACGGTGACAACCAAGTCGACGCAGGCGACATCGCAGGTGACTATCGATTAATTCTGCAAAGCAACGACTCTAATGGTGATGAACATACCTCACTGTATGTCACGTTAACCAGCCAAGGTCGCTTTGTTGAAGGTCAAGCTTCGGGGAGTTACAAGCTTTACGCAGATTCACCGAATCGCATTCGTATCAGTATTGATGACGACACTACCTATGAAGGTGTGGCGCAGTGGCAATGGAACGTTGAAGATCAACGATTTGAAGTGGTGATTTCTGGTATGAGCAGTGCTGGTGAAAGCCTGATTGCCGCTAAACTGCCAGAGAAAACCGTTGCCGATGTGGTTGATGATATTGGCGCAGCTATTGATGAGGCGTTTGCTAACCCGGTTGACCCAACCCAATTGTTGAATGTGAAAAAAGATCTGTCATTCACCACAATTGGTGCGCGTGGTGCAACACTCACTTGGTCTTCTAGCAAGCCGACTTATGTTAACAGCGAAGGTAAAGTGACACGCCCTAATGTGGAAGAAGGCGACCAAGTTGTCACCTTAACAGCAGACGTGTTGTTAAAAGGGCAAACTCTGTCTATCACCAAAGATGTGCTGGTGGTTGCACGCTCAACCTACAACAGAACCGCTTACTACAGCTTCGATAACCATTTGTCTGATACCTTGAATAACTACGCTGATGGTGTACCCGCAGCCGACATCACGGGGACTGCAGCCAGTGCTTCATTTGCAGAAGGTATCGTCAATCAAGCGGTTAACCTTGACGGTTCATTTGGTGTGTTGATGCCAAACGACATGATTGATAGCTATCAGTACACAGTGTCGTTCTGGTTGAATCAAGTTGAAAGCTGGGCTTTCCGTCCTGCGTTTTTCTCAGCGCATTCCGCTGACAGATGGCAGAGTTTCTTACCGCACAGTTGGAATGGCGGTTTGATGATGTGGTCACATTGGCTTGAGGAAGATGGCTCTTGGCCGTGGTTAGACGCAACAACCAGTGTAATACCTTATCCAGTTGCTGAATGGCATCATGTAGCTTACTCAGTTAACGACGGTTATGTAGAAATTTTCTATGACGGCGAGTTAGTCGGTAGCGTGTCTGGTTTAGAAGATATGCACTCCTTTAAGCCTGAAGATGCGGTCATTACACTTGGCCTGAACTACTGGGACCCAGCTCTCGTTGCGCAATTTGATGAGCTGAAAATCTATGACGAAGCGCTTTCTGCTGCCGAAATCAAAGCATTGGATGTGGATCGCTTAGCTGCCGAAGACTTAATAGCTATCGCGGAAGCTGACTTGTCTCTAGGAAATGTAGACTTTGTTATTGATAACCTCGCATTACCTTACACAGGACCATTTGCGTCGTCGTTGAGTTGGACGTCGAGTGACAGCACGGTAATCGACCCTGCGACGGGTGTGGTGACCCGCCCTGCACGTGGTGAAGCAGATGCAACTGTTACGTTAACCGCGACCATTTCACTGGCAGGTCAAAGTGTTGATAAAAGCTTTGTCGCTACGGTTATTTCTAAAACGCCTCCGTCACCGGTTGCACGCTTTAGCTTCGAAGACAATGTTGAAGACAGCACGGGTAACTTTGGTGCGGGTGAGCCTGCTGATAAAACGGCTGAGATCCCACTCATTACACCGTCTGATGCAATGCTAACTTATACCGATGGTGCTGTAGGGAAAGCGATTCAGTTCCTTGGTGATGCTGGCCCAGGAGTTAAGTTGCCAGATGGTTTGATAACCGACTTCAGCTACTCGGTGGCAATGTGGTTGAACCCAACCGAGAAAACCCAGTTCACTACCGCTTTCTTCGGCTACGCAGCAAGTAACAGCTGGATCAGTGTAGTACCTTTCGGAGCGACCGGTGACACCATGTTGTGGTCGGGCGAAGCTTGGTTTGATGGCACTGTGGGCGAACAAATTCCGTCTGGCGAGTGGTCACACCTAGTGTTTGTTGTAAACGAAGGTGTGTTTACTGCCTACCTCAATGGGGTACAAGTGGCCAACATGAGTAATTTCCCTGATGTGTTTACATCGGCGGGTGCTAACTCAGGGTTTGCGCTTGCGACCAACCTATTCCCATGGGATGCGAACTTTAACGGCTTGATGGATGAGTTAGTGATTTATGACGATCCACTGTCAGGCGACGATGTTCAAACGCTTTATGCGGAAGGCAATCAATAAAACCGGTGCCGAGTGATTTGGCTCGGTAATAACAAAAGATTGAATGCTCGGTGCGGATGCATCGAGCTCAACAAAGGAATTTGGGAGAACACTATGTTTAAACCCACCTTATTAAGTGCAGCGATTACTTCTGCACTCTTTGCAACAAGTTGGAACGCGTATACCCAAGAAGTAACCGAAGACGGTGCCGTTGAAGTGATAGAGGTATCTGGTATTCGAGGCAGTTTAGCAAAAGCAATTGATATCAAACGCGAAAAAATTGAAGTTGTTGACTCTATCGTCGCAGAAGATATCGGTAAGTTCCCCGATAACAACGTGATTGAAGCCCTACAGCGTGTGCCTGGTGTTCAGGTAACAAACAGGGATAGAGGGGAAGTGGGTACACTTTCTATTCGTGGTTTAACTGATATTACGACTACGGTAAACGGTCGTCAGATGTACATTTCTACAGGCCGATTTTATACCATGGCCGATACGCCAGCGTCGTTAATTAACCGTGTTGATGTTTACAAAGCTCGTTCGGCAGACAAGCTACCCAGTGGTATTGCCGGTCAGGTAGATGTTATTACTAACCGCCCGTTTAATTTTGAGGGTGCCAAATTTGCCGTCGCGGCACGTGGAATTTACTCGGACCAAGAAGGTACCGTAGACCCAAATATTAGCGCTATGGCGAGTAATATATGGGAGACCGACAAAGGTAAATTCGGTGCTTTGGTGAATATCGCCTACGCAAAAACTAACTGGCGCGACCAAGGCATTACTGCAGGGGCGGTATTCCCTTATTTCAATGCCTCTCCAGAGGGGCAAGGGGTCGACCGTTTTGGTAATCAGGGCGAATTTCCGGCGTACGAACGTATTAATTCAGCATATTGGGATCCGGGTTTAGAACAAGGTTTGCCTTATGCGCCGGGTTCAACGCTCAATACTAATGGTTACGAGAACGAATATATCTTGTCTCGGGATGCCGTGTTTGCAAGTGACTTATCAGGTGTTCGCGAACGTCCTGCGCTGAATATTTCACTGCAATACGCACCGAATGACAAGTCTGAGTACGTATTTGAAGCTTTCTATAATGGTTATCGTGAAACGGTGAGAAATAGCTTGTTCTTTAGCTACCCTGACTCGTCTTACAATATCGATTTTGACGATGATATTGTGTTTTATGAAGGCACTAATATTGTCAAACAACGCACAACGTATGATGGCGACCCTCGCTACGGTGTGTGGGAAACCGACTTCAACAGCACTGATGCTGATGTGCGCCAAACTGATACTTACATGTTTGCGCTAGGCGGAGAATGGGATCTGGCTGACAACTTTCATCTAGGGGCTGAGTTAGTTTCTCAGCGCAGTGTGTTTACGTCAGACTTCTTTGCCGTCCGCTTATTGCGTGACTATTACGCAATGACCGTGGATTTTAATACGGGTGAAGGCGTTGCTGGGCTGACATTCCACGACAACCCAGCCACTGCGGATATTGATGAATCTAACTTGTTAGATCCTCGTTTGTACTCGATGGGACCAGCGTGGGACAACGGCTCGCGTGACGAAGGTACATCGAATGCCTTGTATGTTGACGCCGACTGGTACACAGATTTTGCAGGCATTACTGAAGTGAATTTTGGCTTGTTCTACGAAATTCGAGAAACGAATAATCGTAGTCGAGGTGCAAACATCAATATTGGTCAATATGAAATACCTATGACGGACATGCCCGAGGCGTTTTATGACAAAACCACCAATTTCTTTGATGGCCGAGCTGAATTTCCAAGTAGTTGGTTAATTGGTAATATCGACTATATGGTCAACAACAAAGACGAGTTTCGTGAGTTGTATGGCTTTATTGATGAAAACGGGGAGCCGATTGATAATTACCTTACCGGCGGCCCTTCTTTGGTGATGCGTCGTACGTTCGAGGCCGAAGAGAAAACCCTTGATTTGTATGCGCAAGCAAAATACGAATACTTGGTCCCTTTTGGTATTCTCGACGGCACCTTCGGTTTGCGTTACACCGACGCGAAAACGCCTTATTTGTTTGATCGCGTTGATGCGGCTAACCAAATAGCCGAAGTGGATTCGGGTGAAAATACCAGTCGCGAAGTGTTGCCGACTTTTATTGCTCGTTACAACTTTTTAGACGATTTCATGTTCCGTTTGTCGTATACGGAAACCATGCGCCGTCCAGATTTTGGAGCGCTTAACCCTTATACCACTTATTCCAAAGGGGTAACTTCAGTGGGTACGGGTACCGCCTCGTCGGGTAACCCGAATCTGCAACCCGTACTATCTAGTAACTTTGATATGTCATTGGAGTACTACTTTGGTGAAGGTAACGCCATTTACGCGACTTACTTCAAGCGCGATATTGAAGGGTTGGTGGTAAGTTCTCGTTCTGAAGTGTTCTATGACTACCCTGACGATGTAGATGATAACGGTGATGAAATTGGCGAGCTATTGCATATTCTGACTAAACCCGATAATTCATCTAATGGTGAGCTAGAAGGGATTGAAATCGGTATGACGTATTTTCCTGATGGCTTACCAAGTTATCTCGACGGTATAGGCGTGCAGGCGAGTTACACTATTCTCGATTCATCGCAGCAGTTACCTATTTATGATGAAGATGACCCCACTAACCCTGATCCCGTTGGTTATGACACCGTGGAGATGTTTGGTGTATCAGACGAATCATACAGTGTGGTGCTGGCCTACGAAAAAGAGAAGTTTGGTGCGCGTTTATCCTATGTGTGGCGCGATGCGTTCCGCTATGACAACGAAGCGGCAATCTTTGCTAACCCTCTCGCTCGCTATCGCGCTGCCGAGCAAAGCTTGGATTTCCAATTCTCATATCACGTAAACGACAACCTGACTGTAACGTTTGATGCTACGAACCTGACTGACGAAATTTTCCGTGCTTATTATCAAGAACCGGATATTTACAACTTCTCAGCCGGTGTTTACAGCCAAACCTTCGCATTGGGTTTACGTTACACCATGTAAACTTGATGCAATCTAATAAAAAGCTGGGTTCATGACGTGAAATGACCCAGCTTTTTCAATTTTATTTACATATAAACTAAAGTTTTATCTATAGGTATTATTGTAGTACTTTTCTTTCATTTTGCTTTGCCTCTAATCAACCCTATAACGCCACATTTCTTTTTTAAATCTTATCTCTTTGTTTTTAAATGCATAAAAGATCAACTCCGATAATAGGGGTAATGATCATTTCTAATAAAATTACGGAATTCAGACGTTGGTTTTATTTTGATCTATCTCAATTTGCCAATTGATCCTGCTTTGACAGTTGTTGACACTAGTTGACAGTAAAATAATCATACAATATGATTAAACCACAATAACAAAAAATTAACAGCAGAGAGAAAGCGGTTCATTAACGCAATACCTTGTTAACAAACGCGTTGATGGAATAGGCAGTCTGGCTAAAGCTCAGGAAAAAGAGCGTCACGCCAGTACATAAAAACTGGAGATAAACACACATGTTTAAGCGAACACAGCTAGCGAGTGCACTTATTTTAGCGCTAGGTAGTCCTTTTCTCTACGCGCAAGAAACCCCTGCGCAGGACGCTGAAAGTGAACAAGTCGAAGTAATTGAAGTTTCTGGTATTCGCGGTAGCTTGAACAAAGCATTGAATATCAAACGTCAAAATCTACAAGTTGTTGATGCTATTGTTGCACAAGACATTGGTAAATTCCCCGATAACAACGTTGTGGAAGCACTACAACGTGTGACGGGTATTCAGGTTACAGACCGTGGCGCAGGTGAAGTGAACACGGTAACGATTCGTGGTTTGACTGACGTAACCACAACAGTAAACGGCCGCAACATGTTTACTTCGAATGGACGTGCCGTTGCGCTTGCTGACATTCCCGCTGCACTGCTTGAATCTGTTGAAGTATTTAAAACCCGCTCTGCATCTCAAATTGGCAGTGGTATTGCAGGTCAAATTGATATCAAAACTCAGCGACCTTTCAATTTTGAAGACAGCAAAGTGGTATTCGCTGCCCGTGGTATTTACCAAGAGCAAGCGGATAAAACCGACCCTATCGTAAGCTTGCTGTTAAGTGATCGCTGGGACACCTCGCAAGGTGAATTCGGTGCGTTAGTCAACTTCTCATTCGCCCGCACCAACTATCGCGACCAGAGCATTACGCCTGGTGCAGTAATTCCATTTGTAGGAACTGACCCGTCTGCCCAGTACCGTTACATTGATGAAAATGGCGCTGTCCAATTTGCGGACTATACACCTCTGCAGCGTATTTTTCCTGGTGAATGTGAATCATCGTGTTGGACACCTGGTCTCGATCTTGGTTTGCCGTTTGCTGCTGGCTCTACGCTAGATTTGAACGGCACAGAAGACGAATATTACTTGGGTCGTGATGCCTTATTCGCCAGTGACTTTACTGGTAAGCGCGAACGTCCAGCTGTGAATGTGTCATTGCAGTGGGCACCGAATGCCGACTCTACCTATACCTTTGAAGCGTTTTACAATGGCTATCGCAATGAGAGCTTTAACTCATTGTTCTTCACCTTCGTAGATTGGTGGGGCGATGCGGGTAGTTTGAATGATCCAGTATTGTTCGAAGGTACCAACATTATTAAAGAGCGCCAAGTTAATGCACCTTACGGCTTTAACTCGGGCGACTTAACTAAGTCTTCAACTGATACTTACATGTTGGCACTATCGGGGGAATGGTACCTTACCGATAACCTTCACGTTAAGTCTGACTTGTATTATCAAGATTCAGAGTTTGAAACAGAGTTCTTCGCTATGCGTACCGACCGTGTTGCTTACGGTTTAGACGTTGACTTCAACGCAGGTAACGGCATCCCATCTTTGTCATTCTGGGACAATCCAGATACAGACATAGACGAGTCTGATTTGACCGACCCTGCGCTTTGGAATGTGGCTCAGCTTTATGATAGCGGTGGTCGTGGTGCAGGTGATGCGCTTACATTAACTGTGGATGCTGATTATACCTTAGATTCAGGTTTCTTTGAGAAAGTGAACTTCGGTATTTTCGCTGACAAACGCGGAGCTGAAGATCACCAGCGCGTTTCTCAAGATGGTTTCTTAGGTGTGCCTCTTAGCGACCTAGATCCTGGTCTTGTTTACTTAACTGAAGATTTCTTTGACGGTAAAGCAGATTTCCCATCGTCATGGGCGGTTGCAAACGGTCACTACATTTACGCGAATCAAGATGAATTCCGTGAAATGTACGGCTTAACCAAGAAGAGCTTCCAACAGACGTTCCAGATTGATGAAACAACGCTTGCCGCTTATGTTGAAGGTAACTTCTCGACTGAAATCGGCGGTCGTTTGCTAGATGGTCAAATGGGCTTGCGTTATGAGCACGTCAGCACAGACATGACTTTCTGGGATATCAACACTAACCCTGTAGAGCAGAGTTCAGCATCTGCAAGCGAAGGGACTTTATTACCAAGCTTGGTAGCTCGCTATCACATTACTGATGACCTAGTGGCGCGTTTTGCTTACACAGAAACTATCCGTCGTCCTAACTTTACTGACTTAAATTCAGTGATTCAGTATTACGAAGATGTGACGGATGTGGGATATGGTACTGCTGCTGGTGGTAACTCTAACCTTGCACCCGTTGAGTCTCAAAATTTAGACTTAAGCTTGGAATACTACTTTGGCGAAGGCAACTCAATCTATGCCACATGGTTCCGCCGTGACATTGAAGGGTTGGTTTATGCTTCACGTATCGCCATTGACTACGAAGGCTCAGACGATATTGAAGCGGGTACTTACATTCTTTCAGCGCCGGGTAACACGTCAAACGGTGTACTAGACGGTTGGGAATTTGGCGCGGTTTACTTCCCTGAAGAACTGCCAGCAGTACTTGATGGCTTTGGTATTCAAGCAAGCTTGACCTTGTTGGATTCAAATCAAGATATTCCACAGTTCAACAATACAGGTGAAATTACCGGCTATATCCCACAGCCTATCTTCGGTGTTTCAGACACGTCTTACAGTGGTGTATTGATTTACGAAAAAGAAAACTACAGCGCCCGTTTAGCTTATGTATGGCGTGATGATTTCTTGAATAACTACGAAGCGGCATTGTTTGCTAACCCGCTTGGTGTATATCGTAAGCCTGAGCAAAGTTTGGATTTCCAAATGAGCTACGACGTAACTGAAAACCTAACGGTAACGTTTGATGCCACCAACTTGACGGAAGAGTACTATCAGAGCTATTACCAGTACCCTGATGTTTATAACTTTGGTAATGCGCTTTATAGCCGCACATTCGCGCTGGGTGTACGTTACTCAATGTAACAAGTTGCTAGAGTAAAATGTAAAAAAACCTCGACCTTGTGTCGGGGTTTTTTGTTTTTTCTCTTAGGGATTTTTTAAGCTCATCTTAGCGAGCTATTGATATGTCTAGGGGAAGAGAAATAGGTGGAAAAACTGTTGTAGTATTATTGGTATGATAATAGTATATTTGCCGTTAACATTTGGTTTGCAAATGTATTCAAAAGCAAAGCTTAAAACAAGCGTTGGCAGAATACAAAAGCAGCATTCACATTTCGAGTACTTTCGTAACAATAACGCGGTGAGTATTCGCGAACCGGATTAAAGCGGTATGACTTCACAAAAACTCTCTGTCACGGAAAAAGTAGGATTTGGCGCAGGCGACATGGCGGTCAATATCATGGTGGCAGCCTTGTTCTACTTTATGTCGTTCTTCTATACCGATATTTTCGGTCTGGACCCTGTTGATATGGGGATACTTTTCCTCGTTGCTCGCTTTGTTGATGCGTTTAGTGATCCGATGATGGGGGTAATCACTGACAAAGTGAAAACGCGTTGGGGGCAATTCCGACATTGGTTTTTGTTTTTGTCTGTCCCTTATGGCGTATCCATTGTGCTGCTGTTTACTACGCCCGACTTTGATTACGCAACCAAATTGATTTGGGCTTATGCAACATACTTGCTAGCAACGTTGATGTTTACTGGCGTGGCCATTCCTTATATTTCGTATATCGGGGTATTAACGGCAGACCCTAAAGAGCGCTTGTCGGCAAACGGATATCGAATGTTCTTTGCCAAAATTGCCAACGTACTGATTGTATGGTCTGTACCAGAGTTAGCGAAATTGTGGGGCGGCGATAACATTGCTCACGGTTACCAAATGGCGATGATTCTCGTTTCTCTGTGTGGTATCGGCTTGTTGCTATTTTGCTTCTTTAAAACCAAGGAGCGTATGGAGCACAAAGTTGAACAGCAGGGGATTGGTGAACAACTTAAAGTGTTGTTGAAAAACGACCAATGGTTATTGCTTTGTGCGGCCTGCGTATTTGGTACTTTGGGTTATGCGATTCGCGGCAGTGTGGCAATGTACTACGCGACCTACTATTTGAAAGTACCTGACTTAGCGGGCACCTTCACCAGTGCCGGCATCGCAGCGTCAATTGTGTCTATGGTGGCGAGTACATGGATCACAAAACGCTACTGTAAAATCAAGTTGTTCCGTTATTCACAAATAGCAGTTCTGCTTATCTCTGTAGGGATGTATTTCTTCGTACAACCTGGTGATGTGCTATTGGCGTTCATCTTTTATATTTTCCTTTCTTTTGTGGTTGATTTACACGCCCCTGTATTCTGGTCAGCCATTGCTGAAGCTGTGGACTATGGCGAAATGAAAGACAAAGTAAGAGCTTCAGGTTTGTCGTTTGGTGGTATCTCATTCTGTCAAAAAGCAGGTGGAGGCTTAGCTGGCTTAACAGGAGGCTTGTTGTTGAGCTTCTTCGAATATCAGCCCAATGTCGCCCAGTCAGACTTTACTCTTACAGGGTTAGCTTTGATGCTCACTGTCATTCCGGGCGTGTTCCATGCGTTAACAGGCTTTGTATTGTTTAAATATAAAATCTCTGACAACTACTACAACAACATGGTGAAAGAGCAGCGTTTACCTGAATAAGTCTTAACATCTCACGCCACTGATTATTAATGTTAGTGGCGTGTGTGTAACCGCGTTATACCTCAGCTTTACTAGGAGCCGTTTAGCCGATGACATTACCGACCTCATTCTTACGTACCACATTATGTGCGAGTGCTGTGATTCTGGCACTATCTGGTTGCAGCCAGCAACAAAGTGAAGGCCAACAAACATCACAGGCGGGAACGGCGGTAACAGCTCCGGCTAAGGCCACGCACACTCAACAGGTGCATCAGCAAACGTTGTTTGATCTGAGTAACGTGCGTATTGCTCATGGCCCTTTCGCAGATGCCCAATTAACCAATGTGAACTACTTACTGGCGATGGAGCCAGACCGTTTACTTGCACCATACTTGCGAGAAGCGGGCATAGAACCTAAGTCGGCCTCCTACGGCAATTGGGAAAACAGCGGCTTAGACGGTCATATAGGTGGCCACTACCTCAGTGCTTTGAGTTTGGCGTGGGCGGCAACGGGCGACACGGCGTTAAAAGACCGATTAGATTACATGCTTGATCAATTGCGCGAAGCACAACTGGCCAACCATGGCTATTTAGGCGGCATCCCCAACGGCAATGCCATGTGGGCTGAGATAAAAGCAGGTAAAATTAAAGCCGACCTATTCAGTTTGAATGACCGTTGGGTGCCTCTCTACAACATCGATAAAATCTTTCACGGTTTGCGCGACGCCTACCAAATTGCTCACATTGAGCAAGCCAAAACCATGTTGGTTGAATTGGGCGAATGGATGCTGGATATCACTGCGCAATTATCCGACGAGCAGATTCAACAAATGTTGTATTCAGAGTACGGTGGGTTAAATGAAGTATTCGCTGATATTGCTGAAATTACAGGCGACGAGCGGTTTATCAAACTCGCGAGACAGTTCTCTCATCAACGTATATTGAAACCGTTAATTCAACACAAAGACGAACTGACCGGTCTGCACGCCAATACCCAAATTCCTAAAATTATTGGTATTTTAAAAGTCGCTGAAGAAACCGACGACAAAGCGTGGGAAGATGCGGCTACGTTTTTCTGGGAAACCGTGACCCAGCATCGCTCAGTGTCGATTGGTGGCAACAGTGTGAGAGAGCACTTCCACGATAGCGAAGACTTCACGCCGATGATCGAAGACGTGGAAGGGCCGGAAACGTGCAACACTTATAACATGATGAAGTTGAGCAAAATGTTGTTCCTTCACACTGGTGATATGCGTTATTTAGACTTTTACGAACGCGCTACCTACAACCACATTCTTTCAAGCCAGCACCCACAACATGGTGGTTTAGTGTATTTTACTTCTATGCGTCCGGGCCATTACCGTATGTATTCTTCAGTTGAAGATTCGATGTGGTGCTGTGTTGGGTCTGGCATTGAAAACCACAGTAAGTACGGTGAACTCGTTTACTCCCATGACGATACCAGTGTCGCGGTAAATCTATTTATGCCTGCGCAACTGAATTGGGCTGAAAAAGGCGTAGTGCTGGTTCAAGACACAAACTTCCCCGACGCTAATGATGTGAATATTGAAGTACTAACCGACAATGAAAGTGCTGATTTTACATTGAAAGTACGTGAACCAAGTTGGTCAACGAGCGCACTTGAAGTGCTTGTAAATGGCGAGGTGGTAGCAGCCAAGTCGGCTAATGGCTACGTTGAGATAGCGCGTACGTGGCAAAGCGGTGATACAGTGAGCTTCACATTAACACCCGCGTTGACCACAGAACAATTACCCGACGGTCAGAATTACTATTCGGTGTTGTATGGGCCGGTGGTTATGGCAACAAAAGTTACGGCGTTTAAAGATGAGCATCTTAACTTTGTTGCCGACGACAGCAGAATGGGGCACATTGCCGCAGGGCCGGTTTGTCCGCCTGAGGCGTTGCCGATTATGTTAGGCAAACCGCAAGCGTTTATTGATTCTTTGCAGCGGGAAAGTGGGGCCGAATTAGTATTCGATGTGACCGACCATGTCGCTATTGCTGATCCGGTTAATAAAAATGAGAAAACTACGCTTATTCCTTTTTTCCGACTCCATGACAGCCGTTATCAAGTGTACTGGCCACAGTTGGATGCCAAAGGTTTTGACAGCTTTGTGGCTAAGGCAAAGCAGGAAGCAGCTGAAAAGGCAGCATTAGCGGCAATGACCGTTGATAAAATCACGCCGGGAGAACAGCAACCGGAAGTGGAGCATGACTTTAAGGGCGAGGGCACTCGCGCTGGCGTGAACAACGGCTGGCATTGGCGTGATGCTACCGGCTATTTTGAATATCAGCTAAAAAATGCAGATTTAGCAGCGCAACACCTGCGTATTACTTATTTTAAAGGTGATGTGAATCGCACCTTTGCTATCAAAATAAACGGTGAGGTGTTGGCGAATGTGTCTTTACCTGTGACTACAAGTGAAGAAGACTTTTATAACGTGGATTATCCACTAACCGATAAAATGAAAGCCAATAAAACACTGAGTTTGCGATTCGAGGCTGCCGAAGGCTCTGTCGCTGGTGGTATTTATGGCATTAGACTCATTAATCAGTAATATAATTTGTCTTCTTATGGAAAAGCCGGTTAGCCGGCTTTTCCTGTTTTTGATGCAACATAGTAAAAAACAAACAAAGCGAATTAGACACCATGGCTAAAGGCAAAACCAAAAAGACCGCGAAAGGGTCGGCAGGACAAAATAAAAACCTCACCGAGCAGTACATTCAAAAATATCAACAAAAAGATGGTGTTGAGACCCTTCCTTCTGGGTTGATGTTTCGCGTGGTGCAAGCCGCCGAGGGAGAGAAGCCAAGCCTGATGCACACAGTGAAAGTGCAACAGCGTATTCTATTGGCTGATGGTAGCGTGATTGACGATACGTATAAGAAAGGGCTGCCCGAAGAATTTGCTCTTGAAGAAGCCATAGAAGGCCTGCAAGAAGCCATACCCATGATGCCTGTGGGTAGCCGCTATGAATTTGTGATCCCTCCTGAACTCGCGTGGGGGAAGAAAGGCAATGGCGGTAAAATTGGTCCGAATGCGGTGATGATTGTAGATGTTCGATTAGTGTCTTTTGAATAGTTTAGATGAGCGGTAAATGTCATTTGACGCGTCGGTTTGTTGAAAAGTGAGTGCCACACTTTAATCTTAAAAAGCGATTTTCTGAATAGCTTTATATCACTTTATGTAATCAGTAATTCTCTTTAATATCTTAAAAACTGATTAGCACACAGTGCCAATCAATAAAATATTGAGGAGAGTAGAATGAGTGATATAAAGCGTTGCCCAATGACCACCAGTGCTGGTGCCCCTGTTGCAGAAGATAACCAAAGCCGCACCGTCGGTGCACGTGGTCCTGTAACTTTCGATAATCATTATTTGTTCGAAAAGCTAGCCCACTTTAACCGTGAACGTATTCCTGAGCGTGTTGTTCATGCACGTGGTAGCGCCGCCTATGGCACATTCACTCTGACTAAAAGCTTAGCTGCGTACACCATTGCAGATTTTCTACAGGAAGAAGGTCAACAAACCGACGTGTTCTTGCGTTTTTCAACCGTAGGCGGTGGTCAAGATTCTAGCGACTATGCTCGAGACCCTCGTGGTTTCGCGGTGAAGTTTTACACCAAGCGCGGCAACTGGGATATGGTGGGTAACAACACGCCGGTCTTTTTCTTACGAGACGGTATTAAGTTCCCCGATTTTATTCATAGCCAAAAGAAGAACCCTCGTACTAACTTGCCTGATCCTCAGGCGGTTTATGAATTCTGGGCTAACAATCCACAATCTTTACATCAAGCGACTATTTTGATGTCTGACCGTGGTATTCCGTTGTCGTACCGCCATACCAATGGCTATAGCTCACATACGTTGAGCTTGTGGAATGACAAAGGTGAGCGTTATTGGGTGAAGTGGCACTTTAAAACTAATCAAGGCATTAAAACCTTGACCGGTGAAGAAGCGGCGAAAATGTCTCCTTTTGGGGCCCAACAAGATTTAGTGAACAGTATTGATAATGGGGATTTCCCGAGCTGGACGGTGAAAGTGCAAATAATGACGGAAGAACAAGGGCGTCACTATCGCATTAATCCGTTCGACTTGACTAAAGTATGGCCGCACAAAGATTTCCCATTGATCGAAGTTGGCCAACTTGAGTTGAATCGCAACGTAGATAACTTCTTTGCTGAAAATGAGCAGTCTGCTTTTGCGCCGAGTAATATGGTGCCCGGTATAGGCGCGTCACCTGACCGTATGTTACAGGCTCGTTTGTTAGCCTATCAGGATGCACACCGTTATCGTATTGGTGCCAACTACAACCAGATACCGGTAAACGCGCCGCGTTGTCCTGTACACAACTACCAACGCGATGGTGCATTTGCTGGTATCACACCTTCACTTGCTGGGAGTGGTGCTAACTTCTATCCCAATGATAGAACAACGCAAGGCGCACCCGATACCGTACCAGAGGTGTTGGAGCCAGCAATGCCGATTGAGCAAGATGCGTGGTTAGATATTTATAATACGCAGGATGACGACAATTTTACCCAAGCAGGTGAGTTGTACCGGATTATGTCTGAGAACCAGAAAGACCAGCTAGCGAACAACATTGCTGATGGGCTATCTCAGGTAACCGAAGACGTGAGAGAGCGTATGTATTCGCAATACGAACAGGCAGATAGCGACTACGCCACTCGTGTAAAAGCGGCGGTTGATAGCAGACTGAAGTGATAAACGTCTGTTTATAAGGCAAGCCCTATATTTATAGGGCTTGTGTGTTACCAAGGGAAGAGTAACGGAACGAAAAAATAGGCGGTGGCAAATACCACGATAACAAGCGGTAACCCCATTTTTAAGAAGTCTGATAGTTTGTATTGCCCTGGTTCGACGACAAGTGTGACAACCGGAGACGCGACAGGCGTTAAAAAAGCCGAAGACGCAGCAAGAAGTACTGCAACTGCAAAAGGGTAAGGTGAAACCTCCAGAGCGTTAGCTGCTTCTATAGCGATGGGGGCCATGAGCACTGCTGAGGCAGTATTAGACAACACATTGGTCATGATCACTGTTATCGCGAACAGCAAGCACAACATCACTTCAGCGCTGGCGCTTTGTGTTAATGACAGCATGCCATCTACTATCATTTGTGTGCCACCGGTTTGTACTAGCGCATCGGCTAGCGGTAACATGCCGGCAAGTAAAACAATACTTTGCCAGTGAATAGACTGATACGCTTGGTTGGCTGAAATACAACGCGTTAATACGGCCGCAATAACCGCAATAAGTACTACCGAGACCAGAGGGATCACATTCAATAGTGCCATGCCAATCATAAACCCTGTAATGGCGAGTGCGGTAGGCAGGCGCTGATAGGCAGGAACAACATCATCGGCATCAGTAGGGGTTTCCAATACCACAAAATCGCTGTTTTGCTGTTGTAGCTTTTTAATTTTTGACCATGCGCCACTGATTAACAGGCTGTCAGCTGAAGCTAATGGCGTTTGCTCAAAGTCCTCAATAGCTTGTTGGTTTCGGCGTAACCCGAATACGGTTAAGCCGTAGCGCTCGCGAAAACTCGCAGACTTCAAAGTGCGCCCAATTAAGGTAGAGTTTGGGTGCAACAACACACTCACAGCCCCCAGTTCCCAATGACGAAACTGCAAACTGATTTGAGATGGTTGATAATCATCCAAGGAGAACAATGACCGAATGGTGTCTATAGACGCTTGTTTGCCCGCAACATAAAGTCCATCGCTTGGGCGTAGAATAAAGTCGGTGCTAGGGTTTGCAAAATGAGTTGGTTGACCATTAATGACTCGGGTGACAGCTAAGATGCGTACACGATAGTCTTGGTACAGTAATGTCGACGCGATGGAGCGTCCGCAAAATGGTGACTGGGCAGAAACGCGTAAGTCGACTAATTCTTGGCTCACTCTGAAATCGTTCCATAGCGCCGTCCAATTTCTGGCATAGCTAGGTGGGCTTGGGTTAGATAATTTGGGAAGCAATACCGGCCCAGCGAGAACCATTAACAAACATGTTAGTGCAAGCACAAACACGCCGATAACCGAGAAACTAAAGAACCCTAAAGGGTTATAGCCAGCCTCGGTGAGTTGTGCACTGATCACTAAATTCGGTGGTGTTGCGATGAGCGTGAGCATCCCACTGACCAAAGCCGCATATGACATAGGTAGTAAAAGTTGACTCGGCGACCAAGAGGTTTGTTTGGCAATACGTAAAACGATAGGAATAAAAATAGCAACCACCGCTGTTGAGCTCATGACTGCACTCAAAAGCGCAGTGGCGATCATGGTCAAAATGGTTAGCCGACTGAACGAGTGCTTACCATATTTAGCAATATAGTCACCAACAAACCGGGCTGCGCCCGTTCTATCTAGCATTTCGCCAATAATTAACAACCCAGCGACTAATATCACCACCGTGTTTCCAAACCCAGATAAAGCTTGGTTAATGGTTAATATATGGGTTAATGAAAGGGCAAGCACTACCAGTAAGGCGATCAAATCGTACCGCACACGATTTGTCGCCATTAATACAGCGGCCAACAGAATAACGGCGAAAACATAATAGGCTTGGTATGACGCAGCAATGGTAAACACGGCACTGTCCCTAGGTTGTGCACCAAATTGTACATAAGGCTGTGTTGACTATTTATACGTAAGGTCGAAGGGGGAGTCAAAATTTGCGCTGGCTTTATTGCGCCAGCGCAAATGGGCATTTTATGGTTTGGGGTGCAAAACGGTTTTATGAGTGTTGAGATCTGCAGGATTAACTACCGGCCAGTCATTGTCCCAACTCATCGGCAAAATCCGCAATTTTTGAATGCCGTTGTCGGCGGTTTCATAGGCATGCAGCACAAGGTAATCGTTGCCGTCAAAGGTGTAGGCTGCATTATGCCCCAACGCTACCCAATCTTTTGTACCTTTGATAACCAGCGAACCGCCGCCTTCCATTAACGACTTTCCGTCTTTGTCGAGATATGGCCCTGTAACTGTTTTACTGCGGCCAACGCGTACGTTGTAATCACTATCTAAACCACGGCAGCATTTATCGAAAGAAACAAATAAATAATAATAACCGTTCTTCTTAAAAATATACGGAGCTTCAATGGCGCCCATACCATCAGCAGAAGGGCGTTTAGCGATACTGTGCCATTCTTGAGGCTCGGCCACCCGCACCAAATCATCGTCGAGTTTAACCAGTTTCAAACCTTCCCAAAACGACCCAAAGCTCATCCAAGCGTCGCCGTTTTCATCTTCTACAATAGCTGGGTCTATCGCATTCCAATGGTCTCGGCCGGGAACTGATTGGATCACAATACCGTAATCAACCCATTGATAATCAGGAGAGTCAGGGTCGAGAGTTTTATTCACGGTGACCCCTATTCCCGATGTGTTTTTACCAAACGCAGAAACCGAGTAATAAAGGTAGTACTGACCATTTTTAAAGTACACATCTGGCGCCCATAAATGCCCGCCAAAACCAGGAGCAACACGGTGAGACCAACTGGGCTCGTCTTTAAATACACGGCCGGTCAGTGTCCAATTCACCATGTCTTTAGATTCATAGTAGGTAATGCCTGGCCCAGTGCTAAACACATAATATGTGTCGCCTTCCTTCGCCATGACGGGGTCGTGTACTTCAACTTGCTTCGCTTGTGCGCCGCAACCTACGATGGCTAATGCCGTAAAGGCCGTTAAAGCGCGTTTTACAAGTTGAGGAAAACAGTGGCAAATACGTCGAATCATGAGGTCCTCAAATTTCTCTAAAAAGTCTTTTTACAGTTTAACAGGATTCATGTTAAATATGTAATACAATATTAATAATTGATTAGCATTACTCCACTTCATTATAAGGACAACCCCATGTTGAAGCGAAGTCAGATTTTAGCCATCTCTCTATGTGTACTTAGTGCGATTGTCAGCAGTTTTTCTGCGTATTCGCAACCATTACCACCTATTGATAACCCCATTGTTTTACAACGGGCAGATCCATGGTTAGTGCGACATGAAGACACGGGTTGCTATACCTTTATTGGCACATCACCGAAATTTGATGAAATTGAATTGCGTCAGGCTTGTCGCTTAAATGATTTAAAGTTAGCTGAGCCTAAGGTGATTTGGCGTAAAAAAGAACACGGCCCAATGAGTGTGAATATTTGGGCGCCGGAGCTTCACCATATCGATGATGCTTGGTATATCTATTTTGCCGCAGGTGATATTGATAAGCCGTTCAGTATTCGCATGTATGCGTTGAAGAATACTGCCGCTGACCCTATGCAAGGGAAATGGGAAGAAACGGGGAGAATTTATTCCCATCTTGATAGCTTCTCTTTAGATGCAACATCGTTTGAGCATCACGGCAAACGCTATTTAGTTTGGGCGCAACAAGACGCAAAGCAAACTTATAATTCCGCCCTCTGGATAGCTGAAATGGACTCGCCAACCAGTATTAAACAACCGGTGACCCTTCTCACAGAACCTACCTTACCTTGGGAAGTACAGGGTTATAAAGTGAATGAAGGGGCGGCGGTGATTCAACGACATGGCAAAGTTATGATTACTTACTCTGCGAGTGCGACCGACCACAGGTATGCCATGGGCTTAGTGTGGGCAGATGACAATGCTGACCTACTCGACCCTGCAAGTTGGCAAAAGAAGCCTGAGCCTATTTTTGAAACCAATGCCGATGCAGGGCGTTTTGGTCCGGGCCACAATAGTTTTGTAAAAGCGGAAGATGGGGTGACTGACCTGATGATTTATCACAGTCGAGATTATCTTGAACTGAAGGGCAATCCACTTACTGATCCAAACCGACATGCACGCGCCCGAGTGATTTATTGGGATGCAGAAGGCTTTCCGGTGTTAATGCCAAACCAAGCTGACTAATCCTTAGAAAAGAGAAAATAAAAACGCCGCCATAATTAATAATTACGGCGGCGTTTTTTTATACTTTTAATGTACTAAAACAAACGAGTCTTGCGCTTATTCAGGTACACGTGACACTTTGGTTCCCGCGATCATGTCGTGGATACAACGGCGGTCTTGTCTGAAGATAAACAATACGTCGACCAGAGCCAATAAAGGGATTAGCTGACCGGCCAATCCAGTTGGGATAATGCGCTTGTAAAGAATCGTACTCAACGTAGCGGGGTGCCCGTCGAGCGTTTCAATTCGAATGCCCATCATGCGTTTGCCGATAGTCTGAGCAAAATAGTGCAAAGTGTAACCGTGGATGATAAGCAAAGTAACAATGCTGTATACAAAGCTCATTACATAAAGTTGTAAGTCCGGTTCTTGAATGCGCTCTAAACCAAAATACATAAACAATGGTACAGTGGCGACCAGACTAATCAGCCCGTCAATAATGGCGGCACCAAAGCGTTCACCACGACTTGCTAACGTATCATCAACGAATTCATCGACCATTGGTGCAGTGTGTTGATTTTTTTCTTTCTCTGCAATCAAAGCATCGAGCAGGGCCGCGCGATCAGGATATGCTTCGCGATCAATGCCTTCCGCCGCGTTCTTTAATTCTTCCAGTGAATACTGGGTGTAATCGGGTTGTTGGTCCATCATTTCACTTCACAATTAGGTTTTATCGAATTCTAACAAGCTGTTGGCATAGTTAGAAGTGTTGTCGTTATGGTGATTAAGCTAACTGACATCTGCTTTTGACTCAATAAAAAAAGGCGCCCGAAGGCGCCCAATCTCACTATGGAGAGCAGAGAATCGGTACTTACCAGAATCTGATATATATAAATGCCGTGATACCGATAATGCCTGCGGTATGGATGTAATCCCATTTGTCGATACCGGCTACGACTTCTTTCAAGGTGTCTTTGCTCATGCTTGGGAAGGTAAGTCCTTTTAAGCTTTCTTCATCTGCCGGTTTGGTAAAGAAGCTCACTACAATCATCAGCGCAGTCACTACAACAAACAGTAAAATACAGTAGTAAAGCCAGTTCATAGACACAATCCATTCTAATGAGGTGCCGACTAGACTGTCTCTGAATGGCAGTAGCACTAGGCGAATCATGCCCAATACGAAACCAGATACTAGACCAAAGTAACCCGCTGCTGGTGTAATGCGATTGCTCACCAAACCAAGTAAGAATACGGCTGCAATTCCTGGTGCAATCAACGACTGAACGCTCTGCAAGTACTCGTACAACACATCAGCGATTAAACTCATTACTGGGATCCACAAAATACCCAATACCACGATAACGATGGTGGCTAAACGGCCAACTTTGAGTAGATGCTTCTCTGTCGACTCTGGCTTGAACTTCTTGTAGAAGTCAATGGTGAACAGGGTTGCAGACGAGTTGAACAATGATGCTAAGGAACTCATTAATGCTGCTACCAAACCACCGATAACAATCCCTTTCACGCCAGAGGGGAGGAGTTCAGATACTAGAGTTGGGAAAGCCTGGTCGGCTGATTCATAAGTAATAATACCCTTCGCGTTTAAGGCATAAGCAATCATACCGGGTACTAGGAAGATAAATACTGGAAGTAGTTTTAAGTAACCTGCGAACATGGTGCCGCGACGTGCTTCCTTGATCCCTTTAGCTGACAATACACGCTGCACGATATATTGGTCGGTACACCAGTACCAGAATCCGATGATGAAAGAGCCAAAGATAATACCAGGCCATGGGAATTCACTGTCGGATGCCGAGCGAATGAGATGCATATTGGCTTCATTCAAACGTTCAACTTCAGACCAGCCACCTACTTTATCAAGGCCAACCACAAGAATGACTACCGAGCCGATAATCAATACTGGTGTTTGAAGCACCGATGTCCACATGATGGCTTTCATACCACCGAGTACCGTATAAATACCCGTGATAATGACGAGCCCCAGAGCTGAAATCCAGAAGAAATCGATGCCCCAAATACTTTCAATGCCCAGAATGGTTTTGAAGGCTATACCACCGGCGTACACAGTTACTGCCACCTTGGTAAGTACATAGCTGACGAGCGAGATAACAGAGAGGAAAGTACGAGATTGGGAGTTGTAGCGGCGCTCGAGAAACTCGGGCATGGTGTAAACTTTGCTGCTCCAGTAAAAGGGCACGAATATCCAACCGAGTAACAGGATAATCCATGATTGGAGTTCCCAGTGGGCGAGTGCCATACCAGATTGAGCACCAGAGCCAGACAATCCGACTAGGTGTTCTGAACCAATATTTGAAGCAAATATTGAGGCACCTATGACCAACCAGCTGGCGTTACGACCAGCGAGAAAGTAATCAGCAGTGTCTTCTTCTTTTTGGCGCATAGACATGACTACCACACCGAGAAGCAAGACAAAGAAACCGGCTAATACCAGCCAGTCTAGTGTACTTAATTCAACCATAATCCGTTTTTAACCTCTGAAATGCCGATCGTCACGTCAGCTTTTAACAATTATTGAAATATTATATGACAAATTACATAAATGGAAGACTATTGTTAAATTAGCGTTAAGTCTATTGTTGTTTATCTGTTAGCACTTGGTAGAATCAGAGCATGACGTGAAATTGTTGTGCTCAAAACTGAAAAACTGTCTAAATTTAAAGATATTTTAAGGTTTGTGGGTGGTGATTTATCGCGCCATTCGTTACTTGTGGTAATATGCAGGCACGCGTGAAAATAACAGGATCTAAAGATGGCGCGAATTGAAAATTTAAACTTGTCACAACGAGTGACGAACGAGCTAGGCAAGGCCATTATTTCAGGTAGTTACAACTCAGAGACCGGGTTGCCTACTGAAGCCCAATTGTGCGCGGAATACGGCATTAGTCGTACCGCTGTGCGTGAAGCGGTGAAAATGTTGGCTGCAAAAGGGCTGATTACGAGTCGCCCGCGTCAAGGTATTCGTGTTGAATCTCCAGAGAACTGGAATTTGTACGATACGAGTGTATTGAAATGGATGCTGGAAAGCAGTCCTTCACTGCACGTGTTGAAAGAATTTTTACAGATGCGCTTAGCGATAGAACCCCAAGCTGCTGCGCTCGCTGCTAAAAAAGGTGATCAACAGGCCATTGCGCAAATTGGTGAGGCCTTACAACAAATGCACACCGCGGCTGAAAGTGGTGAAGGTGGAATGCATGAAGGTGACTTGGCATTTCACACTGCTATTTTGTTTGCTAGCGGTAATCGCTTTTTCTTCCAGTTGCGCGATTTTATTCGCACGGCATTAAATGTGAGTATTCAGCACACTACACCAGCAAAAGGTAGCTTGTGTGATATCGCCGAAGATCACAAAAAGATATATGTCGCTATTGCCAGTGGTGAAGCTGAGCGTGCAAAAAACATGATGACCTACTTGATCGATGAAGCGATGGCATTCATCGACGCTGAGATAGAACGTATGGACGGAGCGGCTTAATTGCCGTTTCGCCGTGGCGCTTCTGTGATACAATAATCCAACTTCTAGGGTCCATTCGGTCTGTCTATGATGTCCAAGCCTTCTGAAAATCATGCAATTTACCCCAGCTTAGCTGAGAAAAGTGTATTCATCACTGGTGGTGGTACAGGCATTGGTGAGGTGATGGTTGAGCATTTTTGTGCGCAAGGTGCGAAGGTCACTTTTGTCGATCTAGAAGCAGAAAAAAGTATGGCGTTGGTTGAACGGTTAGCCGGGCAATATGCTCATGCGCCGCGTTTTATTCAATGTGACCTGCGCGACGTAGACTGTCTTAAGCGAGCCATCGATTCAGCGGCACACATGTTTGGTGACATCTCAGTATTGGTGAATAACGCTGCAGACGATACCCGTCATGATTTCGAAACCGTAACGGTTGATTACTGGGATGACCGGTTAGCGGTCAACCTGAGACCGAGCTTTTTCGCTGCCCAAGCCGTGATCCCTCAAATGCGCAAATTAGGTGGTGGTTCTATCATCAATATGGGGTCGGTGAGTTGGCGGTTAAAACAAGATTGTATGCCAGCATACACAACCGCGAAGGCGGCGATAGAAGGTCTGACTCGAAGCCTTGCTGCTAGCGCGGGCAAAGATCATATTCGTGTGAATACACTCATTCCCGGCTGGGTGATGACAGAACGCCAAATGAAGCGTTGGTTGAACCCGAACATTGTTCAAGATGTACAAGAAGCCCAATGTATTCCGCAAACGTTGCAGCCTTATGATATTGCAAAAGCTGCACTATTCCTTGCGTCTGACGAAAGTAAAATGATGACGGCGCAAACCCTGATCATAGACGCAGGTTGGGTATAAAGTTCCACATTTGATGCTTTTTTGTGAATAAACATTGACAATTACTGCGTTGGCCTGCGATAAATAATATTATAATATGTTAAAATTACGTTATTGATATGAAATCATCAATAATGTCTTACACGATTTAGAGAAGTGATGATTGGTGTTGAGCTAACCGATTTCGTATTGGTTTACTGCGTTTTGATTATAGGAGCATGCTTACAAAGTGTTATTGGCTTTGGGCTAGGCCTTCTTAGCGCGCCACTCGTCTATCTGATCATGCCTGAGTTAGTGCCAGGCCCCATGATTCTCAATGCGTTACTGATCACGTCTATTTTGGCGGTTAAACACCGCGGTCAAATCGATTTAAAGCATACGGGTTTTTCTATCTTAGGTGGCACGGCTGGCGTGCTCATTGCCGGTAGCGTCATGCTGTACATCGACGCTCATCAATATCAACTCCTGTTTGGTGGCTGTATTTTACTCGCGGTATTGCTGTCGGTTTGGGGGTTTATTCCACGGTTGAGTGTGGTGTCTAACCTTATTGCTGCGGTGGTTTCGGGGTTTATGGGTACAACAACCTCTGCGGGTGGGGCGCCAATGGGCCTTCTTTATCAATCTGAAGACCAAGACAAAATAAAAGCCAACCTTAGTATATTTTTTGTCTACATAAACCTATTCGGTATTATTGTGCTTTGGATAACCGATGCCGTAGACGGTACCGACTTTGTACTTTTTCTGAAGTGCATACCCGCAGTATTGCTCGGCTGGGGCGTATCGTTTCTTATCAATCGCTCTATTAATGCCGCACTCATTCGAAAATTAATTCTGCTTGTCGCCACGGTTGCAGGTCTAGTACTTGTGCTTTCTAATGGGTAAACTGACATCATCCTGATGTGAAAAAACCTGTATTGCCACAACACGTCCTTTTAGCGATGTTTTGCGAGGTAATCAAAGGCGCAGCTAAAAGCGAAAACGCATGACCCAACCTCTTGGTATTATTAATCAATTTCACACCCAATGTCGTCTTGGTGAAGGCGTGTATTACAGTCAGCGAAAGCTTGCTGTTTATTGGGTAGATATTCGTGGTAACGCAATATATCGATTAGATTGGCAAACAAACAAAATCACAACGTGGGCACAGCCTGAACCTGTGTGTTGGTTAGTTGAAAACGAAGCCGGTGAGTGGTTAGCTGGGTTTGCCAGCGGCATCTATTGGTGGAGTGAAGCGACCAACCAACGAGATTTTGTTCTGCACCCAGACAACCCAGATATTAATCGTTTAAATGACGCTTCGGTGGACAGTGAAGGCCGGCTGTATTTTGGCACCATGGACAAGCTCGAACGTTCTCCTTCTGGATTTTTTTATTGTTTATCACCCGATGGTTGTTTACGTCAGCTTGATGATCATTACATCGTCAGTAATGGACCTGCGTTAACCTTAGATGGGAAAACCCTTTATCACAACGCGTCAATGGACTTTACAACGTTCGCGTTTGACGTTGTAGATGACGGACAGCTCGACAATAAACGGGTGTTCGCTCAGTTTGAACACAAAGATGGCTCGCCTGATGGTATGACGGTAGACGCGCAAGGTCGGTTGTGGATTGCTGGTTGGGACGGCCATGGCATACGTTGTTTCTCACCGCAGGGTACATTGTTAAGCACGTGGTTTTTACCAGTGAGAGATGTGACAAATGTGGTATTCGCAGGCCCCCAGCTAGACAAACTGGTGGTGACAACCGCATGGGCTGATTTGTCACCTACCCAGCGTCAACAATATCCTGCCGCCGGCGATGTTTTTATTCTCGATGTGGGGGCAACTGGTCTACCAACCTATCCCGTTGGTTTAACTCGCTCAATGACTCGTTAATTTTACGGCTTAGATTCTGGCCACTGACTCACGCTTCACGATGGTCGGGGTGTACTTGTACGTTATGCCTTCTTGAGCGCGAATGCCGTTCGCGTATTGCAAGGCTAACTCAGCCGCTTTGCACGCCATCATTTCTATCGGGTAATGCAGTGTTGTGAGTTTGGGGCGGCAGTATTTTGCTAACAGTACATCGTCGTATCCCACAACGGAGACTTGATCAGGTATTTGAATGTTATGGTCTAACAACATGGTCATTGCACCAGAGGCCATGGCATCGTTGTACGCCAGCACGGCACTGAATTCGACCCCTCTAGCCAACAAGTTTTGAATAGCTCTCTCGCCTCCTTCCTGGTCAGGCGTCGCAAATTCTATGTGAGTATCGGGTAATGACATGCCTGCAGCTTCAATGGCTTGTCGGATACCAGCCAAACGGTCGACGGGGTCGTCAATCTGATATTTACTGCTGATGACGGCGAGTTTTTTATGGCCTTGATGCAACACATGCTCAGCCATGAGTCTGCCACCGGCTTCGTTATCCAGCCATACACAACGATTAGAAATTGCTTCAATGTGACGGTTAATCAGTACAAAGCCGGGTACTTGTTGGGCAAATTCTATCAGCGTGTCGTCGTCAAGGGCTTTACTGTGCACAACCATAGCTTCACAGCGATGTTCGAGTAGAGTCTCAATGGCTTTGAGTTCGGTTTCTTTCGCAATAGAACCCGCGCTCATGAGAATTTGTACGTTGTGTTTACGAGTGGTTGACTCAATACCGTGTGCGAGTGTAGCGAAAAAGGGGTCTAGCAATTCGGCGATAACCACGCCTAATGAAGCACTGCGCTGAGTGACAAGGGCTCGGGCATTCGCATTGGGACGATAGCCCATTTCTCGCATAATTTTTTTAACGCGTTCTCGGGTTTCTTTACCTACTTTCGGACCATCGTTAATAACACGTGATACCGTTGCTAATGAAACGCCCGCTGCGCTGGCAATATCTTTAATTGTGGCCATGTTCTAATCTAACTCGTCCAATGAAGGGTAAACATTTCCCTTGTGACTCTGATTATCTTGCCGTAATTATGCCTCACTTTGATAAAAACTTCCCTATTTATCGGAGCGATAGACGTAAACTTGTAACTAACTCTTTTCAAAAAGAGGGAAAACGTATACCCTTAATGTAACTTGAGTGTTAACAGGTTTGTTGCCACTTAACGGTTTAGCCGGTCGAATAAATAGAGAAAAAAGTTGTGCCTGAAATAACAAAAGCCCCCTTTGGTGAAGTAGATGGAAAGCCTGTATGGTTATATACCTTGTCGTCTGACGCTGGTGTCGTTGTCAAGGTGACCAATTACGGCGGCATTATCACGGCAATTGAAACGCCTGATAAAGCGGGGCGTAAAGCGAATATCGTGGTTGGCCACAACGACTTGGCAGCTTACAAAGCGGATAATGCGTATTTAGGTGCGATCGTTGGGCCGTATGCCAATCGAATCGCCAATGGTGAGTTTACTATTGCTAACAAGTCGTACGCACTGGAACAAAACAACGGCACAAATAATTTACACAGTGCCAGTGCTGGCGTAAACAAAAAGCATTGGGAGCCACAAGAGGCGCAATACGACGACCACGTAATGTTGACGTTGAGGCTAATTAGCCCTGACGGTCAAGGCGGATTCCCAGGCGATGTTGCGATTAAAGCCGAGTACCGCTTAAACAATGCGGGTGTGTTGACGTTGGATATGTATGCCACTAGCAATCATAAAACACCGATAAGCTTAACTAACCACAGTTACTTTAACTTAGCCGGTGTGGTTGATGCGTCATCGCCGGTTGCTAGCGCCAGTGTATTGGGCCATGAGTTGTTTATTAATGCAGACGCATACACTCCAGTGAATGATGCATTAATTCCAACGGGACAGCTGGCTGATGTCAGTGGCACGCCATTTGATTTTCGCACAACAAAACAGATTGGTGAGCATATCGATGCCGCTCACGAACAATTGCGACTAGGCGCAGGGTACGACCACAACTTTGTACTTCGCAGTAGTCAAAACAATGGGCAAGCAAGCGCTGTACTGCGCGATCCTGAGTCAGGAAGAGTGCTCAAGCTAACCACCAATACGCCAGGCTTACAATGCTATACCGCTAATTTCTTAGGTGAAGCCATGGGCTTTCGCTCTCATGCAGCATTGGTGAACAGAGGCGCAATTTGTTTGGAGCCGCAAGCGTTTCCTGATACTCCAAACCAAGCCGCATTTCCCGCTGGCTGGTTATTGCCGGGGGAAGCGCATCATACCCATATCGAGTATGAATTTTTTTGGTGAGTAAGGCCTAGCTTAAGTCAGTATTTATTTTAGCTAACATGCTGGTTATTAAAAAGGTTAAACGTTTTACCTTTGTTCTTGTAGCATGTACAATTTATTAACGTATTCAGTTTATCAGTGAGACATGTCATGACTGTAGAATTTAATCCAACCGACCACCCTCATCGTCGATATAATCCAATGATTGGCGAATGGGTGTTGGTGTCTCCTCACCGTGCTAAGCGACCTTGGCAAGGGCAAAACGAAACACCTTCTAATGAAGTACGCCCGAGCTACGACGAAACGTGCTATTTGTGCCCAAGTAATACGCGTGTTAACGGAGAAGTAAATCCTAGCTACGAAGGTACATTTGTCTTTACGAATGACTTTGCCGCGCTGCAACAAGATACCCCTGAAGCAAGTTCTGATGACCCTTTGTTTACCTTCAGTTCAGAACAAGGATGTAGTCGCGTAATTTGTTTCTCACCTGATCACAGTAAGACATTGCCAGAGCTTACTCATGAAGCTCGCGTGGGTGTAGTGAAGTGTTGGCAACAACAAACGTTGGAACTAAGTGAGTCTTACGCCTGGATACAAGTGTTTGAAAACAAAGGTGCGGTAATGGGCTGTTCTAACCCACACCCGCATGGACAAGTATGGGCTCAGCAACACTTGCCTACACTGGCGTCGAAAAAGCAAACCCATTTCTCTGAATATACAGCCAAACATGGCAGCAGCATGTTGTTGGATTATGTGCAGCGTGAAGTGGCCAGTGACGAACGCGTTGTGTGCCTAAACGACGATTGGGCAGTGGTTGTTCCTTACTGGGCGGCGTGGCCGTTTGAAACCTTGCTATTACCTCGTTTTGAAATTCAAAACCTGACACAACTCACAGAGGCGCAACAGCACAGCTTGGCTGACATTGTTGGGCAAATAACCGTGAAGTACGACAATTTATTCGAAACTTCATTCCCGTACTCAATGGGTTGGCACAGTGCACCATTTGATGGCCAAGAGCATCCTGAATGGGGGCTACATGCGCATTTCTTCCCACCGCTATTGCGCTCTGCCACAGTGCGTAAATTTATGGTGGGTTACGAAATGATGGCAGAAGCCCAACGTGATCTAACACCAGAACAAGCGGCAGAAAGACTAAAAGCCTTGCCTGCGATCCATTACAAAGAGAAATAACATTATGAATCAACAAACAGATCTTGCAGCAGCTTTTGAAGTAGCGTTTGGTGAGACTCCTGCGATAAATATTCAAGCACCGGGTCGCGTAAATCTTATTGGTGAGCACACTGATTACAATGATGGTTTTGTCTTTCCTGCTGCGATTAATTTTGGTACGTGGATCGCTGCTACGCCGCGCAATGACCGCATTATCGATGTTGTCGCATTAGATTACGACGGCGAGCGTATTCAATTTTCTCTTGATGATATTCAACACGTTGACACTGCAACTTGGTCTAACTATGTGCGTGGTGTGTGTAAGGTGTTACTTGATGTGTTCCCTGATTTGCAAGGTGCAAACCTTGCGGTAACAGGTAATGTACCTCAAGGAGCAGGGTTGAGTTCTTCTGCGTCGTTTGAAGTGGCGATCGTGAAAATGTTTAAAGCCCTCTACAACCTAGAAGTCACTGGTGTAGAAGCAGCGTTGCTCGGGCAAAAAGCGGAAAATACCTTTGTGGGATGTTCATGTGGGATTATGGACCAGTTGATTTCTGCAATGGGTAAACAGGGAGAAGCAATGCTCCTTGATTGCCGTTCGCTTGATTTCCAGCACACGCCACTGCCAGACTCTCACGCTATCGTCATCATTAACTCCAATGTAAAGCGTGGGCTTGTCGACAGTGAGTACAATGTTCGCCGAGAACAGTGTGAAGAAAGTGCAAAAATCATGGGCGTAACTGCCCTTCGCGATGCCGATCTCGCGCTATTGGAGCAGCACAAGCCTGCTATGTCTAACCCAGTATATCGACGTGCTCGTCATGTGATCACCGAGAACCAACGTACGTTGGATATGTTCGACGCGTTGCGCGCAGGGCGCATTGCTGACGTGAGTGAATTGATGGCGCAATCACATGCTTCAATGCGAGACGATTTTGAAATTACAGTACCGCCTATCGATTACCTTGTTGAAATTATCGACGATGTATTGGGTAAAGAAGGCGGTGTTCGTATGACAGGTGGTGGTTTTGGCGGCTGTGTGGTCGCACTTGTGCCAAAAAATCGCGTTTCGGAGGTGACGGAAGTGGTCGATACGCTATATCATGCGCACACCGGGCATAAACAAACCATTTACATATGTTCAGCTGAGCAAGGGGCTTTTGCATAAGTCATTAACTTAGTTGCTTCAATGTGAGTCTCTAAAACAACAAAGACGTTGGGAAATAATATGAATATCGAGACCTTAGATATTGCGCTATTCGTCATCTATGTGGTGGCGCTGATTGGGGTGGCCTGGTGGGTATCCCGTGACAAACAAGGACACGAAAAAGACACCAATGATTACTTTTTGGCAGGGTCTAGCTTGCCGTGGTGGGCAATTGGAGCATCACTTATTGCTGCCAATATATCTGCTGAACAAATCATTGGTATGTCAGGCTCAGGTTATAAAATTGGCTTAGCCATTGCCTCTTATGAGTGGATGGCAGCGCTAACCTTAATTATTGTTGGTAAGTACTTCTTACCTATTTTCTTAAAACACAAAATTTACACCATGCCTCAGTTTCTAGAGCAGCGCTATGACCATCGTGTACGTATGGTAATGGCCGTTTTCTGGTTGGGTGTTTATGTGTTTGTAAACCTTACCGCAGTATTGTGGTTGGGTGCGCTTGCTATCAACACTATCGCCGGTGTCGATATGGTTTACGGCATGGTGTTCCTTGGTGCATTCTCATTGGCTTATTCGCTCTACGGCGGCCTTAAAGCGGTGGCAATGACCGACATTATCCAAGTGGTCTTGCTTGTTGCTGGCGGCTTGTTCTTGTCTTATACCGCACTGAACCTTATCAGTGATGGCAATGGCGTGGTGCAGGGCTTTATCGATATTTCAAACAAGCTACCTGAAAAATTCGATATGATTTTGGCTCCTGACAGCCCATTCTACAAAGATCTTCCGGGTATTTCTGTGTTGATCGGTGGTATGTGGATCATGAATTTGTCGTACTGGGGTTTCAACCAATACATTATTCAACGTACGCTAGCAGCTAAAAACGTTCAAGAAGCGCAAAAAGGTATTGTATTTGCTGCTTTCCTTAAGCTTTTGATGCCACTTATCGTTGTGTTACCAGGTATTGCTGCAGTGCTACTGGTGCCTGATTTGGAAAAGGCTGACCAAGCATATCCATCATTAATGACCTTGATGCCTGTTGGCCTTAAAGGTGTTATTTTTGCTGCATTGGTTGCTGCGATTGTGTCTTCTCTTGCGTCGATGACAAACAGTGTATCAACGATCTTTACGATGGATATCTACAAAGGTAGCCGTCCTAATGAAAGCCAAGCACATTACGTAAAAGTTGGTCGAGTAGTGAGCTTTGTAGCGTTGATCATTGCAATGGTTACTGCACAACCGCTATTGGGCAAATTTGACCAAGCGTTCCAGTACATTCAGGAATTTACTGGCTTCTTTACGCCGGGTATTGTTGCCTTGTTCGTATTGGGCATGTTCTGGAAGAAAACCACCGCGAATGGTGGCCTGCTTGCCGCGCTGGGTTCTTTCCTATTGAGTTTGGCGTTCTTCCAATTCTGGCCAGAGCTGCCGTTTATCGACCGCGTCGGTATTGTGTTCTTGTTGTGTGTGGCAGTGGCTGTCATTGTTTCACTTATCGAGAATAAAGGTAATCACGCCAATGCAATTGAGCTGAAAGAAGTGGCATTTAAGACCACCTCAGGCTTTAACGTTGCATCTTTGGCGGTCATTGTATTACTCGTCGCGTTCTACACTGTGTGGTGGTAATCACACAGTCGTCGTGTAAAGTCTTGTTAAACCCCTCCTAGTGAGGGGTTTATTTTTATTTGTCATACTTTTTAGCAACAATCGTATTCTGCCTCTTGAATTGTGAGCAATACGCTGCAATATGAAGAACAAGGCTCAGCATTGACTGAACATTCAGTGAGTGCCTCATTGTTTATACACACATAAAAGGAAAGCAACATGGCTACAGTAACACTACAAGGTAATGCACTTGAAACTATTGGTGAGTTACCCGCAGTTGGTACACAAGCTCCTGGTTTTGAGCTTGTACAAGCAGATTTATCGCCATTAACATTGGCCGACTTAAAAGGTCAGCGTGTAGTACTTAACATATTCCCATCTGTTGATACTGGTACATGTGCAACATCAGTACGTCAATTTAACGAAAAAGCAGCGTCTCTCGACAACACCAAAGTAGTGTGTGTGTCTGCTGATTTGCCATTTGCATTAGGTCGCTTCTGTGGCGCTGAAGGCATTGAAAACGTGGCGACAGGCTCAACTTTCCGCGCTGATTTTGGAAAAGACTACGGCGTAACATTCACTACTGGTCCTCTAGCGGGTTTGTTGTCGCGCTCAGTGGTTGTTATTGATACTGACGGTTCAGTACTTTACACCCAGCAAGTTGCTGAAACAGTGGACGAGCCAGATTACGACGCAGCACTCGCTGTGCTTTAATCCATATTGAATTGTTTCGTGAACGCCCTGAATATCCTCAGGGCGTTTTTGTATCTATGTCTAAAAATTTCGCCAGTGATTCGGGGCAGAGAGGGTGAGAATACAACCAGCCCTGAGCGATGGGGTTTTTGCGTTTATTAATAATATAGGCGGCTTGTTCTTCCGACTCTATGCCTTCGAATACAACGTCTTTATCCAGCTGATTGAGGAAGGTGATAATGGCGTCTAGTGTATTTTGGTTTAACGACCCCGACCCAATTGACTGAGTAAAGAAGCGGTCGACTTTAATCTCGTCAGCCTGCAATGAAGCAATGGCATTGAGGTTTGCATAGCCAGTACCAAAGTCGTCTATTGAGATACGGCAGCCTAGTTCACGATAAAGGTTAATCCAATGACGCACGGTGCAAAACTCATGGGTGGTGCGTTCGGTAATCTCAATCACCACGGTTTTTTGCTGTAATTGATACCTTTGCATTAGTCGTTTGACTTCGTTGTACACACGCACATCAACAATGTCTTCCATGGTTAAATTAACGCTGACACTAAAGTCGGGGCGTGCGCGAATAATAGGGATGAGAGCGTGAAAGGTTTTGCGTAAAATCGACAGTGTGAGATCAACAATATAGCCGTGCTGTTCTGCCACCGCTATAAACTCAGCCGGTGAGACTTGCCCCAGTTTGTCGTCGTGCCACCTTGCTAAGGCTTCCACCCCTACACAGCGCCCGCTTTCCATTTCTAACTTAGGCTGAAACACTACGTGTAAGCTGCCATTTTCAATCGCTTTTTTGAGTCGATAGGGCAGAGTATTACTTTTCACCCAGTGATAGTGAAATTGCTTGCATATCACATAGCTAGTGAGCAACGAGAACACAATAACAAGCGCGAAAATGGACAGAGGTACTCCATACAGCCCTGCTTCGTGCCTGACGGTGTGAATACAATAGCGCGCATCACTGCGACAAGTTGATGCCTCGATAATAGAAAGAGGATGACGCGTATCTATCATCATTTTATGTTGAGTGTATCGAAATGCTTCCCAGTATAAGTACGTATGTTGGCTGTCGTAGGTTGTTACTGTGATGGCATCGAGGGCTTCTTCGACGTAATAGTCGTTATAAATATCATGAGAAATGACGAGAAGTGTGTCTTCATTGGCAACCGCTGCAGTAGGTTGAGTGGTGAACCGAGTAGTGGGCAGAGCCCGCCAAAATTGAGAGCGCGAGAGCGTAAAGTCAGGTGGGCTAAGTGGTATGGGAGTGTCCAGCACCCCCCAATTTGCAGAACACAGTATGGTGTTGTTTTGTACCCGCCCAATATTTTTCAGCGTTTTGCTACGACTGACAATTATTCTTAAGCGCCGCAAGTCTTGTTTTGTGCATTTTTTGTCATCGTTGATCGGTCTGAGGTGTTGTGTAATTTCGTCGCGTATTTGCTGGGTGGCGTTGTCGACGTAGGCAAGCGCATCACGCATTTTCGCCGTTTGAAAGTTAACGAGTAAAACATGAGACGCAACAATGAGTAAGGTTGCCAAACAAGCAATGGCAACGCAGAAAAATAGGAAGTACCTACGTTTAGTGAATTGATGAACCGCTTTATCATCCATGAACAGATACTCTGGCAGACTTCAGGTGTAATAATGGAGTTTCTGCCACTAAAGCTCAGCCAATTTACCTGAGTTAGGACAACCTCTTACCGTCGTTATTATATATTGTTGTATTTACAATAACCTATATCTGTATAGTTTATGGTGTATGTATTTTTATACCTTTGTGAATAATTTAATAAGTACTAAAAAGCCGCTTTGTCCTCATCAGAGCAAAGCGGCTTTTGGAATCACATTAAATTGCAGCTTAATTGAGCTGAATTAACGCAATATCACCTAGTTCAATACCGCGCCAACCGTTTTTACGCTCGCGTTTCAATGGTGGTAGCAAGAATTGTAGACCTGTTATCTGGTGAATATCTAATGTAGCTTGACCTTCAAACGGCCCTGTAGTTACTGGCATAAAAGTAGGATATGCACGTGTAAGCAGGGTTGCTGTTGGTTTTAAAGCGGACACTGGGATCACCAGTGTTTTCCATTCATCAGTCACCGCGAAATCGGTGCCATAGGCCAATCCATCGTTGGCTATCACACCAAATTGCAACCTGTCGCTGCCTCCCAACCCACGCACACGCAGGGCGATGGCGTTGTAGTTATCAAGTTTGCGGTCTATTAACGTTGCGTTTTTAGGTAAATCGGTACGCAGCAATGGTCCGCCAGTTTGAATATTGTCTTTAAACACTTCGAGTTTCACGGTTTCGCCTTCCATGGTGGCGGAAGACGCAGGCCAGCTAACCGTATTTTGTGGGGCGACAAAGGTGCCACGTGCTTGTGCTGGGTTTAACAACACCACTGGTGTGCCTTCAGGTTGCAATACCGTGTGGTAGTAACCAAGGTTGAGAAAATCCCAGTTTTGAGGTTTTCCTGGTTGCGCGTGAGGGAAGGTAACCGTGGTGTCGCCATCAACAACAGTAAATGCGTATTCTAGCTTTCCTGGGATACGCAGGGCTTTGTCTGTCGGCAACGCTACACTGTACTGGCCTTTGTCCTGGCGCTGCATGGGCAGGCTCACAAAGTCGTTGTAACCTTCATAACGCAACTGTAGGGTCACGCTCGGATTAGGCGATTGACTTTGCACCGTGGCGGTAAACGTTAGTGGGTCATTAACGTTGCGCTGTCGCTGCGGCTGATGGGTTACAATGGTTTGCGCTGGCTTTATCTCGGGTAGCAAATAAGTTGTATCCAGAGCCTTTGCAGGCTGACTGTTTGACGCAGACAGCCAGTATACGCCGGGCTTAACACTGAAGCGCCCAGACGAGGCTTTTGCCGCATAGTCATTGTCTTGGTTCACCCCAGTTACTGAAAACTGTTCGCCAAGCCCAGGCAGTGTGACTGTCATTGTATTGGCTTGCAGAGACAACCGGCCTACTTCACGTTCCAAACTGGAGTTCTTGTGTGGGTCTTGACGCTGAATCAGGTCGGGGAATACCTCTAAACGCCAGCCGTCGCTGCTAACCTTATCTAAGAAGTAAGCACCAGAGCCTGTGTATTGCACCACTGGCGACGAACCAACACCGGCAATGTGCGTGAGTGATGAGGTTTGCTTCGGTGATGTTTGCGTTGTGTTGGAGTGATAAAACTGAGTGCCGTCATCAAACACAGATACGTTGTTTACGTAGTCAAGTGTTGTGTGATGGAACTGATTACTTGCTGGGTACGCAGGGGCTTTGTAGCCGTCGGGTAGAGTTCTGAACTCTTCACCAGCAATCATCAAGCTCACCGCTTTCGACGGTGTATACAACAAGTTCATGTAGTGGGTGTTGTAATCAGAGTTCGTATCGGCAATTACCGCAGGGTCGTAGGCAAATTGCGTCGCCCATTGAAAGCCTGCATCTCTGAAGCTGCGAGCCATCGCTGGATAAGTCACACTATTGGTAATATCTGCAGCGTCAAATTCATACACCATACGCGCTTTATCTTTACACGCAGAAATACCGTCAAACGGATCAGTGTAGGTAGACACCGCAGGTAACACATTTGTGTTCAACGTACTGTACTTGAGCAAGCCTGTGGGATACCACTGGTATGCGACACCGTCTAGTGATGATTCACATAAGGCTTGTGCGAATTTGGGTTGATCACCTTGTTCACTCGTGTTGTAAAACAGTGGCTTTGTGATACCCGTTCCACGCACAGTGGCAAGCAAGGTTTCGACGTAAGCGGCACTTTTTTCTGGCGCTTGACGGTGCTTTGGCTCATTAAACAGTTCAAACGCAATGATGTCTGGATCTTGGCCGATAGCTTTACCGGTATAACGGTTTTTATGCGCCATAAATTGAGTTAAATAGCGCTGTTGGGCTGCAATCAACTCAGGTTTTTCATTCATGTCGTTCTTGCTGTAGCCCACTGCAAATCCGGGCTCTGATGGATCTGGCTCAGGATAACCCGAACCCCACCAGGCAATCGGCGTGATGATGGCACGAATGCCTCGCTCTTGCAGTCGCATCATCAAGTAGTCGAATAATTCGAGGTATTCGTTGTCAATGATATTGCCATCTTTATCGCTGATGACCTTGTCCCATACGTGGATGCGATAAGCGTTGAGTTTTAGGCGAGCCATATGGTCAACATCCATATCAATGGCTGCTTTGTGGTCAATGCCACGGCGCTCTATCGCGCGAAAACCATAGGCGAAAGGCGCGCTGTAATTGGCACCAAATAAATACACTGGCTCGCCGTTGGCCCATAATAATTTGCCCTCTTCCACACGTACGGGTGTTGGGTGAGACTCATTGCTGGCGAATGCGGTGTGCGCGCTCAAACCTAATGTTGTGACGAGCAACGACGACATTAATTGCTTGGATAACATCTATACTCTCCTGTAATTATGCTTCACGGTAACCGTTTGGATTAGAAGACTGCCAATGCCAACTACTTGCAACCATGTCCTCTAAAGTACGTGTTGCCTGCCATCCCAGTACGGCTTTTGCGTGGCTAGGGTCGGCATAACACTGGGCAACATCGCCGGGTCGTCGTGCGACCACTTGATACGGAATAGGGCGCTGGCTGGCTTGCGCGTAGGCTTCAACCATATCGAGTACCGACACGCCGCTACCTGTCCCCAAGTTGAAAATATGACTTCCAGCTTGTCCATGCAGAGTTTCAAGAGCTTTAACATGGCCTTCTGCGAGGTCACAAACGTGAATATAGTCACGTACGCCAGTGCCGTCGCTGGTGGGGTAGTCGTCGCCAAAAACGGCTAGCTGCGGGCGTTTTCCCACTGCAACTTGGGCAATAAATGGCATTAGATTATTCGGTATGCCGTTTGGATCTTCACCAATATTACCGCTGGGGTGTGCGCCCACTGGATTGAAATAGCGCAAAATAATGCCGTTAAATGCACTATTTGCTACCGCTTGGTCTTGCATGATTTGCTCAACCATCAACTTACTGCGGCCATAAGGGTTAGTGGCACCAACAGGGAAGTCTTCTAAAATAGGTACGGTATGTGGGTCACCATAAACAGTGGCAGATGAGCTAAATACCAAGGTATCAACGCCAGCTTGTTGCATCGTTTCGATCAACGTTTGGCTGGCGGTAACATTGTTGCGGTAATAAAGCATTGGCTTTTCTACCGACTCACCCACTGCTTTTGAGCCTGCAAAATGGATAACGCCATCTATGTCGTGTTCAGTAAAAATTTGCTGCAGCAATGCAGGGGTGCCTACATCCCCTTGATACAGGGGAATGCGGCTATCACATATTGCTTCAACACGCTTGAGTGCTTCCGGGTGGCTGTTAGAAAAGTTATCAACCACTACTACAGTGTGCCCTGCTTCTATCAAAGCAATACAGGTATGACTGCCAATGTAGCCGGCGCCGCCGGTAACTAAAATATGCATGATGAAATCCTAATTACTTAAGCGCGATAGTAGCGGGTGTCAGGCCTTCACCTGAAACCGTAACACTCGCATCTGATAAATCATTACCCACTTGAATCAACACGCCACCTTCACCACGAGCTGTTGTGATGGGACTCTGATTCAACAGCTTAATGTCGCCATTGACGCTGGCAGTAAGGGTCAAATCATTCACACGTACTGGATTGCCGTTTGCATCGACAACTTGAGCATATACGAATACTTTGTCTTTTACGCCCGTTGCAGGAGCTTTACCTGATGCGTCTACTCGCAACACAATGCCGCTAGCGTCACCAGCTGTGGTAACGGTATGGCTTGATACTACCTTGCCATCGACCACTGCGTCGGCGCGCAGCGTACCTGGAGTAAATTTACCTAAAGCAAAGGTAAATGGAGGGTGAGCGAGGTGTGAGCTTAGTGCATCTTGGTCTGGTTGCTGTGTGGCAACTAGCGTGTCGTTCAAATACAACGACACTTGCTCTGCGTTAGAGAATACTCGAACATCGCTACTCGAACCTTGTTGCCAATCACTGGCAATATAAACCATGGCGCCACTGTCGAAACGACTGTCTTGTTCGCTGATGTCGCGTTGACTTTGGAACAAGTAATAGCTGAATTTAGGTTGGCGATAAATACTCGCAATACCCGACGATTCAATATCGTCAGCATAGCCGCGGTTATAGTCAAACATCACCCAATAGCCGTCAGCAAAAGCGGGTACGGTGAAATTGTCGTTGTGTGCTTCTTGCAAGTTCTTGGCTTGTTGCAACAAACGCTTTTCGCCGCTGTTTAACAATTGGCGACTGGTGCGTTCGTCTTCTTGTAGGTCTTGCCAGCTATCCTGATTTAACCCTGCGTTTTGCGCGTAGTATTCCCAATCACCGTATTCAGAGACAATGTAAGGTTCTTCAGGCGTTTCATAGTGCTGTAGTCTGTGTTGACGAGCTTGTACGTAAATATCGTAGCCTTTTTCCCAACCCGCAGAATACGCGCCTGGGTATTCTTTATGTACGGTGTCTGACAGTGCTGCAATAAACTCATCCGGCATATCCGACTCGTTTAGCGAGCATTCCCAAGCAATCACGCTGGCGTGGTTTCGGTCGCGGCGAAGCAAATCGGCACAGGCTTTTATGGTGTGCGCTTCGAATGCCGGTGTTGGGTTGTAGTACTGCCAGCCCAAAATAGCGTCGAGTAGGACTAAACCTAACTCGTCTGCCGCTTCCATAAAGGCCTTTGAATGAGGGTAGTGAGACAAGCGTACATAGTCGAAACCTGCACTCTTTATTTTAACCGCATCGCGGTAGTCTGCTTGGGCTGATGTTGCGTAGCCCACAAATGGGTATTCTTGATGGCGGTTGACGCCGCGCAAGAAGGTTTTCTCGTCATTGATTAACAATTCGTGTTTGTCGTTAAACACGAAAGAACGAATACCTATTTTACGCGTTTGTTTTTCAATCACATTGTTGCCGTTAGACAACACGGTTTCTAGCGTATAGAGGTTAGGGTGTTTAGGTGACCACAGAGCTGGTTTTGCCACGTCTAGCAGCTGCTCAAGGTGGGTAGATTCACCTGCTTTTAAGGTGTGCTCAACAGCGGCTTGTTGTACTTGTTGGCCGTCGAAGTTCAGTGTTTGTGTAAGCGTGAAGGTTTGTTCGCTCTGTGTGGTATTGGCGACCTGAGTTTTCACATTGACGCTAGATTGGGCTTTGTCGACCGTAGGGAAAGTGACGAATACGCCACCGCCAGCTACTTCGTTGGCATACATTTCATCGGTGATCATCAGCTTGTTTTTTACCAACAAGTTCACATCGCGATATAACCCGCCATACATATTAAAATCGAGCAAAGAAAGGGGTTTCGGGCCAGTAATGTCGTTATCGCGGTTGTCTAAGCGCACGCGAATGTTGTTCGTACCAGCTTGTAAGTATGGGCTTAAGTCGAGTGTGAAGGGTAAATAGCCGCCTAGATGACTGCCCACTTTTTTATCATTAAGCCAAACTTCTGCTGCATTCATCGCACCTTCAAAGCGAACGAATACGGCTTGGTTTAACCATGCCTCTGGCACAGTAAAAGATTTTTGATACCACGCAATACCTTGCCATTGGTCGTTGACAATCTCAGGTTCGAGTTGCGGCGTGTGGGGCAAAGCGACATTTTGCCAAGGGCTATCGATTTGTGCGGGTGTTAATTCTTCGTTTGCCTTTTTAAATTGCCAATCTTGATTAAAAGAGATGGTTTGGCTGGTAAACGGTGTTTGCGAAGAGGTGTTTGAAGGTTGGCATGCGCCTAAACCTATTAGCGTACAGAGTATAAGGGCAAATCGGAAAATAGAAGTCATTGCACTAGCCTTGTTGAAATGAGAAATATCAAGCCGCGTGGGCTATAAACGCAAAAAAGCACCGCTCTCGGAAGGAGAGCAGTGCTGATTTGAAGAGCTTACATTGAATATTGGAAGCCTAATAGATAACGGCGTCCCCACTCGGCATACTGACGAGGGCGAGAAGGATCGTTATCGAAGTAAGACGTTGACGCTTCGTTAGTCAGGTTTTGACCTTGCAACATCACTTTGAAGTTTTCAGTAAATTCATAAGAGATGCTTGCGTCAACAGTTGCCTCATCATCAATGGTGAAGATAGCACCTGGATCCCAGCTACCTACACTGGTGTACGCACTACGGTAGTTGTAAGACACTTTCGCATCCACACCGGCTTTGTAGTACCACAGTGTCAAGCTGCCTACGTTCTTCGACAAACCGCCCATTGGAAGTGGGTTGTCGACTGGCTCGAACTCGGTGATATTGCTGTCTGTATAGCTGTAGTTTGTGTAGATACCTAGGCCATCAAATGGTTCCGGTAACATAGAGAACGCTTGCTGATACATGACTTCGAAACCACGAATTTGACCGCCATCACCGTTGATTGGGCCGCTAAACTGGTAGTCCTCGCCGTTAATGTTCAAGGTTTCTGTTGAAGAGCCTACGTGACTCTTAACGTCTTTGAAGAACAATGACAAGGTAAGTGCCGCGTCTTCTGCGAAGAAGTACTCATAACCTAGGTCAACTTGGTCAGCCACAAATGGGTCGAGTTGTGGGTTACCACCTGACGCCGTTTTCACGGTAGACGTTGTGTTAATTTGCAGACCAGTACGCATTTCGATTAGTGGTGCACGTGACATCGCACGAGACAAACCAAAGCGAATTTGCGAATCGTCTGTAACGTTGAAACGCAAGTTTAAGGCCGGCAAGATTTCATCATAATCGTGGTCAATCGACACGTGAGTAAGTTCACCGCCATCAGACTGTTGGAAACCACTAGACGTTGATTCAGTGCGTACGTAACGTACACCAGCGTTACCGGTATAAGAAATACCCGCAATTTCACCGTTTAGGTTAAATTGGAAATACAGTGCAGTATTGGTTTCTTGTACGTTCCAGCTGTTGAATTTGTCGGCGTCGGTTTTTTCGTGCTGTGAGCGATTATCAATACCGCCAAATGCTGTTTCAGCAACATCCGCCCAGTTACCAATGGTGTAAAGTGCAGGCACATCGTAGCCATCACCAAGTTCATATGTGTAAGCATCTACAGTTGCGCTTGAATCAACTACGCTCTGTTCCCAGCTAACCACATCGTTGTCTTTTTCGCGGTCTGTCCAACGGCCACCAAAGCTCACTGCATCAATAACGCCCCACTCAACTGGGCGAGAGAAGTCTAGCTTCGCAGTAATCATTTCATCTTCAAGTACGCGGTCGTTATCAACCTGCATGTAGTCGAGACCGTAATCTGATACATCACCAATGTCGTAACCGGCACCAATAGCTAAGCGCTCACCAGTGGTATCCCAGCTGTAGTCCATACCATTAGCATCGGCGTCTGCATCCCAGTACCAAGACTGAATGTTTACCCAACGCGATTCGATAGAGGCTTCTGAATAACCGATGTCAGCGTTGATTTTCCAATCATCGCCTATCCATTCAGCATTCAACCCCGTACTGATAAGTTCGTTTTTCTGGAACCAAGTAGAGTTGTTCGCTGTGTGGCTACCACCCCATAGCATACCGCCAGCGACGATTTGCTCTGAGCCATCTTCTTTGGTGATGATTTGTGGTGCGTTGCTGGCATTGGCAACGTTCCAGTCATTCAAACCGCCCCAGTTACCCCAACCATCAAACCACATCTGGTCTTCACGTTCTTCAATGTCAAACTTGGAGTAGAACAGGTCGTATTTTAATTCCAGGCTTTCAGTGGGTAGCCATTGTAATACGGTCATTGCGCCAACACGTTGATTGTCGCCACCTTTTGTTGCAGTTTGAGCGCCCCAAGGCGCGGCTTCTGTTACGCCGTTACCATCTACGTCACCTTGTTCAGCGGCAACGTTATTGTATTCCCAAGATGTGACATCTTTTTGGATAGACGGTTGGTCTTGTACAGCAATACCGAAGGCAAAACCAAAGGTATCTGAAATAGGGTCGATGTAGCTGAAGTTGGCACGATAACCGCGGTTATCAGCAGTGGGGATATCATCAGCTAATGGGTATTCCATCATATGACCGCTAACGTTAATCACGCGCTCACTCTTATCAAGCGGGTCAACGAATTGCATGTCAACTAAGCCTGAAATACCGCCTTCTACATTGCTGGCGACAGGGCTTTTATATACTTCTACCGAGCTGATCAATTCAGCAGGAAATTGCTCATAACGTACGCTACGGCTAGGCTCACCACTTACGATCTCGCGGCCATTCATCGTTGCAAGGTTTAGGCGAGGGCCCATACCGCGAATAGAGATCTGGCTGGCGTTACCACGGTCACGATCTGCTGCGATACCTGGTAGACGCGCTAGCGCATCAGTAATAGTTACGTCGGGTAGCTGACCAAGGTCATCAGTAGAGATAATTTCTACAGTGGAATCTGCTAGCTTCTTGTGTTGAAGAGAGCGAGTCAGTGTACTACCGAATCCACGTACAGTGATAATTTCGGCATCAATTGCATCGGCTTTGGTTTCTGTTTTTTCAGCTTCTTGTGCGTGTGCAGCTGACAAACTTAAGCACTGCGCTAGTGCAAGCGCGGTTAGGCTTAGCTTAAACTGTGTCTTCATCCTATTACCCCCAAGGTAAACGTTTTCTAAGAGTGTCCTAAGTCGTGTTTGAGTGCGTGAATATCCATCTTTCAAGGCAGGTAAGCGTAGGGCTAACTATGACCGCCTCAAACAATAACAACTTTATAACATGATTGGGTAAACGTTTACCATAAAAAGTTAATATATTTTTATAATTTAATTAGAGACGCTTTAAATTAGCTGGTTATAACGAGAAAACGATTACATAAAGCTTGTTGGAATTGTGTGATTTTGTTAATCATTTTCATTTTTCGCCCAACGACTTGTTAATTTGACTTCTCAAAATCGCGTTTCGACCTGATCTTATAACGAGTTACATTGATAACGAGAACCCGTTAATGTGGTGTTCACATGCGCGAATGAAACACCTCACGCTTTGTGAAAGAGTCAGGTGGCTGGCTTTGGCGTAAATTAACCCTTAGTGATTTGAGAAAATAGGGTATACTTGCCCACTTTCACCGAGTTCCACACGAAACACAAAGGTACTGTGGCCTGAGTGAAATAATGACGAAAGCGATAAGCCACAGACTAGACAGAAATTACAGGAGATATCGATGGCAACCAGAGGCGTGAACAAGGTCATTTTAGTAGGTAATTTAGGTAATGATCCTGAAGTGAGATACATGCCTAACGGAAATGCAGTGGCGAATTTGAGTTTGGCAACCAGTGAGAGCTGGAAAGACCAACAAGGTCAGATGCAAGAGCGTACAGAATGGCACCGCTTAACCATGTATCGTCGTCTTGCCGAAATTGCCGGTGAGTATCTGCGCAAAGGTTCGCAAATTTATGTTGAAGGTAAATTGCAAACCCGCAAATGGCAGGATCAACAAGGCCAAGATCGTTACACGACAGAAATCATCGTAGACCAAATGCAAATGTTAGGCGGCCGCGAGCAGCAAGGTGGCGGTCAACAAGGTGGTGGTTATCAGTCGCGCCCACAAGGCAACAATATGCAAGGTAACCAAGGCGGTTACGGCAATAATCAGCAAGGTGGTGGTTATCAGCAAGCACCACAAGGTCGCCCACAAGGCGGTCAGCAGCCAAATAACCAATCTCAGCCTCCTATGGCAGAGCCTGATTTTGATTTTGATGATGACATTCCGTTCTAAAAGACCCGTCATCTCAAACTAATGCCATAAGGCCCCGATAACAACGGGGCCTTTTTGATCGTGTAACTGTTATCGCTTCTGTTAGAGTTGAGTGAATAAAGGCGAGCTATGAATCTGTGTCGGGCTTGTCGAGGAAGCGTATTACTTTAGCAGGGTTGCCGAAGGCGACGGCGTTGGCGGGCAACGATGTGGTTACGGTACTCCCTGCTCCAATTACGGTGTTTTCGCCAATGTTTACGCCCGCGTGAATAACACAATGGGCGCCAATCCATACACCGTGGCCAATTGTCACGGGTACAAACGCGTCGCTATTTTGCTGCTGTGTGGTGATCACACAATGAGGCCCGATAAGCACGTTGCGGCCAAATGTCACCGTGGCAAAGTCTTCTATCGCAACGTGATGATTAGCATACAAACCATGGTCGGTGTGAATATTGGTGCCGTGAATACAGGAAAATGGGGATTCTAAAAAGACCTGCACCTGAGTTTGAAGCAGCGTGCTAACGAGGGACTTGCGCTTTTTTACTTGTTGCGGTGGTATGGCGTTAAGTTGGTTGCACAGAGGATGTACTTGGTCAGCTAACACGTGGGATTTTATCTTGTTTACAGTGATATAGATATGTTCTCGCAGGCATGGAAAATGGTCAAGTAAGGCCTCTACTGCTATAAATAGCATAAATGAGCACGAACACTTACAGAGCGGGAATGAATAAGGAAATATTACTAATACGCCACGGTAAACCGAAAGCGGCGCAGAACCACAAAGTGTCTGCCGCTGGCTTTGCTAACTGGGTTAGGCAGTACGACAAGTCATATGTGTGCGATACCAGTCGGCCAAAGCACAAGCTTGATTTGTCGGAACATTACGTGATCAGTAGTGATTTAAAGCGAGCCATTCATTCAGCAGAAATTTATACGCAAAAAACACCTGATATTAGTTTGCCGCTGTTTCGTGAAATGGATATTCCTTGGTATCCAATACCCATTAAGGCCAAAGCGTGGAATTGGGTGTATTTGAATCGCCTAATTTGGTTGTTGGGAAAAACAGGGCCCTTTGAAAGCTTTGGTCAGGCTAAGGCGCGTTCGATTCAGGCTGCTGAGTATTTGGCCGATAAAATAAATGAGCAGCAGGCAATAGCGGTATTTGCTCATGCGATGATGAATCGATTTCTCTGCAAGGAACTACAGCGCCTAGGTTGGCAATGTGCAAATAAAGACTACGTGTATTGGGGAATTACGCGGTTGGTTAAACAGTAACACGATGAATTATCACTTGATTGTTGCTAATTTGTTAATGAATACTGTTAAGTCTATGACCGCACACGTAATGCAACAGACAAAATAAAACAACATCAGAGTCATGACCATGAAACGTAAACCCAAATTTTCGGTTGGAAAAGCCCTAGTTAATTTAGTAGTTATTGTTGCTTTTTCCGGAGCATTACTTTGGGGGATCTTGTATTTGAACGCAGGCAATACCGGGCGTGAAAAGGCAACATTAGAAGAATATGCCATGCAGTTTGGGTCGAGTGTTACCAATACCCATTGGCGTTGGCAGGCGAATGATAAGCCCAGTATGGTGTTGTTGGTGCATTATGATGAAGCGGGTCGGGAGCGAGGACGTACGCCTGTTCCTATGAACCACACCGGTTGGCCTTTGGTGGAACCAAACCGAGAAGGTTGTGTCAAAGTGTGGCGCAAGTTGATGAACATGTCGCCCATGGTAGATGGCTTCAGAGTGATTGGTGATTATTACTCGGAAGACGAGTCGCGCCGTGAGGATAAACAGGCTTTTTGTCGGTATCGATTAAGTTCAGGGTCTGCTTTTGACTACGTCATTGGCACTGGTGATGTGACTTATCTCGGTGATGGATGATCATTGCCGCGTGTACTGATATGAGTTGAGCAGCGTGTAAAACGCACAATTTGGGCAGCCGTTTGTCTCAACGACAGGAAAATACGTGCGGTCGCTGGTAAATATCGGTGATTAATCGGAAAATATCAGGCGTCACGCTATCGCGACTTGCTCTAGCTAGCCCCCGTTGATAAAGTGTGCGCAGTATAATTTATTTGTGTTCGTGGCTAGACTTCACTCCTCATTCGGCCGCCAACTAACCTAATGTTACAGGAACCAGCATTTCATGTTTAAAAAGCTTCGGGGCATGTTTTCCAATGATCTGTCCATCGACCTCGGAACAGCCAACACACTGATTTACGTTAAAGACCAAGGTATCGTACTTAACGAGCCATCTGTAGTGGCGATTCGTCAAGAGCGAGCAAGTGGACCAAAGAGTGTGGCTGCAGTGGGTGCGGAAGCAAAGCGTATGCTAGGTCGTACCCCTGGTAACATCCGTGCCATTCGTCCGATGAAAGACGGCGTAATCGCTGACTTTTACGTGACAGAAAAAATGCTACAGCATTTTATTAAGCAAGTGCACGACAACAACTTTTTACGTCCAAGCCCTCGTGTTTTGGTGTGTGTACCTTGTGGTTCAACCCAAGTAGAACGCCGCGCCATTAAAGAATCTGCGTTGGGCGCGGGTGCACGTGAAGTGTACTTGATTGACGAACCTATGGCAGCGGCTATTGGCGCAGGTTTACCTGTGTCAGAAGCAACCGGCTCTATGGTGGTCGATATTGGTGGTGGTACTACTGAAGTGGCTATCATTTCATTGAACGGTGTGGTGTATTCATCTTCGGTGCGTATTGGTGGTGACAAGTTCGATGAAGCCATTATCAACTACATCCGCCGTAACTTCGGCTCACTGATTGGTGAAGCAACAGCCGAGCGCATCAAACATGAAATTGGTGCTGCCTACCCAGGCGAAGAAGTGCGAGAAATCGAAGTACGTGGTCGTAACTTGGCTGAAGGTGTACCTCGTGGTTTTATTCTTAACAGCAACGAAATTCTTGAAGCCTTGCAAGAGCCGCTAACGGGTATTGTTTCGGCTGTTATGGTAGCGCTAGAGCAATCTCCACCAGAACTGGCTTCAGATATTTCAGAGCGTGGTATGGTACTCACCGGTGGTGGTGCTTTGCTGAAAGATCTCGACCGTTTACTCATGGAAGAAACCGGTATTCCTGTTGTTATCGCAGACGACCCGCTAACGTGTGTAGCGCGTGGTGGTGGTAAAGCCTTCGACATGATTGACATGCACGGCGGCGACCTGTTTAGCTACGAATAACCAAGCAAGGCAACCTCGGGTTGCCTTGATAGTTTTATGGATACCATATTTACCCGCGGTCCTTCACTTCACAACCGACTAGCAATTGCGTTATTGCTGTCGGTTGTGTTGATCGTAATAGACCATAAATTCGACGGTTTTAAATCTAGCCGCGTTTACCTCAATTCACTGATGAGCCCTCTGCAATACATGGCTAACTTACCCAGTGAAATGCTCAATCTCAGTGCCGAGCGTTTGGCATCGCAACAATCGTTAATTAAAGAGAACAAGCAGCTAACCAACCGTATTTTGTTGATGAGTGAAAAGCTCCAGCGCTTTGACACCTTACAAAATGAAAATAATCAACTGCGTAAATTACTTGAAGCGCCGGTGAAAACCGAAATGCGTAAACGCGTTGCTGAGCTAATGGCCGTTGACCAAAACCCGTATAGCCAACAAGTGCTCATTAATAAAGGCGCCATTGATGATGTGTATCTGAGTCAATCAGTGCTGGATGAACGCGGCATTGTGGGGCAGGTAATGGAAGTGGGTACCACTAACAGTCGGGTGCTGTTAATTACCGATGTCACTCACTCTATTCCCGTGCGAATTGTGCGTAATAATGTGCGTTTTATTGCCGCTGGAACCGGCTCTCTCGATGAACTGTCGTTGCAACATGTTCCTCACTCTGCTGATATTGTTGAAGGGGATATGTTGGTGTCTTCTGGGTTAGGCAATGTGTTTCCCGAAGGATATCCGGTAGGGAAAATCACGCGCGTAGTACGCGATGAAAGTCGTCCCTTTGCGCAAGTTACGGTAGAGCCCATGGCAAGACTGAACCGCATGAAGTACCTGTTATTACTGTGGCCATCAGAGCACGAGTTAGCGCCTGACGCAGCGACAGGCGCCGATATCAAAGATGATGGGGCCTAGGTGTGGTGATGAAAAAGCGCAATTACTTTATTCTCTTGAGCATTCTTATCGCACTGGTTTTACAAATTATGCCGGTGCCGATACAAGTCGATAAATATCGTCCTGACTGGGTGTTGATTGTTTTGTCGTACTGGGCGATGGCACTCCCTCATCGCGTGAACGTAGGCGTGGCTTTTATTTCGGGCCTTGCCTTAGACATTTTGATGGGAACGACTCTCGGCGTTCACAGTTTTTCTATTAGCTTGTCTGTGTATGTGTTGGCGGCTAATTATCAGCGCTTGCGCAATTACTCGGTGTGGCAACAAGCTGGCATCATTGGCTTGCTAAGCGCCCAGTTTCATATGATTTCATTCTGGCTGATGTACATGATAGACGACGTAGAATTCAGGGTTGCCTATATGTGGCCAGTTGTCACATCAATGGCATTATGGCCGTGGGTTTTTTGGCTGTTACGCAAAGCGCGACGACAACTTAGGATCACATGACATGCCGTTTATCCTCGCCTCCGCTTCTCCTCGACGTACCCAATTGCTCACGCAATTGGGTATTGTGCATCAGGTGATGCCTGTTGATATCGATGAGTCACCTAACAAAGGTGAAGATGCACAAACATTAGTCACCCGCTTGGCCAGTGAAAAAGCCGCGGTTGGATATCAAGTTGCATGCGAGCGAAATGGTGATGATGTGGTTGTATTGGCCGCTGATACACTCATTTCCCTCGACGGTAAGCCCTTGGGTAAACCGGCAGATCAAAACGATTGCAAGGCCATGCTGACAGCCTTGGCGAACCGAACCCATCAAGTATTGACGGCGGTTAGTATAAAAAACACGTATCGACAACGCACCCAATGTATCGCAACAGATGTGGAATTTGGGCCGATGACAGACGAAGATATTCAGGCATACTGGCAAACAGGTGAACCTCAGGACAAAGCTGGAAGTTATGGCATTCAGGGGGTAGGAGCGCAATTCGTAAAACGTATTAATGGCAGTTACAGTGCTGTTGTTGGGTTGCCTTTGTTTGAAGTGCGTCAGATGTTGAAAGAATTTGAGGTAATAAAATGAGTGCGGAGCTACTAATTAATGTTACCCCGTCTGAATCACGGGTTGCACTGATCGAAAATGGTATCTTGCAAGAGGTGCACGTTGAACGTCACACTAAGCGTGGTCTGGTGGGAAATATCTACCGAGGTAAAGTGAGTCGTGTGTTGCCCGGTATGCAAGCCGCATTTGTTGATATTGGTCTAGATAAAGCGGCGTTTTTACACGCGTCAGATATCGCCATTCACAATGAAGTGGTGGGAGAAGTATCGACCAGTCATATCGAAAAACAAGACATTCGCGAGTTGGTGCGCGACGGGCAGGATATCGTGGTGCAAGTGGTGAAAGACCCAATCGGCACCAAAGGTGCACGCCTAACGACAGATATTACTATTCCGTCGCGGTACTTGGTGTTTATGCCAAGTGTGACTCATGTAGGTGTGTCGCAGCGCATTGAAGATGAAAAAGAACGCGAGCGCCTCAAGTCTTTGGTGCAAGAGTTTTGTGATGATAATGGTGGCTTTATTTTACGTACAGCTGCCGAAGGTGTTAACCAAAACGAACTACAACAAGACGCTGCGTTTTTACGCCGACTGTGGAGCAAAATTCAGTCGCGTATGAAGAATAAAAAGTCACATGTGCTGTATGAGGATTTACCCCTTGCACGCCGTGTTTTACGCGATTTTGTGGGCACTGAACTCGACCGTATCCGCATTGACTCTAAGCTGTCCTATCAAGAGCTACAACACTTTACCCGTGAATATGTGCCCGAGATGCATCGCAAGCTTGAGTACTATCCGGGGGAGCGACCCATTTTCGATCTCTACGACGTAGAAAACGAAATGCAGCGTTCGTTAGAGCGACGGGTCGATTTGAAATCAGGTGGATACTTGATTATCGATCAAACCGAAGCCATGACGACGATCGATATCAATACTGGTGCTTTTGTTGGACACCGTAATCTCGAAGAAACGATTTTCAATACCAACATTGAAGCAACCCAAGCCATTGCCCGACAACTCAGATTGCGCAACCTTGGAGGCATGATATTAATTGACTTCATCGATATGGTTGAACCAGACCATAAAAGACGTGTCTTACATAGTCTAGAGGTAGCAACAGCGAAAGACCGTGCAAAAATCAATATTCACGGTTTTACGGCGTTAGGCTTAATTGAAATGACGCGTAAACGCACGCGTGAAAGCCTAGAACACACATTGTGTGGAGAATGCCCTGTGTGTAAAGGGCGTGGCACGGTGAAAACCATCGAAACAATTTGTTTCGAGATTATGCGTGAAGTCGTGCGTGTTAATCGCGCATACGACGCCGATAAGTTTGTGGTGTATGCCTCACCTAAAGTTGCCGAGGCATTACTCGGTGAAGAGTCGCACGTACTAGCTGAGCTAGAGGTGTTTGTTTCAAGACAGATTAAAGTACAAACGGAGCCTTTGTATAATCAAGATAAGTACGACGTGGTAATGATGTGAATACCTTTGCTAATCTGGCCGCTTTTATTGTCAAAAAGCTATGGCTAGCGCTGGCAGTTTTTCTAGTTTTATTTGCTGTATTGCTGAGTGTGTTGCGCTATGCGCTTCCACACCTAGAAGACAAGAAGCACCTTCTAGAAGATTACGTTAGCAGTCAATATGGTGTAGCGCTAACCATCGACAGTGTGCATGCCGTTTGGCAGGGTACAGGGCCTAGCATCGTCCTGAATAAAGTAGAGTTGGCGCAAAACCAGTCCTCCCCTGTGGCACTTAAAATTGATGAAGTGTACGTTGAAGTTGATTTTTGGCAGACTCTTGCGCAACGAATGTTGTCTTCCAAGCGCTTCGATTTGGTGGGCCTGTCTCTCGACGTTGATACCGACCGCCTTCAAGCAGGAGGCGACAATGACTTTCCCGTGGTTGACGCTTTGCGCAGCCTTTTCCTCGATCAATTACAAAGCTTTTCCCTTCACGATGGCGAAGTGACCTTACAAAAAGGCGACGAGCATCAAACCTTTGAACTCACACAATTGGTGTGGGTAAACCAAGGCGAGCACCACCAAGGACGCGGGGAAATTCGCGTTAAAGAACTCGCCGCCAACTCGTCATCGTTTGTACTCGATTTACACGGCGACAAGCGCAATCTCGATGGTCTATTTTACGCCAAAGGGGAAGACCTCGATATTTCGCCTTGGGTGAATACGTGGCTGACCGCCGAGCAACCTTTGTTGGAAAGCCGAGGTAATTTTAGTTTATGGGCTGAAATTTCAGACAACGCCTTTAGTGCAGTGCAGCTCGATTTTGATGATACCGCTCTCGCATTGGGTACTGATAATCAAATTGAACTCGAAGCCCGTATTCGCGGCGGTATGATCCAAGCGGTACCTGCCAATACCGGTTGGGCCTTCCGCGTTGACCAGTTAGTGTTTGAAGCTGGAACCAGTCATATGGTGACAGATTTCGTTGGCAGCGTAGACAAGCGCGGACGTATTGTCGTGAACACAGTAAAACCTATGGCGCTGTCTCCGTTGGTGGCCTTGTCGCCTTTGTTTGCCTCACGTGAAACTACGCGAGTGCTCAACAAAATGCGCCCTGAAGCTGAGTTGGCAACCCTTCAAATGGGGGTTATCGATGGCAAATTAGGCATCGCAGCCAAGGTCTTTGATATGCATTGGCAACAAAGCGGGAACATTCCTGGTTTACAATCGATGGATGCCGATTTTTTTTGGCATGACAAACAAGGCGTATTGTCAGTTGAAGCCGATAATACCGAGTTAGCCATTAACAACTTACTCACTCAAAACCTCCCTATAAAAGCGCTGAGCGCAGATCTCCGAGTATTTGAGCAGCCTCAAATTGACGGCGCACCTCATTGGGTTTTGTTAATTGATGACATGCAATTGAACAGTGAAAAGTTCTCTGTGACGCAGGGGCTTCGTTATGATTTTAGTAACAAAGAGCTGTCGGTTGCAACGCGCATAGGTGCGATACAGAACGATCAGGTTGTCAGTTTGATGCCTGCACCTCTGATGGGGCAAAACACAGCGGCTTTCCTCAAGCGTGCATTTGTCGGTGATGGTGAAATAACTGGCGCTACCGTATTGTGGCAAGGCCCCGTTAATGCTTTCCCGTTCGACGATCACGAAGGGGTGTTCCAATCTGAAGTGAACCTCAAAGACACCACGTTTTTATTCGCCCAAGATTGGCCAAGTTTAACCCATGCAAATATCTCGTTACTGTTTGAAAACAACGGCCTTAGTTTGTTTAGCCCATCTAGCCAGTTAATGGACGTTAAACTCACCAATGTAAGAGGGCATATTCCTGAGTTAAAGGGGTCGTCTACATTAACGTTGGAAGCGAACAGCGAAGGGGCGGGAGAAGCAGTGACCGCACTTATCCAGAACAGTGGCATCAAGAAAACACTGGGTAGGGTGCTGTCGCAGGAAGTTAATGTTCATGGCAAGGTTAACGCCGATATCAAGTTGTCTATTCCCCTTAATAGCCGCGAAGTGGCGGTTGAAGGTACAACGTATTTCGCCGGTAACCAAATTTATGTCGCCAGCCTCGATATGCTGCTCGAAGATGTAAAGGGGGCATTGCACTTTGACAATGACAACCTTAAAGCCGACGGGTTAGAAGCTAACCTCATTGGTCAGCCCATTGTCACCAATTTCGAAGGCCAAAAAGATACCCAAGCGTATTTGTTAGACTTTCATGTGAAAGGCGGTTGGGATCTAACGCCAATGATAAAGCGTTATCGTCCGGCATTTGCCGAGTACGTTGAAGGTACATCTGATTGGCTAGCTGATATCTGGGTGCGATTGCCTTCTTCGGGTTTTACATACACCGCCACATTGCAAACCGATTTAACCGGTTTGAAGTCAGATTTGCCTTATCCGTTTGCTAAGCGCAAAGAAACAGAAATGCCCTTTATGCTCACAAGTGAAGGCGACCAGCAGGCATCTACGGTTACTGCGTCATTAGGTAACGAAGTGCGTTTTAACGGCATTATTCCCCATAAAGAGAAACACTTTTCTCGTGCGCATCTCGCCCTAGGCGAAAGTGATTTTGTTGGCCTTGGCGTGGGGTTTAGTATCTCGGCAGACCTAGATGTAGTGAATGTGACTGACTGGTATAAAGCCATAGAGTTAGTGGTTAACAGCACATCGTCGAACAACAAAGGAAAGCCTGGCTTATTCAGTGTGCCTGAGCGTATTTTCATCGAGGCAGAAAACTTGGTCATTGCCGGCCAAACCATGACCAATGTTGATATTACCGCCAAACAGCACAGTAACAATTGGCAACTGGACATCAGCTCTGCACAAGCTAAAGCGGTAGTGAACCTGTACGACCAATGGTTAGAAAAGGGCATTGATATCGACGCCGATTTTATTCGCTTTAATCGCTGGAAAGCGTCTGAAGACAAAGTGGAACACCACTGGGACCCAACAACATTGCCGCCCATTCGGTTTCATTGCGGTGATTGCGTAGTGCTTGAAAAACGCATGGGGGAAATCGACTTGGAAGTGGTGAAAGTCGACAATGGTCTGCATATTAAACGCTTTGATGCTAAGGCTAACCACGGCAAGCTTCAAGCGACAGGCGATTGGACAATACAGTCGGGGCAAAACCACACGCGCTTATTAGGCTCGGTAAACAGCCAAGATGTTGGCCGCATGCTAGACGAATATGGTGTGAACTCAGGCATTAAAGATTCTCAAGCCAGTATGAAGTTCGATCTAAATTGGGCTGACTCACCGTTTGGTTTTGAATTTGGGCGAGTTGATGGTGATATCAATTGGAAACTCACCGACGGTTATTTAACAGAAATCAGCGACAAGGGGTCGCGTATTCTTACGTTATTCAGTTTGAATTCTCTTGTGCGTAAACTGAGCTTAGATTTTAGAGATGTATTTGCAAAAGGCTTCTTTTACGATGATATGCACGGCAGCATGCAAATAGAGAAAGGGGTCGCAAATACGCAAGATACTGTGATTGACGGTGGTGCAGGAGAAATCACCATCAATGGCTATACTAATTTAGCCAGTCGGGAATTAAACTATCACGTATCATTTGCGCCAAATGTGACCGGTAATTTACCTGTTCTGGTGTATTTCATGGTGAATCCGCCCACTGCTATTGCAGCATTGGCGCTTGATCAGGTGCTAACATCGGCAAAGGTCATTTCTAATGTGAATTATTCAGTCACAGGGACCTTAGATGCACCTGTGTTTGAAGAGTTAGGGCGAGACAGCAAAGATGTACCTATTTCTGGTCCAGAGGCTAGCCCTGAGACGAGCAAAACTGATGTGCCGCCATTAACTGACTCTGATCTAGAACGCGTGAACGTGGTTGTGGGAGGCATAGAATGACCCATTTGGTTGCAATACAAATGACATCGTCACCGAACGTCGATGAAAACTTAAACAGTGTGGCCAAATCGCTCTCCAAATTAAATGCAATAGGTGACAAACTGGTGGTATTACCGGAGTGCTTTGCGTTATTTGGTGGCAGCGACAAAGCGCAACTGGCGAATGCAGAAACACGTGGAGACGGGCCGATTCAAGCGCGGCTTAGCCAGTTAGCCAAACAGCATGGGTGCTATCTTGTATCTGGCACTATGCCAATACTGGCAGATACGGCAGGCAAGTTTACCGCGTCGTCATTCGTTTTTGATCCCACAGGGGGCAGTATTGCGGAGTATCAAAAAATTCATTTGTTTGACGTACTTGTTGACGACAGTACAGGCTCATATAAAGAGTCTCGGTATACCGAGCCTGGTAAGCAAGTGGTTGTTGTAGACACGCCGTTAGGGCGAGTGGGTATGGCAGTGTGCTATGATGTGCGCTTTCCGGGGTTATTCGAAGCGATGGGCGATATCGACATACTGGTGTTACCTGCCGCATTTACGCAACACACAGGTGCAGCCCATTGGCATACTTTGTTACGTGCCAGAGCAATTGAAAAACAATGTTTTGTTGTTGCTGCAGGCCAAACAGGCGTTCATGCAAACGGACGCACAACGTATGGTCATAGCATTATTTATTCGCCATGGGGCGACATGTTGGCAGAACGAGAAACTGCGCCCGGCCTGATTCAGGCGCGTATAGACGTTGCATCAAGAAAGAAATATAAGCAGTCGATGCCTGTTCAGCAACACAATCGATTTAGGAGTGATTTTGTTAGATCAAGTTGAAACACATTTGTTGACTGATTCGGGTTTAGACCGTCAGCAACTTGAAGCCGCTTTGGCTTCCATTCATTCGCACCAGAACGATTATGCCGACCTTTACTTTCAATCTAGCCAACACGAAAGTTGGGTGTTGGAAGACGGTATTATCAAAGAAGGTAGCTACAATATTGAACGCGGTGTTGGTGTGCGTGCCATCAGCGGCGAAAAAACCGGTTTTGCCTATTCTGACGATATCAGCCCAGAAGCGATTAAAAAAGCGAGTCTTGCTGCTCGGAGTATTGCGCCTGCCGAGGGTAAGCAAAAGGTGTCGAGCTTGGGTAAGGTTGAGCCAGCACAACGCTATCAGGCGGATAACCCTATTCAAGCGTTAGAAGACGCAGAAAAAATTGCCCTTTTACGGGCTGTTGATGCATACATTCGCAAGCACGAGTCGCTCGCCAATCAAGTGGTAGTGAGTTTGAGCGGCGTGTATGAAGAAGTCTTAGTCGCGGCCAGCGACGGTACTTTTGCAACCGATATTCGCCCCTTAGTGCGTTTGAACTGTTCGGCTCTCATTGAAAAAGACGGGCGTCGTGAACGAGGCTCGGCGGGAGCTGGTGGGCGTCATAGCTATAGCTTTTTCCAAAGCAATAAAGACGATGGTCGCCCTATGTACGAACATTTGGCCGATGAAGCTTTGCACATGGCCCGCGTGAATATGGAAGCGGTGGCATCACCTGCGGGCACTATGCCAGTGGTATTGGGTAGCGGTTGGCCTGGTGTGTTACTTCACGAAGCAGTGGGCCATGGATTAGAGGGCGACTTTAACCGTAAAGGCGCATCAACCTTTAGTGGCCGTATTGGTGAGCAGGTGGCGGCAAAAGGCGTGACAGTGGTAGACGATGGCACGATGGAGAACCGTCGGGGTTCGTTGTCGATCGACGATGAAGGCACACCTTCAGCATACAACGTGCTAATTGAAGACGGCATACTGAAAGGCTATATGCAGGATAAGATGAACGCGCGTTTGATGGGGGTTAATCCCACGGGTAATGGACGTCGTGAGTCTTATGCTCACTTGCCAATGCCACGCATGACGAACACGTATATGTTGGCGGGCCAACACGATCCACAAGAGATTATTGCTTCTATCGATAAAGGTATTTACGCGCCTAACTTTGCTGGTGGTCAGGTAGACATTACGTCTGGCAAGTTCGTGTTCTCAAGTGCAGAAGCGTATCTTATTGAAAACGGGAAAATTACTGCGCCGATAAAAGGGGCAACATTGATAGGAAATGGCCCAGAGGTAATGCAAAAAATCTCCATGATCGGCAACGACCTAGCCCTAGATAGAGGGGTTGGCGTATGCGGAAAAGACGGGCAAAGCGTGCCAGTTGGCGTAGGCCAACCGACACTCAAAATTGACGAACTAACCGTCGGTGGAACGTCTTAACAAACCTTGTTTGTTAGATGTCCTCTCCCACTGTTTCTTTGAGGTATTGAAATAGCTCACGAAACGCTTTGGGTGGCGCGTTCTTCTCACGTTCACGTTTGATAGCGCGCTGGTATTGACGCAATTTTTGGCGGTCTAGATCAGGGTGAGATTCAATCAGAGATTGAATTGCCTTATCGCCGCCATCAATAATAGATTCACGCGCTTTTTCTAATCGGTGAAAGGCGGCGTTTTCGGAGTTGTGTTTATTGACGAGCTTGTCTAGCGCTTGCTCAATGTCAGTAACATCACGCTGGCGCATTAATTTACCGATAAATTGTAGCTGACGACGGTAACCGTCTTTTTTACGGTTAATTCTACGGGCAATCGCGATAGCGTCAGATAGATCATCATCTAACGGGATGGTGTCTAGGTGCGCTGCAGACAGGCCAACAATCGTTTCTCCGAGCTTTTGACGCTCAGCAGATAACCGTTTGAGTTCAGACTTACTTACGTATTCGTCTGATTCAAACTGGCCTTCATCATCGTGCAAAGGCTCGTCGCCTTGATGGGTAGATCGATCACTCATTGGATACTCATAGGTGTTACACTGTGTCTAGCTGCTAATTATGACAGACTGACTGGAATAGCGAAACTGATATGCAAATAGAGCAACAACTGGCTGAAATTCAAAGCAAGGTCGAAGACGTGTTAAACCTTGCCAAACAGAAAGGTGCAACCCAAGCTGAAGCCAGCATGTCGAAGGTAGAAGGCATTGCGGTCTCATCTCGCTTAAAAGAAGTTGAGAATGTAGAGTTTACCAATGATGGTGGCTTGGGCATTAGCGTGTATGTAGGCAAGCACAAAGGTAGCGCTTCAACAGCCGACCTGAGCAAAGAAGCACTGACAAAGGCCGTTGAGAAAGCCATTGATATTGCTAAATACACAAGCGAAGACCCATGCACCGGCTTGGCCGATGCAGAGCTTATGGCCACCTCATTCCCAGATTTGGACTTGTATCACCCAGAGCCTCTTGACCCAGAAGCGGCAATTGAAAAAGCGATCACGGCTGAGACCGCAGCGCTTGATGCAGACCCACGTATTTCAAATTCAGACGGTGCTTCGTATAACGCTAATATGGGCATGCGAGTTTACGGCAATACCCATGGTATAAATACCGGATACCCCAGCACGCGTTATAGCCTCAGCTGCATGGTAATTGCTGGCGAAGGCAGCCAAATGCAACGAGATTATGCGTATACGGTGAATCGTCGCCCCGACTTACTGGAGACCCCAGAGTGGGTGGGTAAAAAAGCAGCTGAATCGACAGTTTCTCGCTTGGGCGGTCGCAAAATAAAAACGGGCAGTGTGCCTGTGCTAATGCACAAAGAAATTGCCGCCAGTTTATTCGGTCATTATGTCAGTGCTATCAGCGGCGGTAGCTTATATCGACGTTCTTCGTTCTTGCTCGATAAACTCGGGCAGCAAATTTTTCCTGAGTGGTTAAACATTATTGAACGACCACACCTGAAAGGGGCATTGGCGAGCTGCAACTTCGACAGCGAAGGGGTAGCTACCAAAGACATGACGATAGTCGATAAAGGCCAGCTTTCTACTTATCTTTATACCACTTATTCGGCGCGTAAACTCAATACTGTATCTACCGGTCATGCGGGTGGTATTCACAACTGGATAATAGGGAACTCAGGGCACTCTGACGACGATTTGTTGAAAGAGATGGGCACTGGCTTGCTGGTTACCGAAATGATGGGGCAGGGCGTGAATATCGTCACCGGAGACTACTCTCGTGGAGCAGCAGGGTTCTGGGTGGAAAACGGTGAAATTCAATATCCCGTGCACGAAGTGACTATTGCAGGCAGTTTGCAAGATATGTACGCCAATATCATTGCGATAGGTGCCGACCAAGACGTACGTGGTGGTGTGCAAACCGGCTCGGTCTTACTAAACAAAATGCAAGTGGCGGGTGAATAGTCGCCCTGCTGTTGCTTTTTGGTAACAGACACAAATAAAAAACGCAGTCTCTGGACTGCGTTTTTGTTATCTACCTATTTCGGTGTTGATGCTAATTAAGCGTCAACGGTACCGCAGAAACGGTAACCTTCACCGTGAATAGTCACGATCAATTCTTCTTCGTTAGGCTCAGACTCGAAGTGTTTACGGATACGACGGATCGTAACGTCTACAGTTCGGTCATTCGGGCGTAGTTCACGGCCTGTCATTTCCATGATCAATTGCTCACGCGTCAAGATTTTACCTGGGTTGCTCAAGAACAAGTGAAGTGCACGGAACTCACTGCGAGGTAGGCGGAATTCATTACCACTTGGTGCGATAAGTGAGCGGCTGTCGCCGTCTAATGTCCATCCGTTAAAGCTTACACGGCTTGGTAAATCGTCGTCTTCCGCTGTGCTGGTAGTACGAGCCAATAGGTTACGTGCACGGATAGTCAGTTCACGCGGGTTAAATGGCTTCGTTAGGTAATCATCAGCACCAATTTCTAAACCTAGGATACGGTCTACATCGTTGTCGCGGCCAGTTAGGAAAATAAGGCCGACGTTCTTACGGTCACGTACTTCACGTGCCAAAATCAAGCCGTTTTTGCCTGGTAGATTAATATCCATAATCACTAGGTTGATGGCATGATTTTCAAAAAAGTCGTGCATCTGCTCGCCGTTCTCCGCTTCGAATACATTGTATCCTTCAGCTTCAAACAAACTCTTCAATGTGGTACGCGTTACCACTTCATCTTCGACTATTAGTATATTTGGCGTCTGCATCTGCTCACACTCTATTACATTCTAAAAAGGTAGATTTGTTAATTTATTTAACACTTCAGCGGTTTGTTTGCAATTAATTGCACCAGTTACCTCTGGTATTGGGGTCATAGACCGAAATTCAAGCACTTATTGTACCTAAATTACAGATTTATGCCGAATTTTTTACTTTTACCGGGAAAATAATCATAAATTCGACACCTTGGCCTTCTTCACTTGTGAGTGATATTGAGCCATTAAGACCTTGAGTGACGAGATTATAAACCAAGTGCATCCCAAGCCCTGAGCCGCCTTGCCCCCGTTTTGTGGTAACAAAAGGATCAAAGATACGCTTGCGTATTGCGCTTGGAATTCCCTTACCATTATCCCTGTAAATTAATTTCAGTTTACTGGAATTCATTATTTCAGCAACGATTTCTATGTTGCCATTTTCAATGCCTTCAAATCCATGAATAATTGAATTCATAATCAAATTGATAAGGATTTGATTAATCGGGCCGGCTTTAGTTTCAATAATTAACCCTGATTCACATTGTACATCAATTTTGTGGTTAACTTTCTTCAACCTTGGGCGTAAAGATAAAAGAATTTCACTGATCAGTTGAGCTAAATCGAGCACCCGCGCGTTTTCATTCGACTGGTCGACAGCGACCTGTTTGAAACTCGAGATTAACTCGGCTGCGCGATTGAGGTTGCGATAAATAATATTGAGGTTTTCCTCGCTTTCAGCCATAAACTTGGCCATCGCACTGGCTTTGAGTGTTTTGTTCTCAAATTGCTCTTTAATTGTTGCGAGTCGGTCGAGCATCATAGTCGATGCCGTAACCCCTAAGCCAATTGGGGTGTTAACTTCATGAGCCACACCAGCCACCATGTCGCCTAAAGAGGCCATTTTTTCATTTTGAACAATCTGGCGCTGAAATTGGTGGAGTTTTTCGAGTGTTTGAATCAGCTCTTGGTTGGCGTCTTTGAGGGCAATAGTTCGCTGATTTACCATGTCTTCCAAACTGGCATTGAGGTTGCGATGTTGCTCTTCCGCTCGTTGTTGTCTGAGCATGTAGTCTTGCATTCTAGACAGCATTGAATTAATTGCATCAGATAGCGCGTTGACGTCGCGTATATTCGACGGCTCTGCCCGAGGTGAATAATCACGCGAGCGAGCAATGCGCTGCAACAAACCCGTTAGTGCGTTAATCGGCGAGTTTACGTAATGTACTGTTCTAAATGCGACTAACAGGCAAGCAGCAAGGATGATCACACTGAATAGTAACTGGTGCATGATCAAAGAGCTAAACATCTCGTCGATGCTTTCTGCACTGGCTCTCAAGTATACGTAACCAATGGTTCGCTCTCCCACGTTAATTGGGCGAGCTACCTCAATAGCGTCATCTGTGATTTGTGGCGTATAAAAACGCGAAAGCCGGTCGATTTGGTCGGGTATCGAACTATTGCCAGACTGGTTGAAAGTAGTAAAACGCGCTAATTCGCCTGTTTCATCGAACTTGTACAAGTGAACATGCGTTACGAAATCGGCGGCGTATAAACTATTTAGCTCGTTGTTTGTATCGCCTAGTGCTTTTTCGTCCACTGTATTCGCTGTGTTAATGGCGATCATCTCAGCCAACATACTGGCATCTTCAATCTGCTCTTGTTGATAGCCTTTTATCTGAGTGCGAATAGAGACAACAGAAGAAATGAGGAGAGTTGTGCTGGCCACAATCATCACGGCCCACAGAAAAATACTCTGTATAGAGAACTTAATTTTCGGTTGGGTCATAAGGTTATGAACATGACTAATTACAGATATTTATCACTAATATTGGCCCAATATTAGTGAAAAGAAAAGGGAACATTTTAGGTATTACCGGGTTATTTTTATGACAACCGCGTTTTTACGCCAAATCGCCATTTTTTGGCGACGATTTGACGTAATTGTGGCTTAACTCGGTTTATACGAAAGTGGCGGAATAAAGGTCGGCATACTGTAAGGCCGCCGCTTCCCAGGTAAACCGTGTTTTCATCCCTCTTATTTGAATGTCGCGGAACACCGCAGGTGATTCGTGGTAACACAACAAGGCTCTTCTAATACAATCAAGCAGAGCTTGCGGTGAGGGAATGTCGAACACAAAACCTGTTGCTGCATCAGGATTGGCTTCATAATCGACGACGGTGTCTTTCAAGCCGCCAACCGCTCGTACAATGGGTAAGGTGCCATAGGCCAAACTGTACATTTGGTTTAGACCACAAGGTTCAAACTGAGACGGCATTAAGAAGAAATCTGCTCCGGCCTCTACTAAGTGGGCGTGTTCAGAACTAAACCCATTGATAAAAGCAAATTGCTCTGGGTGTTGGTGGGCAAATTCACCCAAATCCATGCACACTTTGGGGTCTCCAGTACCCACGATAACCATTTGCACGTTGTGTTGTATTAGGCGGTCTAGTATCGGCACGATATAGCCAAAACCTTTTTGCTCAGTGAGACGACACACCATACCAATAAGCGGAACATCGGGGTGAGCAGGTAAGCCTGACGCACTTTGTAACTTAGTTTTGCAATCGCGTTTACCGCCAAAGTTGTCTACCGAATAATGAACGGGTAAATACGCATCTGTTTCAGGATTCCATTGGGTATAGTCACAGCCGTTTAGAATACCGCTCAAATCTTGCTTTCGAAGTACCAGACGTTCGTGTAAGCCGTGGCTACCTAAGTCGGTGAGTAGTTCATCAGCGTAATTAGGACTAACCGTGGTAATTTTATCTGCGTACTCAATGCCAGATTGCAACATATTGATGTAGCCACCGTGAACTTGGCTTAATACCGCAGGGTGGTGGCGTAAAAAAGGAATGTCGTTAAGTTTATTCACGCCTTGGAAGGCGGCATTGTGAATGGTAAATACCGTTTTTGTATTGGCAAAAAATGCACTGCGATCATGCTTGAGTAAAAACGGCAGCATAGCAGTATGCCAGTCGTGGCAATGAATGATGTCGGTTTCAATTTGCAGCGCTTGTAATGTGTGTAATACCGCGCCACTGAAAAAACTAAAGCGCTCGCCATTGTCGGCATAAGCGTCGTATTCACTGCTGTATAGCCCATTGCGGTCGAAATATTCAGGGTAGTCAACAAAGTAAACATTAATGTTGTGCCATTCCAACTGTTTAACAGTGAAGTGATAAACTTTACCGCCAGTAAACAGGGTTTGTTCTTCGCCCACATTGTTTAATTGATATTGCTGCGCAATAGCTTGGTAGTAGGGCATCACAATAGTGACTTCATGACCCAGTGCTTTCAGCGCAATAGGTAGGGCCTTGCCGACATCAGCTAGGCCGCCAGTTTTAACCAGTTCTTCTACTTCTGAGATAGCGAAAACAACTTTCACGAACAACCTCTTTCGTTATACCGTGCTCAGCTTCTGACGCTTGATGTTTTTCAGCGTGTTTTTTCGCGTAGAAGCTCAACTATTTAGTGGCGTAGTAAACCGAAAATTGTGTGTCCTGAGCTAAGGTATGCACGGGAGAAAATTGTGCTTCCAAAAGCCCCGGGTAGGGTAGAAAACGGTTTGCTACCAAATAAAGTGACCCTTTGGGTGATAGGTGTTGACCCACGCCCACAATAAAATCATGGGTAATACTATAGTCAGTTTTTATACCTGTATGGAAGGGGGGATTGGTAACAATGTGGTTGAATTGCCCAGAAATCCCTTTTAATCCATCCGAAGCGGTTAAGGTAAAAGTCTGATTGTTGAGCTCGGCCGTACGCGCGGCACAATACAAGCCCAAGGCGCTAATATCACTCAACGTTGCTTTTAGTTGGGGAGATTGCTTCACCAAATAGCTGCCAATTACCCCTGCGCCGCAAGCAAAGTCGAGTAGCGAGCCAGTAAACCTTTGCGGCATTTTTTCTAATAATAGCTTGGTACCCTTGTCGAGCTCGCCATGACTGAATACGCCAGGTAAGGAGTAAACAGGCCAAGTGACATCATTGAGTTGATAGTCAATTTCCTGATGCCAATTATCTGGTAAAAAGCGTTTTACTGCGGCGTTGACATGGCAGGTTAACAAGCTGCAGTGGCGTGCTGAATCAACCTTTTCGACATCGCCAAATTCGGTCAATATCTTATTTGCGCTTTTAATGCCGCCTTTGTTTTCACCGACTAGGTGAATACGCCCATCTAAACTTAACGACGGAATAGCCATGGCTAACAACAAAGAAAGTTGTGCTTTGGCTTTCGGCATGTGAATTAAAATGTCGGTATAGACTTTGTCATTGGGTAAAAACGGACAAAAATGATGAGTGTGCAGGCCAGATTCTGCCTGCACATTAAAGCCATAAGCTTTAGATGCCACATCGCGACTGTCAAACTGCACGTTATTTATACCCGATACACTTTGCGAAAAGATATCAAAGTATTGGTGCAAAAAAGTTATCGGTTGGGCTTCAATATCGTTACCGATATAGGCATCAGCTGGGTTGATGACCAACCAGTCGCCTTCGTCAAATAACTCGATGTTTCTTATTAACAGTTGGCTTTGTGGCGCTAGCATTATTCAGTACGCTCGTAAATTAGGTCCCATACGCCGTGACCAAGCTTTTGGCCGCGTACTTCAAACTTTGTTGTAGGGCGATAATCAGGACGTTCAACATAATCACCTGATGACGCAGTATTTTTGTAGCCCGGCGCTACATTCATCACTTCAGCCATATGCTCGGCGTACTGTTCCCAATCTGTCGCCATGTGGAATTTACCACCAATAGTTAGGCGAGAGCGGATCACTTCAGCAAATTCAGCTTGAACAATACGGCGCTTGTGGTGACGCTTTTTATGCCACGGATCAGGGAAGTAAAGCTGTAGACGACTTAAGCTGCCTTCTGGGATCATGTTCTTCAGCACTTCAACGGCATCGTGCTCCATCACTCTTAAGTTTGTTAGTCCAGCTTCACCAGCATCAGACAAACAAGAGCCAACACCGGGGCGATGTACTTCTATGCCTAAAAAGTTTAACTCAGGGGCTGCAGCGGCCATTTCAACCAAAGACTTACCCATGCCAAAGCCAATTTCCAATACAACGGGCGCGTCGCGACCAAATAGTTCGGTAAAATTGATCGGGGTGTCTTGGTAATCAACACCCATGGTGGGCCAATAAGTTTCTAGTGCGCGAGCTTGACCATTGGTGAGACGGCCTTCGCGTTTTACATAACTTTTGACTTTGCTAACGTATACGCCAGCGGCTTCTGCTTCAGCTTCTGATTTAAACTGTCCCATTACTCACAGCTCTGCTAGTTAAAAATTGTCGCGCATTATGCAGGCTACGCGCCTGATTGCAACGCTTAGCCTCACTTAATTGTATGATTTTTTATCACTGTCAGTATGCCTTGAGCCACTATTTAACTCAATATTAGTGTGATCACAGTGACTTAAGTGACAAAATAAAAAAGACTAAGCAAGCCAGCTTTGCAATAAATTTGCTACCGCTTGAGGCCTTTCAAGCAATGACATGTGCGAGGTGTCTTTGAGTAAATGCAAAGACGCGCCTTTTATCATTGTTTCCATTTCTTCTAGTTTAGGCCGTGGCGTGAGTGGGTCGTTGTCACCGGCAACAATATGTATTGGGCAAGATAAGGTGTTAAGTTCACTAATGCGGTTTTGTCGTGGCGTTGTGCTTTTAACGTGAGCAAGTAAGGTTTTCCCACCTAAATCTGCAGACATTTCTTTTATGTAATTCATGAACATAGAGTCTGAGTGAAAGCTAGGATGCACCAAACTTTCGATATAGCTCATTTCATCGGCTTTAAATTGCCCCTTCTCCAATATGTGCACTAACTGCTTTCTGCGCTTTACTTCACTCTCGTCAAAGCCTTGGGCGGCATAACCCACTAAAGTGAGTGATGCGAGTGAATCAGGATTTCGCTTGGCCCATTCAGTAGCAACATAGCCTCCCATCGAAAACCCTACCATATGAACCTTTTCGTCGGGTAATACTCTGTCACTGGTCAATGCCATCATATCGTCAAAGCTGGTGGCCCACTGCAATGGTACATAGCGACGTTGATAGAGATTTAACTTGCGCCAAACAGGCAACCAAACACGTTCATCACATAAGGTGCCGGGTAAGAAAACAGTCGCGGTCATGTAATATTGCTCTTATCTTTTCGATCTTTGATGGATTTTTGCGGCCAAACTATACGGTGTTCAGCGAAACATTGATACACTTCGTGCAAACTCATAGTGCAGAATAAACATAGCATGCAAGACAGTTTTTCAAAGCGGGTTTTAACCTGGTTTGATCAGCACGGCCGAAAGCATTTGCCGTGGCAACAATCAATATCGCCTTACCGCGTATGGATTTCGGAAATCATGTTGCAGCAAACACAAGTGACGACCGTGATCCCCTACTTTAATGCTTTTATGCAGCGTTTCCCGTCGATAAAGGCATTAGCTGATGCGCCGCAGGATGACGTACTGCATCATTGGACTGGGCTAGGTTACTACGCCAGAGCGCGTAACCTGCATAAAGCCGCACAAATGATGGTGGCCCAATATGAAGGAGAATTTCCTACCTACATTGACGATGTTATTGCGTTACCGGGGATTGGGCGTTCTACGGCGGGGGCTATTTTGTCGATAGCTGGCGGGCAATCACACCCGATTTTAGATGGTAATGTAAAGCGTGTATTGGCTCGGTTTTATGCCGTAGAAGGGTGGCCGGGGCAAAAAAAGGTGGAAAATACGCTGTGGGAATATGCTGCCAAGCACACTCCCGTTGAGCGCGCGAACAACTATACCCAAGCGATGATGGACCTAGGGGCCATGACGTGTACACGGTCAAAACCTGATTGTGACCATTGTCCACTGCAAAGTGATTGTTTAGCTTATGCACAAGGCCGACAAAGTGAATTTCCGGGTAAAAAGCCCAAGAAGGCAATTCCGGTGAAGCAATCAACAATGTGGGTGTTGTTCTATAACGGCAAAATACGCTTGGCTCCACGCCCTTCAGCAGGCATATGGGGTGGATTATGGGGGTTGATCGACGGAGAAGATCACGCTCAAGCAGAAGCCGCCGTGCAGCAATTAGGTGTGCTAGACTACGACCATTCGGCCTTAACGCCATTTCGGCATACATTTAGTCATTTTCATTTGGATATAACGCCCGCGGTTTTGTTTTTAGCCAAGCCTCCTCGGCCTGAAGTGAATGACAGTGATGCGCGATGGTTTGATATTCACGAAACTATACCGGTAGGCTTAGCTGCGCCAGTAAAACGAATTATTGAAGAGCTTAAATCTCGCTTATAAGCGAAGAGAGGAAACATGAGTAGAACAGTATTTTGTCAGCATCTCAATCAAGAGGCCGACGGTTTAGATTTTCAGTTATACCCAGGAGAATTGGGCAAACGTATTTTCGATAATATTTCGAAGCAAGCTTTTTCAGAATGGCAAAAAAAGCAAACCATGCTGATCAACGAGAAAAAGTTGAACATGATGGAGCCGACTGACCGCAAATTCCTAGAAGAGCAGATGGAAGCATTTTTGTTTGAAGGCAAAGAACCCACCATCGAAGGCTATGTGCCACCGCCTAAAAAGTGATTATTTAATCGATTTGCTTAAAGAGTGCGCAGTTGGTGATTTTTTTGAAAAAAGCGGTTGACTTGGCTTCGAGAAAACCGTTAAATACGCACCCACGACGCAACGGGTTGTAACAAACCTAACGCGCAAAAGATTTTGCCTCGATAGCTCAGTTGGTAGAGCAGCGGATTGAAAATGCAAAGTGTCTTTTGCTTTCATTCACGCAAGTTACTGAGATATAATGAGAAGTAAGTTGCTAAGCACTTAGAAATTACTTGCAAAGTTTTGCAAAGAAATTCGAAGCTTAATGAGCACAGTTTATGTGCCTCGATAGCTCAGTTGGTAGAGCAGCGGATTGAAAATGCAAAGTGTCTTTTGCTTTCATTCACGCAAGTAACTGAGATATAATGAGAAGTAAGTTGCTAAGCACTTAGAAATGACTTGCAAAGTTTTGCAAAGAAATTCGAAGCTTAATGAGCACAGTTTATGTGCCTCGATAGCTCAGTTGGTAGAGCAGCGGATTGAAAATCCGCGTGTCCCTGGTTCGATCCCGGGTCGAGGCACCATTCATACAAAAGCCCTGATCAGAAATGGTCGGGGTTTTTTTGTTTTTAGCCTTACATTTTATTTAAAGCAAACTACTACATTGTACTCGTTTCTATTCTATTGAAAGGCTTGGTGTAAGCTCGATTGCCATATTAGCGATAATAGAGCCTTATATTATTAAGCTTGCCGAAGCAAAACGTCCTATGGTTCAGTTGTGATTCGGCGTGCAAAAGTCTATTTATTATCGGGGTTAGGTTTGTTATTTTTATATGGTTTTATATACAGTGATGATATGGTCGACTTATGAAAGTAGTTTCGTTATTTTCCGGTGCTGGTGGTTTAGATTTAGGATTTATAAAGGCTGGTTTTAGAATAGTTTGGGCAAATGATTTTGATGAGGATGCAGTTGCAACCTATAAACGTAATATCGGTGATCATATTGTTCACGGCAAAATAGAAGATATCCCTACAGATTCGATACCTGACTGCGATGTCGTAATAGGTGGGTTTCCATGCCAAGGATTTTCACAAGCAAATATGCTGCGTTTTGAAGAGGATGAGCGTAACAAACTTTATCTTGAATTTCTTAGGGTTGTTAATGATAAGCAACCTAAATTTTTCTTTGCTGAAAATGTAAGAGGTATACTGAGTTTAGGTAAAGGGGCGGCTATAAAGAAAATTGAAAGTGATTTTGAGTCAGCTGGATATAGAATGCAAAAAAGACTTTTTAATACGGCGGACTACGGTGTACCACAGGCTAGATGGCGGGTTATTCTCGTGGGTACCCGTAATGATGTAGACTTTGAATACGAATATCCAAAAGCGTCACACGCATCACCAAGTAAGTGCTTAAAAGAAGGCCTTAAACCGTGGACCACTATCGGACAAGCATTAGAAGAAATTCCTGAGCCAGAAGAAAATCACAACCTCGTCAATCACGTTTATTCTCAGTATAAAGTGACGAATAGAAATTTCACAGGGCACCGTACAACAAATCCAGATAAACCTTCCCCTACAATATTGGCAAGAGGTAATGGTAAAGGAGGGGTTTGTGCTATTCAACACCCCAGAAACCATAGAAGAATGTCAATTAGAGAATCTGCAATCGTCCAGTCTTTTCCCATAGATTATGAGTTTATCGGGAGTATGACATCATGCTACCGACAAGTTGGGAATGCGGTTCCTTCGGAATTTGCGTATCATGTTGCAAAACAACTGAAGCAGTGTAGCTAGAAGTATGAAAGTAGTCTCTCTTTTTTCCGGTGCAGGCGGATTAGATCTTGGTCTCATAAATGCGGGTCTAAAAGTTATCTGGGCAAATGACCTCTATGCAGATGCAGTAGAAACGTACAAACAAAATATTGGCGATCACGTGGTGTTAGATGATATTGCTAACATACCATCTTCTGAAATTCCCGATGCTGACGTCATTGTTGGCGGATTCCCCTGCCAAGGTTTTTCTGTAGCAAATATGTCAAGGAAATCAGAAGATCCGCGGAATAAGTTGTATTTGGAAATGGTGAGGGTAATCAAAGACAAAAAACCTAAGTATTTTATTGCAGAGAATGTGAAAGGAATATTGTCGTTGGATAAGGGAGAGGTAATTAAGAAAATAGCGCAAGACTTCGAATCTTTGGGGTATAAAGTCCAATACAAGCTTTTAAATTGCGCAGATTATGGTGTACCGCAAACTAGAATGAGAGTGATAATACTCGGAGTCAGAGCTGATCTGGATATAAATATAGAATTTCCTCCACGCAAAACTCATTCTAAGGAAAGCGAATTTTTGCCTCCTTGGGTTACTGTAGGAGAGGCTCTAGCGCACTTCCCAGACCCTGATGAAGTGAATACTGTTCCTAATCATGTATATTCTCAATATAAACTTCGCTTCAATGGTCACTTGGGCCATAGAGAAATAAACCCTAACAAGCCTTCTCCAACAATTACTGCAAGAGGGGATGAAAAAGGGGGGGTCGTTGTGTTACATCACCCCAGCAATAATCGAAGAATGACAGTAAGAGAAACTGCTGCAGTACAAACCTTTCCAGATGATTTTGAATTTTTTGGAGCGAAGACTTCTGGGTATAGACAAATTGCGAATGCGGTTCCGCCTCTACTAGGCAGAGCTTTAGGCGATATGTTGTTGGAGGCAGAGCAATGCAGTCATTTACCTATTGAGAAGAAATTGGCTTTAGCTTAATTTACAATAAGTTATGTGCTTGATATCATTTCTGCGAGTATACAAACTTGCAGAGATGAAATGGACTACAATCGTATCGCTAAGCCGTTCCCCAGTTACAAATGGAAGTGGGGCGCACAGACTCTAACTGAAAGTTTAAATGTCCCAGAGATTTACTTTGGATGTCTAAACGTTTTATATCAAAACCAAGGATTACCAGCAAATAGCCAAGAAGTTGAAGATGCTCTTCAAGTCGTTCAAGAAGATCTTAATGAGTTAAGGGAAGGAACGCGACCTTTAAACTTAGCAAGAGGAAGGGAGCGAAATCTCTTTAGAAATTCTGGGCAGTACTGGAAGTTAACTGGGCTACTTGAATCTACTTCACCAGAGATCGTTTTAACTGAACTCGGAAAAGGATACGCTTCGGGTCAAATTACTCGTAGTGAATTCGCTTCTTATGTTGTTAAAAACTTTGAATTACCTAATGTTAATACTCAAACATCCACTGAAGTATCAAGTTGGGTAGCGAGGGGGTTAAATTTTAAACCGCTTGAGATAATACTAAGCGTAATACTTTCCCTTTATCGCCATTCTCGTTCAAGCGGTTATATTACTACTGAAGAACTTCTGCACGTTGTGATTCCTATGACAGGAAATAAGTTCAATGTTGAAGAAATTACAAATGGAGTCCAGAGTTATAGACAAAATAAAAGTCAGTTCTCGGGCTCATGGGTTGCAACCGATGGTGAAAACGATCATAGGATTGCCAGAGAATTTTTACTTTTCTTGCACTTCTATGACTTTTTAGGTAGACGACCTACTCAAGATACTGGTGTCAGAGAGACAAATTCAAATCAAGAATTCTTCATTTATGAAGAGCAAGCTGTCGAGATAGAGTCTTTAATTGACTTGGACATATCTGCACCTTCAGTTGCAACTAACGATGATACAACTGAAATAGAAAAAGCTATATTCATTGATGAAAGTACTCAAGTAATAGATGCTGCGCGAGAGCGAAAATTTGTAGAGGTATTATCAAGACCAAATCAAGCTAAATTCCGAAAGCAAGTTCTTGAGGCTGGAAATTTCACTTGTGTCCTTTCGAAAACAAAAGTCAAAGAGGCTTTGCAGGCATGCCATATTATACCTGTAAAAAGTAAGGGAACAGACGTAGTATCTAATGGTATTGTACTCCGAGCTGATTTACATACACTTTTTGACAAAGGCCACATTCGTATTTTTGCTGATGGTAGTGTTAGGCTTTCCGCTTATCTTGCGCGAGACGGTTACTATAAAAATTCTATCCCTACCAAGATAGAAATTCCAAGTTATGTAAGTATTGAAGCAATAAATATGCGCAATGAATATTCAATGTAGCAATCATAGAAAAGTGTTTAGTTAATATTCAGTTTTTCTCATCTACAATGCTATTTCTACAGAGTTTTGCCTATGCGAAAATAAATTAAAGCATAGGCAATTTCTTCTACGCTGTATATATTACTTTAAGTTATTCAGAGTAACTAAGAACTGTGAAGCAAAATGCCTTACTTTGGGTTCTAGCTGATTATACTTCTCTTCGAGTTTGGTTAGCTTTTGACCCACTTTGTAATTAGGTAGAACTTTGGCGAGTCGTTTAGAAACTATACCATTATCGTGTTTTATACAGTTGTTGATTAAACGAAGCTCAGTAAAATATTTGTGCCCACTTACATGTTCCAAATCAAAAGGAAGGTTTCTAAGTAACTTTTCCATAGACGAACGCTTTCCTTCTAGAGCGTTTGGAATTTTTTTCAAGACATGATCTTTTAATAGAGACTCAGTTTCAACGTATAAAAAACTTATACAAAGCTCATTAACAGTGACTCTAATGGCTTTATATTTGCTGAGAAGTGATTGGTATTCCTCAAAATCTATTTGATCACACAGTGAGTTCTCAGTGTAATCAAGTGGATTTAATTCGTCTTCAAGGTTACGAATTAGTTTATCTGTGTGACTTTTTACAGCTTCTCTTATTACTTTAATTCCTGATGTATCCAGTATCATTTCAGATGCGAACAAATGTTCTCTTACTTTTTTCAGCGACATGATAATTCCTACAATTTTTTTAAGAAAAAGTACTGCTGATATTGGATCTGCTATCAGCAGTAACTAATTAGCCAATCAAGCTTGGTTATCTAATTCTCTCTTTTGCAGTGTTTTGTAGTAATCTAGTTGGTGTATTAACCAATAATCCAGTGTGCTGATTTCACTGCCAACTTCAAACTGCAGTCGTGCATTTCTAACACCAGTATCACTGAAAATCGCGTATTTTTGGGGTCGATAAAAACATAAAGCTCGGTTTTCATAATTTCCGTTATAGCCTTGGCAGGCAATGACGGAGAAACCATTTTTATTGCCACAGCGATAGATTGCAGATGCAAGCTCGACCAAATCTGAGTCGACTACATCTCTAGATGGTTTTAAAAATAGTAACCCATCACCTATATAAGAATCGTTCATACTGAGTCTTTGAGCAGAGAAAACGCTGCTATCCATTAGCTCTCTGATAGGATCTAACTTAGTGAGTCTAGTCTTTGAGCCCATTAAGAAACCATGTGCACTTGGTTGCCTTTTCACAAGATGAGAATCACGGATTACATTTTCGACACGATCTTCTTGACGAAGTCCGTAAAACAGATGGTTTGTTAACACATTTGACATAAACGCCTCCAAGCTCGCTTTCGCATAGCGAGCAAAATTAAGTTAAGCAACGATAAAGTTGCACTAAATTTTGTTACTTGTTGGGAGGACTTTGCTGCAGGTAACCTTCAATCATGATATTGCCATGCCAGGTTACACATCTCGATATTCAAGTAACACGTTCAAGTTATCATAAGCACAATAGTAAATCAACAAAATCAATCTTTATTTTTTTTCTAATCTAAAAAATCCATACATATATGCAGGTCAGACCACTTGTAAATGTAACTTTTTACATAAAACATTATATTCTTGCTCTACCCCTTGCCATTACTGCGCTCAAAAATCACTCAACCTTTCCTAGCGGCGAAGATCATAAGGAAATACACTTAACAGTAACAAAAGGTTATATTTTTCTGGTGGTTACGATATGAAACAAGCATTGGTACTAAATGAGAGTGAATTTAGAAGGGTAATAGCTATTGTCCGCAATGGACACCATGCTGCTCGAAATGAAGTAGCCCTATGTTTAAGTTATTGGGCTGGATTACGGGTGTGTGAAATTGCCTCACTAACAATAGGTGACGTCTACGAACAGGATGGTAAAGCCCGCACTTGCGTTGCACTTACTAACAAACAAACCAAAGGCAATCAGGGGCGTCAGATCATTTTAAGCAATAGGTTAAAGCGATTGCTTGAACAATACCGCTCACGCATCACACATATTGATACAGGTAAGCCGCTAATACCATCCCAAAAAAGCGGCAAGCACTTCTCTGCTAACAGTTTATGCCAGTTGTTTGGTCGAATATATCAACGTACTGGTATAGCAGGGGCTAGTTCGCATAGTGGTAGGCGTACATTCATTACTAAGCTAGCCAACCGCTCAGTCAACGCAAAAGTTATTATGTCGTTAGCTGGGCATAAGCACCTTGGCACGACACAGCGATATATAGAAGTAAATCAGCAGCAACTAGTGGATGCGGTGAATGTTATATGAAGAAGCAGAGCAAGCTTGCGAACCTACTAGATCAGCTTGAGGATTGCTTGAACAATCAACGCCACATAACTGAAAAGGTTGATTTCGAAAAACGTCTTGCCTTGCTTAGTCGCTTTACCCATTTGCTGGAAGAAGAGCAAGACTTTGTATTGTGCGCTAAGCTCGCTTTCAATCAGCAATTACCTTGGCAAAGAATGTAATTTAAATACTTAGTTTTGCAGTAATGTTAATGCAATTTGTGGGCGGGTGTTTGCTTGAGCTAAAACAGATGTTGCTGCTTGTTGGATAATTTGATGTTTGGTGAGATTTGCCGTTTCCAAGGCGTAATCGGTATCTGTAATCTGGCTTCTGGCTGCAGATGTTTTTTCTTCGATGTTTGATAAGCTTCTCAATGTGGCTCTAAATCTATTTTCTAAAGCCCCCATTTCTGCCCTAATGCCTGCAACAGAAGATAACGCGCCATCTAAAACACCTAAAACATCAGATTCATTTTTCGATGAGTGTATGCCTATCGCTGATGTGCCTATTGTGCCCACCCCCGAGTTAGTACCATAATCAGCAACAGAAATCCTCACGTTATCAGGAATACTCGGACCATTATCGTCATATATGGTACTACCCAAACTTCGAAATGCATTTACACCCGAAAGCCGCCCCAACTCTTCCGCGACATGTTCTGCTGCATCCGTTAAAGAAGTGCCGACTGAGACATCAATAGCACTATATGTTTTACCATGATCGGTAGAAACTAATATATGGACAGGCTTAGTTAGAGGGTTTCCTGCATAAAGATTTAATATGGGGCTGGGTGCAAGATTAGCCATAGAAATAGGCTCACGTTCAAAACTAGAGACTATAATTCCGGACTTTGTTAAATCTATATTGGATAATCCTAAAGAAGATCCGATAAAATCATTAAAGCTCACAGCGATATTTTGACCAGCATTAGCCCCAACTAAGAATTGTCGGCTATAAGATCCATCCAATAAATTAATGCCCGCGAACTGGGTAGTTTCGTTTATACGGTTAATTTCAGAGAGTAAACCTTGCACCTCAGCATCCAACGCTTCTTTGTCGGCAATTGAATTTATTCCGCTCTGAGATTGAACAGCTAGTTGGCGTATACGTTGCAGTGCTCGTGTGGTTTCTTTAAGGGCACTCTCAGCGGTTTGAACAACAGAAATTCCATGATTAGCATTTTTTGTCGCCTCCTTTAAGCCCATAACTTGGCTAGTCATGCGATCGCTGATCTGCAATCCCGCAGCGTCGTCGGCAGCACTATTGATTCTAAAGCCGGAAGATAAGCGCTGAAATGATTTATCTAGGCTACTATTTGAGTTAAACAGCTGTCTTGTAGCATTCAGGCTGGATGTGTTGGTATTGACGAACAGGCTCACTACAGTCCCTTGCAATGGACATAACTTTAAAAAGCCTACTGCCAGTCACAACAACTATCATGCAGATTAGTAGCATAAAAACTAAGAAAAATTCTTAGTTGCCCTATACTTTGGGAATTTGAATATTGATGACCGTGCGATCTCCCTCGCAATGAGCCGTGAAATGTCCCCCTAGCATATTCGTTCTGTCCTGCATAGATTGCAGCCCAAGCCCAGACTGGATTGTTGTTGGATTAAAGCCCTTACCATTATCTTTAATTGACAACAGCCATGCCTGTTCATTTTCTCTTAGCTCGACAATACATTTGGAAGCGGCACTGTGTTTAATAACGTTGTTTATGGCTTCCTGTGTTATGCGGAACAACTCTGTTGCCACTTCCTTGTCTGGCTCGTTGGATAGATTAACGTTAGGAATATATTCAATACTGTTTTTATTCAGCAGGGAACAGAACTTATCGCCTTTAAGTACGTCAACAATACCCACGTCCTCAAGCTCCTTGGGTTTTAATTGAAATAGTATCTGATACACACTGGTATATATCTGATCTATCTGTATTTTTAGCGACTGTAGAAATTCGTTAGGAATGCCTAACTTTTCGCCCATTTTGACTTCGGTTTTTAAGCCGATAATAGACTGTCCAACGTCATCGTGTAGCTCCTGTGCAAGCCTGTCGCGTTCTTTCTCTGTAGCAGTGGATAATTGTTGTGTTAAGCGCTTAATATCAGCGTTGGTGCGCTCCAGCGCTACTACACTTTCACCTAACTTTTTTGTTTTATCCTGTATCGCTTCAAAAGCACTTCCCGTTAGTAAACCGCTAATGGCAAGTGCTAATACATAGATTTGCAAGTCCCAAAAATCCACGGCTTGCGGCTGCAAAATAACCAGCGCAATACATGCGCCAAGCAGTGACAGCATAGCCCCTTGTAAGTTGTAAATTAAAATAAGGACTGGAACCGAGAGTAAGGTTAGTAGCTTGAATAAGTAGAATGGATTGGACGTATTGGTGATCCAGTTAAATAGTTCACAGCTACTAACCAAAAAGCTAATAAGTATCAATAGTGCAATCGCTCTGGCTACAAGCGACCTTGTGCTACTGACATGAGTAAGAATAAACGCAACAGACAATACGATACAGCAGCCAATGAAATCGCCAATCCAATACCCTATAGTAAGTTCCGCTACCTGCAACTTACTAAATTCTGGTTCGATGAAATAGATTAGGGCTCTTAAAAAGCTCTGCATAAACGTGGTTGCAAGCACGATGGCAATCAACCACCAGTTATCTTGCAGTGAATAGCGAGATAAGTGTCGGGCACGAATAAAAAGCACCCCGCTCATTGTGACCAGGGGGGGAATAATACGGAGCGGGTCGAGTACTTCATCCAGATACAGGGCAAAAGTGTCTATGAACACACCATGATGAAGCCACATAGTAAAGAATAGATGAATCGTATATTCGCCTAACAGAAGACTGGGCCAATACTTTTTGTCTGTATACCAATAAGCAAGTAAACGAACGCCAGCTGGTAAGTACCAACTCGTCGTGTCATCAATCGCCTCCATGTTGCGAGATAAAAAATAACTTCCGACAATCGCGAATCCAAAAATGACACAGCAAACGAGTTGTTTTAAGCTAGCGATTAGCAAAGAATTATTGCTACCCGCATTACGGAAAGGTGACATACTAGGACGCGTGAGTTTGGATAGAAACAACATAAAAATTCTGCTGGTTGATGATCATGAAATTGTGCGACGAGGCTTCAAAGCCTTAATTAACGCAGAAGAACACTTAGAGGTTTGCGCTGAGGCGTCAACTGTATCTGAGGCAAAAAGTACGTTAACTGAATTAGAATTTGATTTAGTAATCACAGACTTATCACTCCCTGACGGCAACGGCTCAGATATATTACGCTTTATATCCTTACATGAGCTAGCAGCAAAATCTATTGTGTTTAGCATATATGACCGCGAGCCCCATATATCAGAAGCAATTAATGCCGGTGCAAATGGTTATCTTTCAAAGCGCACTGCGGCAGACGATATTGCTACAGCCATCAATGAAGTGGTAAACGGCAACTCGTTTTTGAGTCCTGATGTACTTATCAATCTAAGCAATAATATTAAGGGACGAAAAAGCACCAATTTAGATTCGCTTACCACCCGTGAACGTGAAATATTCCTGTTATTAGCGAAAGGCAAGCTGGTTAAAGAAGTCGCCAAAGAGCTGGATATTATGACGAAAACGGCGCATTCACACCGTCGTAATATCTTTGAAAAGCTCAACTGCACCAGTAGCTTCGAGCTCACCCAATTAGCCCTAAGAACAGGCCTGATTGAAAGTGAGGATTTGGTCTAAACCAATTGGCCTGCCCTATCGGGGCGTTTTGTTTTTCTGCTTTTTTTTCCCATCATATTTCTTGTTCGGTTTTATTATTTCATCCATTGTGAAGTACATATCAATATCCTTATCATTATGTTTTTATTGCTAATTATGCTCTACTGTCTTGAGTGTTTACCTTTCTTTAAGCATTACTAACCTATTAAAGTACTGAATCCCTTCAGTCTAAAATTCTCTCTTTTTAACCATCTCAGTAGTGCTGTATGACAACAAACTTACGGAAATCGATTTTCAGCTGAATCCTTTCAGCTGTCCGGCAGATTCCCTTATCTCATATATTTAGGTCGATAACCCGCTTGCATGCATAAATGGCGTCTGTATCTGTGTTTTTAACATGCTTAAAACAATAATCTATCCAGCCTGCAGATTCGGTAATTAAGGTAACATGGTTAAAGTCACCTCCACATCGTGTGTCTTTCCATATGCCCTTAAGGTAATTGCCAACTAAACCTGCATATTTTGGATCATCGAATGCAACCGCCATGTGGATATGTGGGTGTCCACTTTTTTCTTCTCTAACGGCATAAATATCAGTGCTGAGCTTTTTTCTAAACCAGTTTTTACCGTAGACGAAATCGTTCAGTTTACAGTGCAAGTAATTTAGATCTTCTTTGACTTTTTTGTCCGTTTTAAACTTGCCTAGTCGTTTGAAATCTAACTTTGATGGATCAGTGGTCAAAGTAACCGCTAACATAGCTTTTCCTACCCCAAGCTTTTCAAACCACTCAGCCCCAACCTCGCGAATATTGCTATTCATAAGCTTCCTAAATCGTTGTTTAAACGTATTTAGCGAAGAGACTAAGCAAAGGAGTGAAAGCTTGTTGAGGTGTTATATAAGTATTTGAATATCTGTTTATTTTATTATTACTGATGCCTGTGTCTGACTGTCGGCTATCTCTAGTAAACTATCGCTTAATGAGCTGTCAGGTTGAGCCGATAGTTCTTCGATGTGCATTTCTGGTACGAGGTGTTTGTACGTTTTTTCGATGATAGCCGCGCTGTTGCCACATTGTGTTGCGAGCACATGTATATTGCGCTTTTCTCTCAATTGCCACGTTATATAAGTGTGTCTCAGCGAATATAATCTGCGCTCACCGTATTTACTTTTTTTAAGCTTTGCATACTCCAATAGGTTTGTGAAAGCTTTGCTGAGTTGCTTTGTTTGTGTTCCATCCTGTAAACGAAATATCAGATCGTTTTTCTTGCTGTTTGGGAAAGTTTTCCGTAATCGATTGATGGCATGGACTGCTCCGGCTTGACATACTACAGTTCTTGGACCAGTGTGTTTTATGGTTTTACCAGAGGTTATTGTCGCGAGAAGATATGTATTCTTACCTTTTCTGACCTCTTTTAAGTCACCCCATGTTAAATTATCAATTTCTTCGCCTGGTCGCATGCCTGTGTATACAGCGAAGAAAATATATTCATAGAGCAGCTCTCTTATTAAACGTGACTTTTTTGTATGGGCTCTTGGTATCCACTGAGACATCGCCAAAATCAATTGAGAGAATTCATCTTGTGTAAACGCGGTGACTCTTTTCCCGTCTTCACCTGTGTTGGCAAGCTTAGGTATCTCTAAGGGCGACATCCAGCCTCTTAGTGAAGCCTCTTCAAATACCCTATTCAGTGCGACATTATGCTGGGTCACTGTACTTTTTTTCGGTCTCCGTCCCAGCTTCTCCTGACGCCAAGAATCAAAACTTAACAGTAGTTCTCTGTTGATTGAAGTGATTTTATATCTTTCGAAGAAGGGAATGTAATAGTTGTTTAGGATAGAGATATATTGATTATAGTTGTCTTTACCAGTGCCAGCTGCAAGTTCATCTTCCATTCGTGTAATTGCAAGCTCTGCAACATGACTGAACTTTCTTGATTCTGTAGGAATGCCGTGCTTATGCTTTAATTTGGCTTCAAAATAAAGCTCCCGCGCTTTCTCCGCAGCTTTTTGCTTATCCCTAAGCTTAGTGGACTGTGAGATCCATTTGCTTGGCTTAACGCTGTAGCGAGCGTACCAGCGAGTACTATTATCTTGCAAATAGATATATAAGTGTTCGCTGATATCTAGACGATCTATTTGTTTGGTCATTGGATTAGTGTAAAACTTGGTGGGCAAATTTGCAAAGTTTTTGCAAAGTTTGAAATCGTAATTATAAATTAATGATATTAAAGAATTTTTAGTGAGTTTTACTTTTGAAAATCCGCGTGTCCCTGGTTCGATCCCGGGTCGAGGCACCATTATTCCGAAAGCCCTGCACGAAAGTGCGGGGCTTTTTTGTTTTCAGCCCTAAACCACCTACTTCAGTAGGTGGTTATCATTAGTGGTAGGGCTTTGCCCGTATACCTACCCATGTTAAATCTCCCTTTGATTTTTAGCGAAGTCAAAAAGGAAATTAACATGAGTAGATACGAGCAAGCATCGCACGTGTTTTGGCGATGTCAATATCACATAGTTTGGACGCCGAAATATCGGTTTAGGGTATTGAAGAATAAACTAGGCAAAGATGTTTATAGATGTATTCACGTTTATTGTAAACAACTCGGTTGTATAGTAATGGAGTTGAATGTGCAAATAGACCATGTACATTTGGTTGTAAAAATCCCTCCGAAGCTATCCATATCGAACTTAATGGGAGCTTTAAAGGGAAAAATAGCACTGAAGCTATTTAGTAAATATCCGCATTTGAGAAAGAATAAGATGTGGGGCAATCATTTTTGGCAGAGAGGTTACTTCGTTGATTCAGTTGGGATAAACGAAGAGATCATAAGACGATATGTTCGTCACCAAGAGAAAGTTGAAAGACAAGAGCAAGCTCAGCTCGCCCTTGAATAGAAGGCCCCCTTTTAGGGGGTTAACACAAAGCCACCTTCTTTAGAAGGTGGCAGATTGATGATAAACCCCTCTTTTTTCAGAGGGGTTTATTTTTTCTAGCAGCCGAAGGCTGCGATCGCGATATTTTTTATAGCAGCTTTATTGTTCGAGTGTTGG
>NZ_JBSWYY010000015.1:0-103568 GCF_056161325.1 Alteromonas sp. ABE4_545
GATAACAGGCGCCGTGGTGTCAATAACACCGGAGGTAGAGGTCGTTGCTGTATTGCCAGCATCATCCGTACCAGAGGCTGTCACGGTATAGCCACCTTCGGCTAATGCTGTTGGCACATTGACCGAGAAGCTACCGTCGCTTTGTACGGTGGCCGTGAGGGTTTGGCTATCGCCATTGTTATCCACCACGGTGAGGGTGATGGTATCGCCGGTATCGAGGTCGGTATTGCCCGACAGCGTAGGCGTTGTATCGTTGCCTGTACCGGGTGCATTAAGAGTTAACACCGGCGCACTGGTATTCAAATCACCAGAGGTCGAGGCGGTACTGTTGTTGCCTGCAGAATCGGTAGCGGAAGCAGACACCGTGTAGCTGCCTTCGGCGAGCGGGGCAGGTACATCGGCACTGAACGCGCCGTCAGCTTGTACGGTGGCGGTGAAGGTTTGGCTATCGCCATTGGCATCAACGACAGTCAAGGTTACGGTACTGCCTGTAGGCAAATCCACATGACCTGACAATGTTGGTGTGGTGTCGTTGCCAGTACCAGGTGCATCCAGGGTTAATACTGGCGCAGTGGTATCGACTTCAGCCGATTGACTGGTGGTACTGGTATTGCCTGCATCATCCACGGCGGTGAGGGTAACGGTGTAGTCACCTTCAGCCAGAGGTGTCGATGGCGTGACGCTAAAGCTACCATCGCCCTGAACCGTGGCGGTGAGAGTTTGGGTATCGCCATTGGCATCAACCACGGTCAGAGTGACGGTGTCTCCTGCGTCTAAATCAGTGGTGCCGGAGAAGGTTGGGGTGGTGTCATTGCCCACACCTGGGTTATCCAATGAAATCACAGGTGCAGTGGTATCAATGGTGCCGGTTGCAGAGGCCGTAGCGGTGTTACCTGCTGCATCCGAGATAGCGGCACTGACGGAATAGTCGCCTTCGGCTAATGCCGTAGTCGGCGTTGTGCTGTAAGAGCCATCGCCCTGAACGGTCGCCGTGAGCGTTTGGCTATCACCATTAGCATCAACCACAGTCAGCGTGACGGTTGCACCGGCAGGCGCATCGGTTGTGCCTGAAATTGTTGGTGTGGTGTCGTTATCGGTCCCCGGGTTGGTGACTGTGATAGCGGGAGGTGTAATGTCAATTTGCCCAGTGGTTGACGCAGAAGCGCTGTTACCGGCGTTGTCTTGCGCTGTTGCATTAATGATTACGCTGCCTTCCGTGAGTGGGGTAGACGGGGTTGCACTAAAAGATCCGTCAGACTGTACCACTGCACTCAGAGTTTGCGTGTTATTGGCGCTGTCGGTGATGCTAATGCTCACCGTAGAACCTGGCGCTAAATCCGTGCTGCCTGTTAATGTCGGTGTATTGTCATTCGTGGTTCCCGGGCTGGCAATGCTAATGATCGGTGCTTGTGTATCGACACTACCACTTGCTGAAGCTGTCGAGCTATTACCGGCTTCATCACTGACATTGGCCGTTACTGTGTAACTACCTTCAGCAAGTGCGGCTGGTACTTCTGCACTGAAACTGCCGTCTGGTTGCACTGTCGCAGTGAATATTTCGGTATTGTTGTTAGCATCAACCACAGTCAGCGTAACGGTTGCACCGGTAGGTGCATCGGTTGTGCCTGAAATTGTTGGGGTGGTGTCGTTATCGGTCCCTGGGTTGGTAATAGTCAGCGACGGTGCTGTGGTATCAATTTGTCCAGTGGTTGAGGCGGTAGCGGTATTGCCTGCCACATCAGTGGTGGATGCCGATACGGTATAGCTACCTTCAGCTAAAGGTGTCGCCGGTGTGGCACTGAAAGAGCCATCGTTTTGAACAGTAGCGGATAAGGTTTGGCTGTCGCCATTGTTGTCGACCACAGTGAGGGTAACGGTTGTACCGGCAGGTGCGTCGGTTGTGCCTGTGAGTGTGGGCGTGGTGTCGTTATCTGTGCCCGGCGCATCGAGTGCGATAATAGGCGCCGTGGTGTCAATAACACCAGAGGTAGAGGTAGTTGCTGTATTGCCAGCATCATCTGTACCAGAGGCTGTCACGGTATAGCCACCTTCGGCTAATGCTGTTGGCACATTGACCGAGAAGCTACCGTCGCTTTGTACGGTGGCCGTGAGGGTTTGGCTATCGCCATTGTTATCCACCACGGTGAGGGTGATGGTATCGCCGGTATCGAGGTCGGTATTACCCGACAGCGTAGGCGTTGTATCGTTGCCTGTACCGGGTGCATTAAGGGTTAACACCGGCGCACTGGTATTCAAATCACCAGAGGTCGAGGCGGTACTGTTGTTGCCTGCTGCATCGGTAGCGGAAGCAGACACCGTGTAGCTGCCTTCGGCGAGCGGGGCAGGTACATCGGCACTGAACGCGCCGTCAGCTTGTACGGTGGCGGTGAAGGTTTGGCTATCGCCATTGGCATCAACGACGGTCAAGGTTACGGTACTGCCCGTAGGCAAATCCACATGACCTGACAATGTGGGTGTGGTGTCATTGCCAGTACCAGGTGCATCCAGGGTTAATACTGGCGCAGTGGTATCGACTTCAGCCGATTGACTGGTGGTACTGGTATTGCCTGCATCATCCACGGCGGTGAGGGTAACGGTGTAGTCACCTTCAGCTAGGGGTGTTGATGGCGTGACGCTAAAGCTACCATCGCCCTGAACCGTGGCGGTGAGGGTTTGAGTATCGCCATTGGCGTCAACCACGGTCAGAGTGACGGTGTCACCAGCGTCTAAATCAGTGGTGCCGGAGAAGGTAGGGGTGGTGTCATTGCCCACACCTGGGTTATCCAATGAAATCACAGGTGCAGTGGTATCAATGGTGCCGGTTGCCGACGCCGTAGCGGTGTTGCCTGCTGCATCAGAGATAGAGGCACTGACGGAATAGTCGCCTTCTGGCAGCGGCTCGCTGAGATCCAGTTGGTAATTGCCATTATCACCGACTTGTGTCGTGAATGTGGTGACATCTCCCGCGCTGTCGGTGATGGTTAACGTCACTGTAGAGCCTGAAGGTGCGTCGCTGGTGCCTGAAATAACAGGTGCGGTGTCGTGACTTGCCCCGGTTGTAGTTACTGTAAGTTGTGGTGCAGTGGTATCGATCTCGGCAGATTGAGACACACTTGTGCTATTCCCTGCCACATCGGTGATCGTGGTAGTAATGGTAAATTCACCTTCAGCGAGGGCGCTGTTTACCGTGCCACTAAATTGACCGGTTTCAGACACTACCACATCAATGGTTTGGATATTTCCCGCACTGTCGGTTACCGTGAAGGTGATGGTTGAACCCGGAGCAACATCGGTGCTACCACTGAATGCAGGAGTCGTATCGTTATTGGGTGAGTCAATGTTAAATGTGAGTGTTGGCGCTTGTGTGTCTATCACACTATTAACACTGGTACTCGCACTGTTATTAACATTATCGCTGATCGTCGCTTCTACAGAATAATTGCCATCACTAAGCGGTGTTGAGGCTGTGACGCTAAAGCTACCATCGTTTTGAACTGTTGCGTTAAGAATTTGGCTGTTACCCGCAGAATCAGTGACCGTAATGGTTACCACTGAGCCTGCGGGTTGATCTGTGGTACCACTGATATCAGGGGTATTGTCATTGCCAACGGGGATTGGCGACAGCGTTAGACTGGGAGCTGTGCCATCAACGGTGCCGGATGTAGAAGTTGCAACCGTATTGCCCACTGAATCGGCAAGGCTGACTTCAACGGTATAATCTCCATCAGCAAGTTCGGTTGGCACTTCTGCGCTAAAGTCACCGTTTTGAGTGACCGTTGAGGTAAAGGTTTGGCTGGCTCCAAGAGCATCGATAACGGTAAATGTTACCACTGTACCGGCAATTGCATTCGTTGTGCCTGATAGAACTGGTGTACTGTCATTACTGGTGCCCGGATCGCTTACCGTTAACGTGGGTGCGGTGGTGTCGATTGTGGTGGTGACGGTATCACTACCCGTGTTGCCCGCCGCGTCATTCACCTGAGCTGAAATACTGACTTCGCCATCACTCACCGCCACTGGCGTTTCAACACTGAACGTACCGTCGTTGGCGACTGTTGTGGTAAAGGTTTCTTGTTCACCTTGCTCGTCAGTAAGCGTAACGGTAATAGTACTGCCGGCCGGCGCATCCGTTGAACCGGAAATAACTGGCGTGGCATCGTTGCCGTTGGCTATAGGATCCAGTGTGATCGTAGGGGCTGTGGTATCCAGCGTGAAATTACTGGTTGCTGAATTGGTGTTGCCCGCAGCGTCAGATGCCGACGCAGTAACAGTGTAATCACCATCAGCAAGTGACTCAGGTGCAGCTACCGAGAAATCACCATCGCTGTTTACGGTTGTGGTAATGGCGGTTGGGTTACCCTGGGCATCGGTAATCGTAATCGAGACTTCACTGCCTGCTGGAAGATTGGTACTACCGGCAATCACAGGAGGATTGGTATTCGACAACCCGTCTACATCGAGTATCAGGGTAGGTGATGCCGTATCGATTGTACCCGAATCCGACGCACTGGCAGACAAGCCCAGTTCGTTTGTCGCAGTCACCGTAACATTAAATTCGCCATCGCTCAGTGCTGCGGGCACTTCAGCGCTGAAACTACCGTCGTCATTAACAAATGCGTTAAAGGTTTCGGTATTGCCTGCTGAATCACTCACTGTTATCGCGACGGTGTTTCCGGGGGCAATATCGGTTTGCCCGCTGATAACAGGCGTACTGTCGTTGGTTAAACTGATGGGGTCAAGGCTCAGTGTTGGCGCATCAGTATTGACTTCTCCCGTGCCGCTCACACTGGCGGTGTTGCCAGCGTTATCTGAAGCACTCACTAATATGTCGTATTCACCTTCGGCCAGTTCGTTAGGTACTTCAGCACTGAACGTACCGTCGTTCGCAACATTGGTCGTTAGCGTTTGACTGTTTCCAGCTGCGTCGACAACCTGAATAGTCACCTGACTACCTGGCGGTAAATCGGTTTCACCACTGATAATTGGCGTGGTATCGGCACTCACGGCTTGGTCGTTGAGTAAAACATTAGGGAAGGTCGTGTCGAGTGTGCCTGCTGTAGAACTACTCGCGGTATTGCCACTGTCATCGGTGGCTGTGGCGGTAACTGTAAAGTTGCCTTCTGCTAATGGCACGCCCGCTTGTGCAGTAAAGGTGCCGTCATTTCCGACCGCGGCGAACACGGTTTGACTGGCGCCTGATACGTCGGTAAAGGTCACGGCGACAGTGCTGCCCGGTGCTAAATCGGTGGTGCCTGAAATGGTCGGGGTTTCTTGATTTGTTGTGCCCACCGAGTTGACATCAATTAGTGGTGGCGTTGTGTCAATGTCGCCCGATATTGTGGTGGTGGTCAGGTTACCGGCGTTATCTTCGCCAGCCACACTGACCGTAAAGTTGCCTTCTGCCATCGCTTGTGTAGGCGTAGCAGAAAACGTTCCGTCGTCATTAATCGTTGCAATGAGCTGCTGACTATTGCCTTCGCTATCAGTTACGGTAATGGTCACACTTGACCCTGCGGGTAAATCGCTGCTGCCTGAGATATCAGGCGTTAGGTCATTAGTATTGTCGATAGCGTCGACAGAAATAACTGGAGCCGTTAAATCAATACTGGAAGAACTGAAACGGGTTGTGCTTTCTCCAGCGTCACTCGTTGCTGAAGCCTCTATTTGTATTGCGCCTTCGGCTAATGCTACAGGTACGGTAACCGCGAAACTTCCGTCATTTGCAACCGTCGCGCTTAGATTTTGCGTATTGCCATCGCTGTCGGTAACCGACACTGTCACGCTTTCCCCTGGAGCGATCGAAGTTGTACCTGTGATGGTTGGAGTTGCGTCGTTCGAGGGTTCTAATGGGTCTATACTAAGGCTGGGCGCATTGGTGTTGATGGTGCCTGATGTCGTCGCTTGTGCAGTATTGCCCGCTTCATCTGTAGCGGTAATAGAAACGGTGAGGGTTCCATCAACAACGGCTTCAGGTACGTCCACACTGAAGTGGCCTTGTTCATCTATGGTTGTATCAAAGGTCTGTTGATTTCCCGCACTGTCTTCCACAACTAATGTGATGGTACTTCCTGCGTCTAAATCGGTTTGTCCTGATACGGTGGGAGTTGTGTCATTAGTTACACCCACGGGGTCGACGGTAAGCACAGGGGGCGTTGTGTCAAGCGTGCCTGATTGACTCGCTGATGATGTATTACCCGCTGCGTCGCTCGTAGTTGCAGTAACCGTAAAATCACCTTCAGTCACAGTTTGTGGCAGTGTTGCTGTGAAATTACCGTTTGCGTCAATAGTGGCTTGGGTTTGCTGAGTATTACCATCGGTGTCTGTCACAGTGACAACGACGGTTTGTCCTTCTCCTGCGTCGCTAGTACCAGAAATAACCGGAGGGTTTTCATTGGTCACGGTCGAGTCGATGGTTAACTGGGGGGCTGTGGTATCAATACTTCCCGTTGTTGTGGTGGTAGTTGAATTACCCGCCGTATCTGTCACTGTGACTGCGGCAGTGTAGCCTCCTTCTCCTATTGGGGTGTCTGGAGCAATGCCAAAATTGCCGTCGGCATCAACGCGGGTTGTGAGGGTTTGTGTATCACCGTTGTTGTCGGTAATGGTCACTGTAACCTGGCTACCGGGTTGTACGTCGGCAGATCCCGAAATTGTTGGTGTGGTGTCGTTACTACTACCTAATGGATCAAGCGTAACTGTTGGAGGTGTGGTATCTACGGAGCCATTAATGTTTTGTGTCGCAGTGTTGCCTTCAGCATCTGTTGATGAAACCGTAACGGTAAAGTCGCCTTCTGATAAATCGGCGGGCACGGGCGCGTTGAAGTTACCTGCTTCATTCACTTCCGCGGTAAAGGTTTGGGTATTGCCGTCGGCATCGGTCACGCTAATCGTTACAGTGCTGTCAGCACCGGCAGATGTGTTACCAGAAATAACCGGCGACGTATTGTTTGTGGTATTAATGTCATCAACGGTAAGGGTTGGTGCATTGGTATTCACTGCGCCAGATTGAGTCACCGTGGTGGTGTTGCCAGCGCTATCCGTGGCTTCCACAGTAACCGTGTAATCTCCATCGGCAATTGGCGTAGCCGGAGTGACGTCAAAGTTGCCTAAATCATCCACTGTGGTTGTGGTGGTTTGTGTATTGCCGTCAGCATCAGTAATGGTAACGGTTACCGTACTTCCTTCCTGAAGATCACTGCTACCTTCAATTGTTGGGGTGTTGTTGTTACCCGTGCCTACGGGAGATAAAGTGATACTTGGCGGCTGTGTATCTACTTGAGTTTGCACCGAGTCAGTCGCCACATTTCCTGTGCCATTATCGACACTTACGGTAATAGTGTAATCCCCATCGTCTAGAGGCTGATCGACCGGAAGCGAGAAGTTACCGTCGCTGTCAACTTGCCCTGTGAATGTTTGTGTATTGCCGTTGCTATCGGTGACAGTGGCAGTAACCAGTGAGCCCGTGCCCGCACCGCTGCTACCTGAAATAACCGGTGTGTTATTGGGGGACGAGGCAATGGGGTCGATGTTTAAACTGGGTACACTGGTATCAATTGAGCCAGTTGTGCTGACTTCTGTGGTATTGCCCGCACTGTCTTGGCTTTGAATTAAAACGGTGTAATCGCCTTCAGCTAGTGGATCTTCGGCTGTCACACTGAATTGACCGTTATCGTCCACTTCTGTTGTAAGTGTTTGCTGTGAGCCATTGCTATCGGTAATGATCACCGTTACTGGGGCGCCAGCTGGCAGGTCACTCTGGCCATTAATTGTCGGGGTTTCGTTGCTGGTGACGGTTGGGGAGGTAACCGATACCGATGGAGCGACCGTGTCTACATGTACTGTTTGCGACGCTGTTGTGGCATTACCCGCGTTGTCAGTGGTGGTCACTTCAACGTCAACGTCACCTTCGGGGAGTGCCGTTTCAATATCAACACTGAAACTACCGTCATTCTGTACAATCCCTGAAGCCGTTTGGGTTTCACCGACACTATCAGTGACCGTAATAGTGACCGTAGTACCCGGTTCCGCGTCGGTAGAGCCGGAGATGGTTGGTGTTGTATCGTTGGTGTTGTCGATCGGGTTCAAGGTCACCGCTGGGGCGATGGTATCAATGTTGCCGCTTAGTGTGGCATTGGCTTGATTGCCCACCGTATCCTCTGTTGTCACCGATACATTAAATGCCCCTTCACTGAGTGCGACATCAGGTGTTGCTGAAAATGTACCGTCATTTTGGGCAGTCGCCTCTACGGTTTGCGAATCGCCATTAGCATCGACAAAGGTTACACTAATTGGTGTTCCTTCTGGCGCGTCGGTCGACCCAGTTACCGTAGGGAATGGCGTGTTTTGTTGCGTGATTCCGTCAATGATCAAACTTGGCGCAGAATGATCAACTGTACCATTGGCAGTCACTGTTTCAGTATTTCCCGCTGCGTCGGCAACTGTCACCGCTATGGTAAAATCGCCTTCGGCCAATGGTTCAGTAACTGGAATACTGAAGGATCCATCGTCTTCTACGACGCCGCTCAAGTCTTGGCTATTACCGTCTGCATCAGTGATAGTCACCGTGACTGTACTGCCTGCTTCACTATCAGATGAACCTGTTATTACGGGCGAAGATTCATCTGTAACTAAGTCGCTATTGATCGTGATTGTCGGTGAAGTGGTGTCTAAATTACCCGTAGTATTTGCCGTAGCGCTGTTACCCGCAGGGTCGGTGGCGGTGGCTTCTACGGTGTAGTCACCTTCGGCTAGCGGTGTTACCACATCGGCAGAGTAACTGCCATCGGCATTCACTGTGGCAGTAAGGGTTTGAGTGTTACCGTCGCTGTCGGTCACGAGCAAGGTCACACTATCCCCAGCTTCAAGATTAGTGGTGCCAGTGATAGTCGGGGTTGGATTATTATTGGCGCCTTGATCATCCACAGTTACCGTAGGGGCCGTGGTGTCTAAATTACCCGTGGTGTTGGCCGTGGCACTATTGCCCGCAGGGTCGGTAGCGGTGGCTTCTACGGTGTAGTCACCTTCGGCGAGTGGTGTTACCACATCGGCAGAGTAACTGCCATCGGCATTCACTGTGGCGGTGAGCGTTTGGGTGTTGCCATCGCTGTCGGTTACTAACAGAGTCACGGTGTCGCCTGGTTCAAGGCTTGTTGTACCAGTAATAGTGGGAGTAGAGTTATTGTTAGCACCCTGGTCGTCCACGGTTAGGGAAGGGGCATTACTATCTAAACTACCCGTGGTGTTGGCCGTAGCACTGTTGCCCGCTGGGTCGGTGGCAGTGGCTTCTACGGTGTAGTCACCTTCGGCTAATGGTGTTACCACATCGGCAGAGTAACTCCCATCGGCATTCACAGTGGCAGTAAGGGTTTGAGTGTTGCCATCGCTGTCAGTTACCAACAGGGTAACGGTATCACCTGCATCGAGGTTAGTGGTACCTGTGATGGTTGGCGTTGGGTTGTTGTTGGTGCCTTGATCATCCACGGTCACAGTAGGGGCTGTGTTATCTAAATTACCCGTCGTGTTGGCTGTAGCACTGTTGCCCGCAGGGTCGGTAGCGGTGGCTTCTACGGTGTAGTCACCTTCGGCTAATGGTGTTACCACATCGGCAGAGTAACTCCCATCAGCATTTACAGTGGCAGTAAGGGTTTGAGTGTTGCCGTCGCTGTCGGTTACCAACAGGGTTACGGTATCACCTGCATCGAGGTTAGTGGTACCTGTGATGGTTGGCGTTGGGTTGTTGTTGGTGCCTTGATCATCCACGGTCACCGTGGGGGCTGTGGTGTCTAAATTCCCAGCGGTATTGGCTGTAGCACTGTTACCCGCAGGGTCAGTGGCAGTAGCTTCAACGGTGTAGTCACCTTCGGCTAATGGTGTTACCACATCGGCAGAATAACTGCCATCGGCATTCACTGTGGCAGTTAGCGTTTGGGTGTTGCCGTCGCTGTCGGTTACCAACAGGGTTACGGTATCACCTGCATCGAGGTTAGTGGTACCTGTGATGGTGGGTGTTGGGTTGTTATTGGTGCCTTGATCATCAACATTCACGATAGGCGCAGTAACATCAATACTGCTTGTTGTCTGCGTACTAGCCGTATTTCCCGCCGTATCAGCGCCGTCTGCGGTAACCGTAAAGTCACCTTCAGCAAGTGCTTGCGGAACGTCGCCAGTGAACGTGCCATCAGGATTAACAATAACGGTAATTGTTTGTGTATTTCCGTCACTATCCACAATGGTGAGCGTGACCGGATTGCCTGGGGCGAGGTCGGTGGAGCCGGAAATTGTTGGTGTAACATTATTAGACACCGCAATGTTATCTAAGCTAATGATAGGTGGCGTGGTGTCTTGGGGGATGTTTTGTGTTGAATCTTGTCCTTCTTGTGTCTCTGTACCAGTGGTTTCGGCGTTTTCTGCCTCGTAATCATAGGCGACAGGGTCGACGTTTTCGTCCACCCGCTCTACGCGAACAAATGAAGTGCCACCTTCAGCGTCACCACCGCCAGTCAAACCTGCCGCGGCAGCTTCGATGTTCTCTAAAATATCGCCATCACCTTGTAATAATTGGTCAAATGTTGGGTTGTCACTTTGTTCTGCAGTTTGCAGTTCTTGGGCAAGGGCATCCAATGAATCGTCATATACGACGAAATCTGATGTGTCTTCGTCAGGAGAAACACCCGACGCGACTTGGTCGGGTGTGAGTGTTTGGTTGGCACCAATCACAAAGGTTTCACCATCGATGGTCAATGTGACCTCACCGTTGGCTGCTGTCACAATTGGACTATCAGGCGCTAGCGTATCTGTGTTGAGCAAGGGCGCGAGTGAGCCGTCAGCTTGTTGCACATAAACTTCACCAATGATTTCAATAATTTCTACTGATTCGATAGCCATATCTGATACCCGATAAGTGATTATTTACACTCAAAAGCTAGTAGACGTCAGTGATCTTTCCATCGTACCCAGGTACGTATTGGTTAAAAAATATAAACAAAAAAATACGATTCAATCGTTTGCGAGATACCAAAACCACGACTAAGGTTAAGAAAATTCAGTTTTTCAGTGTGTACTTTTCAAGCACTTGAATTTGTGTGATTTGGCGGTGTTAACTGCTTATCGAGGTGTGGAATGAGTGGGGTTAATTTGCGAGAGAAACGAGTTTTTTCATTGTTGTTAGGGAGTGCGTTTGCGTGCTTAGCTTACACCGGTAATGCGCAAACATCTGATCAGCCGGTTTCTTTGCCAGAAGTGATCAATTTGGTGGTGTCGAGCAATCCAGACATTCAAGTCGCTTGGCGAGAATTGGATCTAGCGAGGAAGGACCTAAAAATTAATCAGGCCGAATTTAAGCCTCAGGTCGACCTAACACTTTCATCTGCATACTTAGACCGCAACTACACATTAGACTCGTCCTATCCACTGCACCGAGGGGAGTTGTCAGTAAGCCAATTGTTGTATGACGGGTTTACGACGCATCACAACATCAAAGAGTTCGAACAAGTGCAGTTGGTGCGTTATTACGAAATGATAGGTACTGCAGAAGGCGTTGCGTTGAGTACCACGCAAGCTTACTTAGATATCCTCCTATACCGAGAATTATTTGATATTGCTGTTGAAAACCTGCGTACCCACATTAGCGTGTTCAAGCAAATTGAAGAAAGCGTTGAAGCGGGCGTGGCAAGGCGGGCAGATCTAGAGCAAATCAATGGTCGGTTATCGTTGGCTGAATCAAACGTTATTACCGAGCAATCGAATTTACATGATGTGTCAGCGCGATTTCTTCGCGTGACAGGGTTAAGCCCAGATACACCACTAACAGATTACAGTTTTTCTGACCAAATCGTGATGTTGCCAGATTTTCAATCTGTGCTGTTTCAAGCGTATGAAACCAACCCGAGTTTTAACGCGGCTTTGTATAACATCTCGGCGTTAAATCACAACATGGAGTCTGCGGAAGGTGCCTATCATCCGCGAGTTGAGTTGGTTGGCTCTTACAATTCTCAATCGAGAAATGACGCGGGCTTAAATACCACAATAACCGAAGGTCGCGTGGGAATTAACGTTAACTGGAATCTCTATCGCGGCGGTGCCGACAAGCAAAACATCAAACGTTCACTGGTACAGGTCGATCAAGCCAAGAGTAACCGTGACCGCGTGTGCCGAGATATGCGCCAGTCGTTGCAAATAGCGTACAACGAAATTAACAGTGTAGGGCGCCAATTGCCTTCGCTCAATGAGCATAAATTGTCTTCAGATCGTGTTAACACTGCGTATTTTGACCAGTTTAATATTGGCGAGCGGACATTACTGGACTTACTCGACTCTGAAAATGAGCTTTACGAAGCCAAACGCGCTTACTCTGAAGCAGTTTACACGCAACAAAAAGCGTATGCAGAGCTGTTAGCCAATCAGGGGAAATTAATGTTTGCCTTAGGTGTAGCCAAAGAAACACTGCCAAGTGCGAATGAACTCACTGACGAAATTGTTAACTACGACCCCAATTACATTTGCCCAGCAGACCCGATTAATTCTGCGGCAGATCAAAGCGATATTTTAGTGAATGACATTGACGGTGATGGTGTGACGGATTTATGGGATGACTGTAACAACACACCATTGGGCGCTGAAATCGACATTAACGGATGTGAAGTCAAGGCTGCGCCGCCTGAGCTTGCTGTGTTAGAGGTAACAGATGACAACGTAATAGAGAAGGTCACTGTAAACCTACCGTTTTTGGCGGATTCTGCAGACATACAATCCGGATTTGAATCGAGCTTACAACCACTGGTCGATCAGCTAACGTCGAGTGACACGGTTGGAGTTGTCATTCATGGTCATGCTTCGTTGGAAGGCAATGCCAATTACAACCAGAAATTGTCTGAGCGTCGCGCAATGAGTGTTGCGGCCTATTTGATGTCTGCTACTGGTTTAGACAGTACGCGGATTACTGCAATGGGCTATGGAGAATCACAACCTTTAATTGACGAGATTTCTGAAGAGGCGAATGCAAAGAATCGACGCATTGAAGCGTTTGTTGTTTCGCTTGATAACAGTGCCGGAACGGAATAGTCCAGGACACGAGACATGACTGTGAGTTTTGTTGGTTCATCAGCACAAAATGGAGTGCCTGAAGACAGGGAGCATCAAGGTGGTGTACTCATGGACTGCCTGCGCGCAGTATGTTTACACTACGAGATGCCGTTCTCTGCCGCGACGGCGCTGAATCAATTGCCGTTAAAGGATGGCGTACTCACACCTTCAGCTTTTGAACGCGCGGCGACAACAATGGGATTTGTTTGTCGCACTGCAAAACGCCCGATAGAAGCAGTGAATAAAGCACTACTTCCAGCTGTTTTGATCCTTGAGAACCAGCAAGCCTGCGTAATCTTCGACTATGATCTGGATAAGCAAAGTGCGTCGGTTGCGCTTCCTGAGTTGTCGGAAATCCGCACTGATATATCGCTTACAGAATTGACCGAAAGCTACACAGATTATGTGATCTTTTTACGTCCTCAGCCGAGTGAGCATTATAAAAAGGACAGCGTGAATGCACAGGTCAATGGGCATTGGTTTTGGGGCGTGATCAAGCAAACCACCTCTCTGTATCGCGACGTTATTTTTGCATCTTTGTTTGTCACGTTACTTTCAGTTGCGTTACCCCTATTTGTCATGAATGTTTACGACCGTGTTGTACCTAATGCGGCGCTAGAAACCTTATGGGTGTTAGCCATTGGCGTTGGTGTAGCGTTAATGGTGGACGTGTCATTACGCAGTCTTCGCCAGTTTTTCGTCGAGCTAGCTGCTAGCCGAGTAGACATAAATTTATCGTCGGTATTGATGCAAAAAGTCATGGGGATGTCTTTTTACGATAAACCCCAATCAACCGGTGCGTTTGTGAATAGTATTCAGTCGTTTGATGCGATTAGGAACTTCTTCAATTCGGCTACTTTGCTCGCAATGGTAGATCTGCCGTTTGCCTTGGTATTTATTGCCATTATTGCGTTTATGAGCTGGCCATTAGTGATCCCCATTTTAGCCGGCGGCGTGATTATTTTTGTTTACAGCGCGTTTGTGCAAAAGAGCATGCGTGGGTTATCTGACGAGGCAATTAATATTTCCTCTGCGCGCAATAGCGCACTAAACGAAGCTGTGTCCATGTTTGACGAAGTGAAATTTTTTAATGCATCGAGTCATTTTCAATACAGCTGGGAACGCTTAACCGTGTATTTGACCAAAGTGAATGCCAAGATGCGTATGTTAAATACGTCGTTAAGCAATATGGCTTTGTTCATTCAGCAGTCTGTCGGTGTTGTGATTATTATTGGTGGTGTGTTTTTGATCACTGAAAATGAACTCACACAGGGGGCATTAATTGCCAGCTATTTATTGTCGAGCCGAGCAATGGGGCCGATTGCGCAGGCGGCAAGTTTGTTTTCTCAATATCATCAAGCGGCCACTGCCTATTCTGCGCTAGACGAAATTATGCAGAGGGAGGACGAAGCTCAACGCGACAAAGAGTGGACGGAACACTCACGAATAAAAGGCAAAGTAGAGTTCAGACATTTGAGCTTTCATTATCCCGAAGTATCAAAAAATCAGTTAGAGGGCTTACACTTTACAATTCAACCCGGCGAACATGTTGCTATTTTAGGTAAAAATGGTTGCGGTAAGAGTACCTTAAACCGCTTGTTGCTTAAGTCGATGGCGCCTGTGTCGGGGCAAATTTTATTGGATAACATCGATTTAGGGCAATATCAGCCTTCACTTTTGCGTCAATGTGTGGGTTATGTACCGCAAGATATCGCGCTTTTCTCTGACACGCTCAAACACAATATCACCCAGTTTAATGCGGTTAATGAAGACCGCATTTGGGAATTATTGACTCGATTGGGACTGAGTCAATTTGTCAACAGCCATCCCGACGGACTCAATATGCAAGTGGGTGAAAAAGGCGCTTTGTTGTCTGGTGGTCAACGACAAGCGGTAGCCTTGATGCGCGCCTTGCTGAAGTCGCCAGATATGTTCATTTTTGATGAGCCAACCTCATTTATGGATTCGACAATAGAACAGCAAATAGTGGCGACACTACACAGTGAAACCCAAGGTAAAACGCTAATTTTGAATACCCATCGTATGTCGTTACTCGACCTTGTTGACCGCGTGATCGTGCTCGACCAAGGACGCGTGATTGTTGATGGTGGCAAAGACGGGGTAATGAAACAACTTGCCAATCGAGCGCGTACGTAAGGGGTTGTAGAGTATGTTAGGGCCACGGATGTTACAGCGTTGGGTGAGAAGTTGGTGGACAGTGCCTTCTGGTCAGGATTGGGTTCTGGAGTCTGAATGGGCGCGTGTGCAACAAACACCTGTGCGAGCGCGAGTGCTCTTGTATTGCATGATTGCAGCCATCGTTTTGTTTTTAGTGTGGGCTTATTTTTCACCCATAGACGAAGTGGCAAGGGGAGAAGGGAAGGTTGTTCCCTCAAGGCAACTTCAGGTATTGCAGTCGTTTGACGGCGGGATTGTTCAGTCGATCAATGTCAGTGAAGGTGACACAGTAGATGTGGGGCAAATTCTTCTCAAAGTAGATCCAACACGATTTATCTCTGATCTGAAAGAAAACCAAACGCAGTATTTGGCGCTTGCAACAAAAGCTCAGCGATTACGCGCCCTCACGCGTAACACACCGTTGAGCTTCAGTGAGGAGTTGCTAGATAGTGCGCCATCTATTGTTGAGAATGAACAGTCGTTGTACGACTCCAACATACGAGAGTTAGAAGAGCAGCTCGCGTCTTCAAAAAATCGTATAGACCAGATAAAGCAGGATATGTCGTCTACCGATGCCGAAATATCTCAGTATCAAACCACTCTCGCCCTTACTCAGAAAGAATATGATGTTACTAAGCCTTTGCTTAAGTCGGGCGCCGTTTCCGATATCGATATTTTGCGTTTGGAGCGCCAAATTGTTGAATTGGAAGGCAGTATTAGTCGTGCTCAATCAGCACTCGTGAGGCAGCGTTCTGCTATCGATGAAGAGCAGAGCAAGCAGCAAGAAACCCGTTTGCGGATGTTTAACAATTGGAACAAAGAGCTAACCGAAACGTTGACCAAGATGGCAACGCTAGAGCAATCAAAAACTAGCCTTGTAGATGTGGTAGCGCAATCAGAAATTCGTTCTCCGCTTAAAGGCACGGTGCAGCGGTTGTTTTTTAATACTGTAGGTGGAGTTATTACTCCAGGTAGCCCTGTAGCTGAAATTGTGCCCGATGACGACAAGTTGATTGTTGAAGCCAAAATTGCTCCCAGCGACATCGCGTTTATCAAGCGCGGCCAAAAAGCCATTTTGAAGTTCAGTGCTTATGACTTTGCGATATACGGTGGCATTGATGCACTTGTCGACCATATTAGCGCTGACACCATCACTGATGAAAAAGACCAAACGTTTTATATCGTGCGACTGCACACAACGGAAAGCAATCAGGAATCAATGTTTAAGATCATCCCAGGTATGACAGTTCAGGTTGATATTATGACCGGCAAGAAAACTATTCTGAATTACATCTTGAACCCGCTATACAAAGTCACTTCATCTGCGTTGAAGGAGCGATAGTATGCGTCACATGATGGTGAGCGATGAACCTGTGTCTCCAGCATCGAGCTTACAATTGGGAGTGCAATCGCCCGCAGACCTCTACGGAGCTGACATAGACCCCAATACTTTTTATTGGGTTAACAGTCGTGACACTCACGATTGGGGAGAAATAACGCGACACATTGCGAGCCAGACCCGCTATGTGGTGGTAATGACTCATCGGCTGATTGAAAGCGAGTTGCACGCTGCCTTGTCGGTAGGCGCAAAAGGTTATTGTCATGTTTCGTGTTCTGAAAATGTGCTGAATACAGTGACTCAGGCAGTGCAGAGCGGGGGAATTTGGATCCCTAAAGAACTACTGTCGTTAACAATACATAAATTGGCCGCGCACGAACGGTTTACACTTGCTAACGGTCCCCCCTCTCTGTTGACTGAACGAGAGAAAGCGGTGGTCAATCGCATTTTGATGGGCATGTCTAATTTGGCCATAGCCGAAGCCCTCTTTATTACTGAAAGAACAGTTAAGCAACATGTCACCACTATCTTAAAAAAGTATGACGTTAAAGATCGTGTGGCCTTACTTTTGAAACTTGGCACCTTTAAGCAATTGGAATGACGTGAAAAAGTGGACTATACCTATAGAATCGGCACGCTCTTAAGAGACATCACAGGCATGAAAAAGAAAACCGCGCATCAACTTAGCGCTATTTTTGCGATTATCATTATTGTGTTAAGTACTTGGCTCTACCTTATTTTAAGAGCGCAAGAAGCGCAGGTTGCGTTTTACGACCCGGCTAAAGAATACAACGAACTCTTGCAAGAGCGCTTTGAGGGTTTGGAGTATCCATTGCGTTCTATTAACGCCTTTTACCTTTCTTCGAGTAATGTCGATGAGGAAGAATTTTCGACTTTCACCGACTTGGCGTTAGAGCAATACGATTTTATTTCAGCGATATTTTATCTGTCTGCAAGTGAACGGGTAGAAATTATTTACGAAGAAGTCTCCAGTGTGTATCCGTATTTCGCTTCTCTCGAGCAGGTATATCGCGATGATATTGCAACTTTAGCCGGTATTCACCAGAGCAATCCTGACCAGCCTACCACAATCAGTACTTTTACTTTTAAAGACAAATCGTTCATGGGCATCCTCTACGAGTTAGACGGAGATCGCGGCTATTTGTATATGGTAATGGACTTTGGCCTAGCGAGTGCTCAAGTCCTCGACAATAAAATGACGGGTAATTATCGCATTGTCGATCAAACCGCAAAGGCTAATACGGTGTTTCAAAGCTATAGCAACGAAGATGAGCCGGATTTTAGCGACAGTTATTCGGGCAAAATTCATTATTTTGAAACAGAGTGGGACGTGGAAATTGCTAAGCCCTTTAACATTACCGAAGTCGTTTATGCTGGTATTCCAATAGTGGGTGTTGGGTTAGCTTGGTTAGCGTTTTATTTACTCTCATCTTATTCGTCGTTTAAGCGTTTGAGTGAAGAGAGGAAGAGCGCACTTACCCAGTTGGAATTTGCCCAAGATAAACTGATCGAGAACGAAAAACTCAATGCCATGGGCGGCTTAGTTGCGGGTATTTCTCATGAGGTGAACACCCCGCTCGGGATCAGTATCACCAGCTTGTCCCACACACGAGAGTTGGTGAGCGATCTAGAGCAAGATTTCAAAGCTGGCGTGTTAGACAGTGCCAAGTTCGAAGATTTTATTTCTGCGGCCACTGATTTGGTGGAGCTGTCTTTAAAGAACATGCAGCGAGCGTCTAAATTAGTCTCTAGTTTTAAACGCGTGGCAGTGGTTAATGCCGACGATGAAAGTGAAATGGAAAGCACGGATGTTGGTGCTTTGGTGAAAAAGTTCACGCACACCTTTGAAGAAGTGTCTAAACCAGACAACCTGACCTTTGACATTGTCGAGAAAGACACGGTGAGAGTGCACACATTCCCCAGTGTGATCGAGCAAATACTCACCTACCTTATTTCTAATTCTTTGCTCCATGGTTTTAGTGCCACACAGAGTGAATGTTTGATCCGAATTACGCTGTTCTCCGATATCGACGGTTTTTACCTGCGTTTTGAAGACAACGGAAAAGGCGTAAGTAACGAAGAATTAAAGTTGGTATTTGAACCGTTTTATACCACTAAACGAGGTGCCGGCAATGCGGGATTGGGCCTGTCGGTTGTACACAATTTACTGAAGGGTAAATTAAAAACAGATGTTCATTATGGCAGTGACAACAACACTGGTTTTTGGGTTCAATTTCAAATTAAAGACCTGTCTTAAGGAGAGTTGGTAAATGACTTTTAATCCCTTATTTGCGAATCAGGCCGCGGTAAAACAAGAAAGTGCTCAAGAGCCACTATCAACCAAACCTGCATTCAAAGCGCTCATTATTGACGATGAGACCGAAGTACACCGAGTAACTGAACTCACCTTGAAGCGTTTTCGGTTTGAAGATCAAAAAGTGCAGTTTTTACATGCCTACTCTGGGCAAGAAGCGTTTGAGGTATTCACTGAACACGATGATATTGCGGTTGCCTTGGTAGATGTTGTGATGGAAAACGACCATGCCGGCTTAGACTTAGTAAAGCGAGTGCGACAAGAATTAAACAATAACCTCACACGGTTGATATTGCGAACTGGCCAACCCGGTCAAGCGCCAGAGCATGAAGTGATCGAGAAATATGACATTAACGATTACAAAGAAAAAACAGAGTTAACGAGCCAGAAATTAAAAACGCTCATGTATAGCGGGCTGCGTTCGTATCGCGACCTTAAGACCATTGAAGAACATCGCAAAGGTTTGCGGCAAGTAATTGAAAGCACAAGTAAAATGTTAAAGCCAAACGCGTTGGGTGAGTTCGCCTCCGCGGTGCTAAAAGAAATTATGAACATTTTGCAGTTAGATTCGAGTGCTATTTATTGCTCATCAGTTGTCGGGAACACCGAATTCAATGGCACAGTACTGGCAGCAACGGGCTCGTTGGCCGACACATTAAATGTAGAAAAGGTAACGGCGATGCCAGACAAGGTTCGCACCTACTTTGAAGATGCATTTCAGCAGAAGAAGTCGATTTATTTTGACGATGGTTATGTGTTTTATACCAAGACTGAAAGCGGCTATGAAAACCTGTTGTTCGTGGACACCAAAGGCGATTTATCTGAGCAACAGCGGGAGTTACTCGAAATTTACTGCATTAATGTGGCTTTGACCTACGAAAACCTGCTGATTAACGAAGAAATCAAAGATACGCAAAGAGAGCTGGTTTATTTACTCGGTGACGCGGTAGAAATGCGCAGTAAAGAAACCGGCGCTCACGTAAAACGAGTGTCACTTGTTTGTTATAAAATCGCCCAAGCATTAGGCCTTGATGAAGAGCAAGCGTTGAACATCAAGCGTGCTTCGCCATTACACGATTTGGGTAAGGTAGCCATTCCCGATGCCATACTTCATAAACCAGCCAAACTTGATGCTGATGAATGGGCCCTGATGCAAACTCATGCGAGTGTGGGGTACGATATTTTAAATAAATCGACTAAGCCATTGATGAAGCTCGCGGCAGAAATCTCACTGACGCACCACGAAAAATGGGACGGGACAGGATACCCTGAAGGCTTGAAAGGGGAAGATATCCCGATTAGTGGCAGAATTGCTGCCATTGCCGATGTATTTGACGCCCTAGGCTCACGTAGGGCATACAAAGAGCCTTGGGGTAAAGAAGAAATTTTAAACGTGTTGAAAGAAGAACGTGGTCGTCATTTTCAGCCCGAACTAGTCGATATTATTGTTGAAGATTTCGACGGTTTTTGGGCTATTCGTGAACAGTTTCCGGATTAACAGGCACTATGGATACATTTGATCAAAAGTTACTCGACAAACTGATGTCAACTACCCATTGGCAGAGCGGAGATATTTATTCAACGTTCGGTTTTGTGAAAGCTTTTATTGTTGATGACATTCAGGCTGCGCGTTTACGCATTTTTGAAATGACACCCGCGCAAGATGAATTGAACTGTATTTTTGATTCAGTTAATCAACAAACATCAGAGAAAATCAATAAGCGGGAAATGCCACTTTATTTTAAAGCGCTGTCAGAGGGCGTTCCTGTTTGTATTGATATGCAAGGGCAGGATTACCTTGTTCAGGAAATTAAACGTGAGATCACCACAGGTGAAAGCGAGCAGGCATGCCACCTCCCCATGTGGGGCGAAAATACCTTATTTGCAGTGCTAGTTCTTGATTTTGACACACCTATCTCGCCACTTGTCCATCACGCACTTAAATTGATTATCACCTTATTAGTGCAGGCTAAACAAAGGGTTGATTGCATTTTTTACCGTAGGGAAATCCAACAACTCAAGTCTATGGAGACCAAGTTACGACATCAGGTTGTTGAGGGAGAGAAGTTTGCGGCGCTTGGTTCTTTGGTGGCGTCGGTGACCCACGAAGTAAACACCCCTTTAGGGTTGTCGATCACCAGTGTGAGTAACCTGATTGACGAACTCACCACGTTGGACAACAAATTTAAGACAGGGGCATTGGATCAGGAGAGTTTTGAAGATTTTGTCGATATTGGCAAAGAGTCTTGTGACGTGATTCAAAATAATTTGTCGCGGGCTGCCAAAATCATCAAAGATTTTAAATCTACGGCAGTTGACCAATCGTCGAACGACAAGATTAAGTTTGATTTGAAAAAAGCGGTGACTAGCTTGGTATCTAGCGTGACACCCGAGCTCAACAAAAGACAAATTAAGGTTAACGTATCGGTACCCGAAGGGGTGGAAATGCAGTCTTTTCCTGGGTATCTGTCTCAGGTGATCACTAATTTACTAATTAACTCGATTACTCATGCCTTTGACAACACGCCTCACCCTGAAATTACCATCGAAGCGACAGTGAAAGACAACCAAGTGCTGTTTAACTATGCTGACAATGGTTGTGGTATCAGTGACGATATTCAAGATAACGTGTTTGACGCTTACTTTACGACAAAACGAGAGAGTGGAGGCAGTGGACTCGGGATGGCGATAATTAGAGATTTAGTGAAAGACAAATTACAAGGGTCAATAGAAATTGACGAGAATTATCGCGAGGGCGCGAGGTTTATGATTACCTTTGCTAAGGTAATAAAAACGATGTGTTAGATTATTATGTCCTTAACTCGTCAGCTGTGGTTATCACTTTTTTTAATAATGCTGTTAAATTCGGTAGGCAGCCTCTATATGCTGTTTACCTCAACGCGAGAAACGCTTGAAGAACAGCTGTTTCTCAAAAACGTTGATAATGCTACCTCACTAGCGCTGGTGTTAACCCAGTCGGAAAAATCTCCCACAACAATCGAGTTATTGATGGCTGCGAAATTCGACTCGGGCCATTATTCTAAAATAACGTTAGTAGACGAAAATCAGAGCGTTATTAATGAGATAACCTTTGATGATGACAGTTTTCTCGAAGCGCCATCTTGGTTTGTGGAATTTGCAAAGTTTAACGTTAAGGAAGGCGTAGCGCAGGTGAGCGAAGGCTGGTCAGTTTTCGGCACGCTTCATCTCGAGAGTCAAACGGCGTTTGCAATTAACATGCTCTGGGACAAATGCCGGTACTACATGCTGTTAATTGTTGTTTTGTTTTTTGTGGTTGGGGTAATCGGGACCGGTTGTTTACACGTTATTCTTAAACCACTAAACCGTATTGTTAATCAGGCAAATAGCTTCTCTGAGCGGCGATTTATCACTATCGCCAAACCCTGGACTTCTGACTTTGCACGCGTAGTGCGCGCAATGAATTCCTTAGCTGATCGCTTTAAAACTATTGTAATTGAAAACAACAAACGGTTGGAGGAAGCGCGTTTTCGCAGCCAGTACGATCAGGTTACGGGGTTGCCCAATATTAATGCGTTCTTTTCTATTTTAGAGTCACAACTTCGCTACAGAGATAAAGATGGTCAAAATGCGCTCATCGTGCATAGCTTAGGTGTAAAAGGCGGTGTCGATGTGCAGTCTTACCTAAAGGAAGATTTCAACAGTGTGTTCGCTCAATTTGCCGCCATGCTGACGCGTTTTTACGCGAAAAATGAGCAACTTTATACGGATGTCAGGTTGGCCAGAGTCAATGAAACGGAAGTCATGGTTCTACTGACAGACATTCAGGACTTTGCGACTTTTCAGAAAGCGGTAGAGGGCTATTTCTCAAAACTTAATTATGACGACAGTTTTATTAGCGCGTTAAAAGTGGATATTGCAGGTGTGTATCTCGATACCATGGAAGCTAGTTATAGTTTGATGGAACGAGTAGACGAGTTATTGGAGTTTGCGCAAAAGGGCGATCAACCAATTAATTGCCTGTTTTCGTCTGAGCGAGCAGTAGAGCGACAGTTTGATACTGACGCGGGCTGGATGAAAACCATCGATAAGGTTATCGATTCTGCGACGTTTTTTCTCAGCCCTGTGACGGATGCTCATGAAACCGTAATCCACAATCAGGCCTTGATGCAACTTGAATATGAAGGCCAACCCCGTAACGTTAGTTACTTTGCTGATATTATGCGACGCGTAAATAAGCTGGTTGATCTCGACGTACACTTTATTGAATTAGCATTGGAATACTTGGAAAAACACACCGATGTGTCACTCGCAATTTTACTGTTTGGCGAGACGATGCAACCCGAATCACACGAGCGAATTCGCCAGTTGTTTAAAGCGAATCCCCAGGCCTGTAAGCGGTTAATTATTGAATTTAGAGAAAGCAATGTGGTTACACATCTCGATATCTTCAGTGAGTTTTGTGTTATCGCCCATGAGTTTGACGTGAAACTTGGTTTGAAACGGGTAGGGGACAGTTTCTCTAAAGTGTTAAACGTGCACGAATTTGGATTGAGCCATATTAAAGTAGACAGTGCTTTTGTCTACGACATTGTCAACAATCAGGCCAATCAACTTTATTTAAGAGGGCTTGCCGACTTAGCACACGCACTTGGGTTACAGGTGATCGGCGACGGTGTCGTTAAAGACAAAGATGAAAGTGTCTTGTTTGATATTGGTTTTGACGCCGTCGGGCGGTTAAACGTTGAAGAGTAGGTTATAAACTCAACGTATCATGAGGGCCACTTCGTTTGGGCACAAACATGTTTGAATAAAGCCGTGAGGCAAATTCATCGGTCATGCCCGATATGTAATCTGCGATCACACGGGGGCCGTTGTGTGATTCTTCGGCGATTCGCCAACGCTTTCGGGTGTTTTCTGGTAACAGTCGGCTGGGATCAGAACTAAATGCTTCAAATAACTCCATAACGACTTGCTGGCCTTTGTATTCGAGTAACTGAACCTCGGGTTTGCGAATGACCTTGAAATAGACAAACTGCTTAAACAATTCGAGAGCTTGTTGGTGGGGTGCTGGCAACGATGCTTGATACTCCAGCAATGGGCTTGAAAACTTGCCTTGAGAAACAATGGTGATAGCGGTAATAAAACAGTTTACCAATGCCCCAATCACGTTTTTTCGCTCGTGATGTTCACTGCTAAAGAGCTTTTTGTCCATTCCTTGGAGTAAACCAGATAACCCTGGTACGTCAATTTGCTCCAATGGTGACAGTAGTCCTTCGACAAAATCTAAGCGGTTAATCATGCCCATTACAATCGCGTCTTCGAGGTCATGGATACCGTAGGCAATGTCATCTGCCAATTCCATAATCGAGCAATCAAACGACTTGTATTGAGTTTTGCTGTGTTTGCCGCTGATTGACTTGGTCTCGACGAAACGCGCTTTGTCTTCTTTAGACAAGGGCGCAATGACCCAATCAAACAAGGCTTCATCGCATCGAAATAAGCCCTTTGGTGGATGCCATTTATCCGCTTTAACCTGACGCAAGCCTGGCTGTTTGTCGGCAATAATAGCGGTGTTGGTTAAGGTATCGAGAAAATTAGGATACTTAATTAAACCCAAAATAGAACGACGGCTCAAATTCATGCCGCATGATGCGGTATAAGGTTCTAGTTGCGTAACGATGCGAAAGGTTTGCCCATTGCCTTCAAAGCCACCCGCGTCATGCATCATGTAATTGAGCGCAATTTCTCCGCCGTGACCGAAGGGGGGGTGACCAATGTCGTGCGCTAAGCACAAGGTTTCAATGAGATGAGGGTCTAGACCAATCTCGTCGGTTAGCGTTGGGTACTTCCCTTGTAACTGCGCAGCAATACCGGTTCCTATTTGTGCTGCTTCGAGTGAATGAGTGAGACGCGTGCGATAGAAATCAGACAAGCCAACACCCAACACTTGAGTTTTGGCTTGTAAGCGGCGAAATGCCGCGGAGTGAAGGACTCTTGCTTTATCGCGCTGATAAGGAGAGCGATGATCGCCGTCGCGGGATTGTGTGCGAGGTTGGCGTCTATCTTCCCATGCTAAGCTTACGTCCTTTTTCATTGTCACTTCTCTTTCGCAAATAGATTACTTGCTAGTGTGGGGGCGAAGTAAAACAAACGCAATGCTATTTAAGTTAATTCCCGTCGCAGAGCTTTTCCCGCAAAAATTGGTATGTGCGATCCCACGCTAATACCGAGGCGTCGTTATCAAAATATGGCGTCGCCGTATTGTGGAAACCGTGGTGTGTTTTGGGGTAGTGATAGGCATTAAAAGGCACAGCCTTTTGTGTTAACTGACCTTGGTAAGTTAACCATTTTGTTTGGGTTTGGATATCGTGCTCGGCAAAATGAAAGAGCAGCGGGACGTGAATTTGCTCGTGGTTACCTATTTTTTCAGGCGTACCGTTGAACGAGATAACCGCGCTGATGTTTGCTTGTGCACGGGTTGTAATAGTATTTGCTAATTCCCCACCAAAACCGAATCCAATCAGACCAACCTTACCTGTTGTATTATCTTGTGCCTGAACAAAGTCAATGGCGGCCATATAGTCGTGAACAATGCTGTCTTGGTTTAACGCTTGGGTTAATTTAATGCCACTTTCTTCATTACCCGGATAGCCTCCACGTGAATGCAGTGCGTCAGGGGCAAATGCAATGTAACCGGCCTTCGCCAGTTTACGTGCAATGTTTTTAATGTACGGGGTTAGGCCACCCTGTTCGTGAAGTACAAGCACAGCGGGGCGTTTTTCAGCAATATTGCGCGGAGACACCCAATACCCTTTACCTTGACCATGCCCTTCGGGAGAAGAAAACGTTCGATAGGTTGTCAGTATATCTGGGTCGTTGCCAGCTATGTAGTCTGTGTTCTCGCCATTGGGGCAGGCAAGGTTCATAGGTGTCGTGTCAGCAGACAGCGTGCTTACACGTGTCATAAAAACGCGATGGCTAATATCGCCGTGGGTATATTCATCATACCAGTCAAATGCTTGGTCTGGCACAGAAGATAATTGTGTCAATGCAGAATGTCCTTTTCTTAAAACCGATAAACACATCGCTGATTATCAGGCACATTTTCAATATCTTCAAAGAAAAAATGCCTCGACCTCTGTTTTGTTCAGGGTTGCGTTATCTTTTACTGCGTTTTAGACCTCTAATGATAATAAGTATCAATTGAAAAAGTAAATACCTATCTTGATCTGTTACAAAAATACTATATGGTATTAACATAATAAAATATTACAAATAAAGATTAACCACCCTTTAACTCGTCACACTCAGGAGACAACAATGAAAAGCACCGTTCAACTGCGCCATCGTTTTGCACTGTGGCTGCAACCTTGTTTACATCGCTTGAAGCGCTATCAAAAACACAGCCTATTATTGGCCTCTTTGGCAATAAGCAGCCATGCGATCGCCATTGATAATGGAGTTTATACGATAACCTCTAAACACAGTGGCAAGGCCGTAGAGGTGGTTAATGCATTGGGCAGTGACGGTGCGAATGTGCAGCAGTGGCCGTCAAATGGACATAACACCCAACGTTGGATCATTACTCAAACCGAAGATGGCTATTACTCTGTCATTAATCTTAATAGTGGCAAAGCACTGGAAGTTTACGAATGGTCTACAGCCGATGGTGGCAATGTAGTGCAGTACGAGTATATTGAAGGCGCTGGTCAGCAATGGACCATCACACAACAAAGTGATGGCTATTACAGTTTGATTAACCGTAACAGTGGCAAAGCCTTGGATTTGTATAACTTTGATACCTCAGATGGTGCCAACATTGCACAATGGGGCTATTGGGGAGGCGACGCTCAGCACTGGCAACTCACTAAGCTGGCAGATGTTGAATCTGCACCTTGGGACCCTTCAACTACAGGCGGCAGCCCCAATCATTGGCCGTTGACTGGTAACTTGGTGACCCATGATCCTACCATCGGCTATGAAAACGGCACCTGGTGGATTTTTCAAACTGGCCCGGGTATTTACGGTAAATACTCCTCTGACGGCGTAAATTGGTCTGGTGCGGCAGCTATTTTTCCTAGCGGACTAAGCTGGTGGAGTTCTTATGTGCCAGACCACGACGGTCTTGACGTATGGGCACCGGAATTAAAGTACTACAACGGTACGCCGTGGTTGTATTACTCTATTTCTACTTTCGGCTCTCGTGTTTCTGCCATTGGTTTAGCGTCAGCTTCATCAGTCGCAGCCGGTGATTGGCAAGATGAAGGTCTTGTGATCAACACCACAAACAGCAACGATTACAACGCCATTGACCCTGACCTCGTTATTGCTGAAGACGGCGCGCCTTGGTTGGCATTCGGCTCGTGGAATTCAGGCATTAAATTAATGCGAGTTAACCCCATGACCATGAAACCTTTTGGGGAAATGTACAGTTTGGCTGCACGCTCAGGTGGTATTGAAGCCCCCACTATTGTCTATCGTCAAGGTTATTACTATCTATTTGTTTCAGTGGGCATGTGTTGCAGCGGAGTCGACAGTACTTACAACATCGTTTACGGCCGTTCTACTGACATTAGAGGCCCTTATTTGGATAAAAATGGCGTGGATATGTTGAATAGTGGCGGCAGTACTCTTGATGCGGGCAATAGCACATGGGTAGGGCCTGGTGGTCAAGACATACTGAATACCGACGTGATGGTTCGTCACGCTTATGATGCAACCGACAGCGGTACACCAAAATTATTGATCAGTACCCTAAACTGGGATTCAAGTGGTTGGCCAACCTACTAACACATTTGGATCAGCCAATACTGCAAAACGGGCCTACAAGCCCGTTTTGTGCTTTTTAGTCTTTCGTTTCACCACCTGAAGCCATGGTGTAACTCATTGCTTTACATATTGATACATTTTTAGCCGTGACTTTAGGCACAGGCTAACCCTAACCTATGAGTACAAAATAAGACCAAAATTTATCATCAAAGGAATTCAGGTATGCGATTTGGTTCGGTTATTTTATTGTGTGGCGTGTTAAGCATGGGAAGTTTATCAGCCCAAGAAATGACCATTGATGTGTTCAAACAACAATGGGAACAATCGTCAGAAAAAGAAGGTAATGCTGCGGCACTAGTGCAATTGAGTGCATCTGCACTTAACAAACCGATACTCCAGTTTTTATTAGAACAAGATCCAGACAGGCTAGAGGACCTAGTCGATGACGGCGTAGATGACTATCCTGAATCTGCACAGCTTTGGTATTTGCGTGGCCGTGTTCACGCGATACTGGCGACTAGCAGCGTGTTTTCTGCTTTGTCTCATGCTAGTGATTCATTAGAGTCTTTCGAAAAAGCTGCGCAATTAGAACCATCTGAAATTGTTTACCAAAACGGTTTGTTCGGGTTTTATCAGAATGCTCCTGGCATTGCAGGCGGTAGTATTGAAAAAGCCATTAAGGTTGCTGAACATATTAAAACTTTGGATGAACGCGAAGGCTATCGCGCGCTCATTTCTATTGCGTTAGATAATGAAGAAGGCGATGCCGAGGCTTTGATTGCCGAGGCGAGTAAGGCATTAGGGCCTGTGCCTGAAATACCTTATATGCAAGGAATTGCATTGCAGGAACAGGAGTCTTATGACCTAGCCACTGCTGCTTTCAAAACGGCTATCGCCACGGAACTTGAAGATGAGACCAGCGCAGCATACAAACTACGTGCCTTATACCAATTGGGCCGCAATGCCGTATTAGCTAACTCTTATTCTTCGGATGCACAAAAGGCGTTGGAAACTTACTTAAGTGAAGAATGGGGCGAAGACGCAGGTTTACCGGAAAAAAACTGGGCACGATTGCGTTTGGCACAAATTCTCGTGCTCAATAAAGATATTGAACAAGCAAAAGGCCTTATTGCTCAAATCGACCCACAAGACGATGAGCGCTTAGTTAAGGCCGTTAAAACGTTCAAAAAGAAATCGCTCTAATACAATTGAATCTGCACTGGTGTTCAGCGGTAATAAATGAAATTTCACGGCTGAATACGTATGCATGTGTTTTAACATCCTGTTAACCGTTATGCTTGGACCAAGTTTTGGTTTTCAGGATGTAAAACATGCCTCATTTTCGTTTTGCTAACGCAGTTAACAAGGTTTCACTTGCGGTGTTAACTGCACTATCGTTAGGGTGTACTCCCAACACAGAAACTAACGAGTCTTCCGTGTCTTCTACACTATCAACTTCTCAACACATAGAAGTACCGCAAGCGGGCAAACCTGTGGTTTACCAAGTGTTCACCCGTTTGTTTGGCAATACTAATACCACCAATAAACCGTGGGGTACCATTGACGAAAACGGGGTGGGTAAGTTTGCCGATTTTACAGACGAGGCGTTAGAAGGGATCAAAGAGCTCGGAACCACACATATTTGGTACACCGGTGTTCCTCATCATGCGGTAATTCACGATTACACCCAATATGGGATCAGTAATGACGACCCAGATGTAGTAAAAGGTCGGGCAGGCTCTCCTTATGCAGTAAAAGACTATTACAATGTGAACCCTGATCTGGCAGTCGACCCTGCCCAGCGCTTAGCAGAATTTGAAGCACTTATCGACCGTACCCATTCTCATGGGATGAAAGTGATCATTGATATTGTGCCAAACCACGTTGCCCGTGATTATCATTCACTGTCTCATCCAGCAGGCACAAGTGATTTTGGCGCCAATGACGACACCAGTGTTGCATATAACCGTGACAACAACTTTTATTATGTGGTTGGCGAGAAGTTTGTCGTGCCTGAGAGTAAGAATGGCTACCAGCCATTGGGCGGTGAATCTCATCCTCTAGCAGATGGGTATTTTGACGAAAACCCTGCTAAGTGGACGGGTAACGGCTCGCGCGAAGCACAACCTGATGCCAATGATTGGTACGAAACCGTGAAAGTGAATTACGGGATAAAACCCGACGGTAGCAAGGACTTTCCGTTATTACCCGAAGGTTTTGATGAGCAAGATTACCACGCTCATGCCGCTTTTTGGCAGGATAAAGACGTACCTGACTCATGGGAGAAATTCCGCGACATTACTCAATATTGGCTGGATAAAGGTGTCGATGGCTTCCGTTATGACATGGCAGAAATGGTGCCGGTGGAGTTTTGGTCTTATTTAAACTCGTCGATTAAGAGCAAGAATCCCGATGCATTTTTACTGGCAGAAGTGTATCAACCGCATTTGTACAGAGACTATCTGCGTTTGGGGAAAATGGATTACCTGTATGACAAAGTAGAATTTTACGACTCGCTAAAAGCGGTGATGCAAGGGAAGGGCGATACGGCCGCGTTAGCTGCTATTCAAACCTCCATGGCCGATATAGACAGCCATATGCTGCACTTTTTGGAAAACCACGATGAGCAGCGCATTGCGTCTCCAGATTTTGCCGGTAGTGCAGAAAAAGGCAAACCTGCCATGGTGGTCTCTGCGCTAATCAGCCGCTCACCAACCATGTTGTATTTTGGTCAGGAAGTGGGCGAAGACGGCAGCGAAGAAACCGGATTTGGCGACCCCACTCGTACCACTATTTTTGATTATGCTGGCGTACCGGCTCATCAGCGTTGGATGAATAATGGAGCGTTTGATGGCGGTCAGTTAAGTACGGAAGAAAAAGCCCTACGCAATTTTTATAAGCGCGTTTTGAACATTTCAGCCCAGTATCCTGCTATGAAAGGGCAGTATCAAAGCTTACACGATGAGAGTTTGGCCGCTGGCAGTGATTACTCTCAATCTCAATTTGCGTTTGCTCGATGGTCTGAAGGCCAACATGTGATAGTTGCATCGAATTTTGATGCCGCAGCCAGTGCTAATGTCACCCTTGCGTTGCCGTTGTCGCTAATCAAAAACTGGCAATTGTCTGAAGGCGAGTATGAGTTAACAGAACAGCTCAATACTGCGTTTGGCAACAACGCGTTGCTCGTTGACGGGCAGGGTGGGCAAGTCAGTGTGACACTACCGCCATTAGGCTCAGTTGTGTACACCCTTGAGAAGTAGGAGTGAGATGATCGTGCAGAAATTATCATTGAATACGGTGATCTCGTCGACTTTTAAGCGTGCCGTATCAGGCTTATTCCTGGTTGCGGTTTTAACACCGTCGGCGACGTTTGCGGCAGTGGACACATATGGCCTTAAAGACAATGTACTTACTCTTAAAGAAGGCGATAAAACACTGACTATCCACGCGCTAGCCAATCAGGCATTTAGCGTGACGATGACCCAACCCGGCTCTAATAATCTCCCTTCACAGGCTTTGGCTGACGAAGCTTCCACACCACCTATGGTCACCGTTGTTGAAACCGATAGTCAGATTGTTTTAGACGCAGGCATTGCCGATGTACACATCGACAAAGCGTCTTTGCAGCTATCCTATTATTTGGATAACCAGTTGAGGCTTTCGGAATCTTCCGGATTATCTGTGGCAGACGATATTGTTGCTTTAGGTATGCAATTGCAAAGCGGCGAGCGTTTGTACGGTGGTGGCCAACGGGTACTGGGTATGGATCGTCGCGGCCACAAAATGCCACTCTACAACCGCGCCCACTATGGCTATACCACTGAGTCTAATCAAATGTATTACGGCTTGCCGGCTGTGATGTCATCTTTAGGTTATAGCGTTATCTTTGACAATACCGCCAGTGGCGAGTTGGATATAGGGGCGACTAATGCGAACGAATTGGCGTTTTCAGCCAAGGGCGGCAGTGCCAGCTATATCGTGGTTTTGGGAGAAAACCTCACCAATACCGTTACCAACACGGTAAAAACAACCGGCACCCAACCGCTGCCGCCGCGCTGGGCGCTGGGGAACTTTGCCTCACGGTTTGGCTATCATACTCAAGATGAAGTGGTATCCGTGGCTAAAGCATTCGACCAGCAAGATATTCCTTTAGACGGTATTGTTCTCGACCTTTACTGGTTTGGTAAAGATGTGAAAGGCCACATGGGTAACCTTGATTGGGACCGCGATACGTTTCCCGACCCTGAAGGGATGATTGCGCAATTACGCGATGATCACATCAATACGGTGGTGATCACAGAGCCGTTTATTCTTAGCACGTCGAAACAATGGGAGAGCGCGGTTGACGCTGAAGCGTTAGTTACACAACAGGACGGCTCCCCTTATCGATTTGATTTCTATTTCGGTAATACGGGGTTAGTCGATGTGTTTAACCCCCAAGCCCAAGACTGGTTTTGGCAGTTTTATGAGAAGCTGGCTAAACAAGGCGTAGCTGGCTGGTGGGGAGATTTAGGTGAGCCTGAAGTGCACCCAGATGACAGTTTACATTTGTGGAATTCACAAAAAGTGCGCGGCGATGCCGTTCACAATGCCTATGGGCATCAGTGGGCCAAAATGGTGTACCAAGGGCTACGGGAATTACAACCCGAACAGCGCCCCTTTATATTGATGCGTGCCGGTTTTGCTGGTAGCCAGCGTTATGGCATGATCCCGTGGACGGGAGATGTCAGTCGCAGTTGGGGAGGTTTACAACCTCAGGTGGAACTTGCGTTGCAAATGAGTGTGTTTGGTTTAGCGTATACGCATTCTGATCTAGGCGGGTTTGCTGGAGGGGAGGCCTTCGACCCAGAGCTATACCTACGCTGGTTGCAGTTTGGCGTGTTTTCACCTGTGTTTCGCCCTCATGCCCAAGAAGCCATTGCCCCTGAGCCTATTTTCCACCCCGATCCGGTAAAATCGATAGTGAGAGACTTTATTAAGTTGCGCTATGCTATGTTGCCGTACAATTATTCCTTGGCCTACCAAAATAGCTTAATGGGTTTGCCCTTGATGCGGCCACTCGCTATGAGCCAATCTGAGGACCAATGGTTCACACAATCAGCAAGTTATATGTGGGGTGATGCGTTTTTAGTCTCACCAGTTACTACACCGCATCAAACCGAATGGGCTGTGGCTTTGCCGCCGGGCGTATGGTTCGACTTTTTCAGTGGTAAGCGCTATTTAGGCGACCGCATGGTCAACTATCCGTTAACCGATGCAACCTTGCCGGTATGGGTAAAAGCGGGCAGTTTTGTGCCCATGACACCATCTATAAATCGCACTGCCGATTACGACGGTTCAGAATTGGTCATGCATTACTGGGTTAACCCAGATAAAGCCAACTCAGCTTATACCCTTTATGATGATGACGGTAAGTCACCTTTGTCTATCTCACAAGGGACATACAGTGAGTTGCATTTTGCGGCAGAGTATAAGACTAAGGGGTTTGAACTGTCGTTGACTAGCGAAGGTAGCTACATAGGTATGCCACAAACTCGACATATTCAGTGGGTGATCCACGGGTTACGCAAAACACCTACAAAAGTGGAGTTAAATGGTCATCAGGTGGAATTCCAGTGGGATAAACAAGCGCAGCGGTTAACCCTCGACACCCAGTACAATTATCAGCAGGTCCAGTTGTTAACTGTTCACTAAATGAGAATTGAAAAGGGGGCATTGGCTCCCTTTTCATTGTACACGAGCCAATTTTGTGCCGTGATGCACTGGTACCTGATGGTTAAATACACAGATTCATTTTGAATACGTATGCATGTGGTTGGTCTGTTTACACTAGACAGGTACTATCCACTGTATGTTAACGTCCCATTAACACGAATAAGGACGTTCTATTCTGATAACGCGGTGTGGTTAATTTCAGCAACGCTTATCAACTGGTAATTGGAGCCCAATCAATGCGTTTTTCCTTTTGTTGGCCAGCAAAATCTGCGGTCATTGCACTGAGTGCTATCTTTTGTTCTAGCGCCGCATGTGCATTGGAAGTTTCTCCACCTTCGTGGTGGGTGGGTATGAAACAAGAAACGGTGCAACTCATGGTGCATCATCCTGACATCGCGAATGCAAACGTTCGCGTAAATTATCCCGGCGTACGCATAGTGAATGTTGATAGTTTGGATAATCCGAACTATGCGTTTATCGACCTGGATTTGGCTAATGCGAATGCGGGGACCATGACTCTCACCTTTGCCTGGCCTAACGGGCAGGTGGCGAGCATGGAATACGAACTTGCGGCACGTCGCCCCCAGTCGGCGCTGCGCCAAGGGTTTTCGCCTTCTGATGCGATTTATTTGATCACGCCAGACCGATTTGCCAACGGCGATAAAGAAAACGATGAAGTCGCGCCCTACAAAGATACGCTAGACAGAGACTGTAAAGGGTGTCGTCACGGAGGTGATATTGCTGGTATTGAACAGCATCTAGATTACATTCAAGACATGGGGTTTACTCAGATTTGGACCATGCCGTTGTTAGAAAACGCCATGGACAGTTACTCATATCACGGTTACTCCACCACAGATTATTATCGCATCGACCCACGCTTTGGCTCTAATCAAGACTACCAGCAACTAAGCCAACAGGCCAAAGCCCATGGTATCGGCATAATTATGGATGTGATCTTGAATCACATTGGTAGCGAACACCCATGGATGCAGGATTTGCCGAGTAAAAACTGGATCCACCACACAGACAGTTTCGTGCAAACTACTCACCGCCGTGAAGCATTACACGACCCTCACGGTACACAGGCAGATCAACAAGCATTCAGCGACGGTTGGTTTGTTCCTACCATGCCAGACATGAATCAACAGGTCCCTCAATTGGCGACCTACCTGATCCAAAATGCCATTTGGTGGGTGGAATATGCCGATTTAAGTGGCATACGCGTCGATACTTACTCGTATTCTGACAAAGACTTCTTGTCTCAGTGGACGGCGCGCTTGATGAGCGAGTACCCAAACCTGAATATTGTGGGCGAGGAATGGTCGGTAAACCCGATTATTACGTCTTACTGGCAAGCGGGTACTCCTCGTCGTGATGACTACCAAAGTGCATTGCCAAGTGTGATGGATTTTCCATTGCAAACCGCGTTAGTGCAGTCGTTGAAGAACGAAGAAAATTGGGCTACCGGATTACGACAGTTGTATGAAGTACTGGCAACTGACTTTGTTTATGGCGACCCGTACAACCTGGTGGTGTTTGCCGACAATCACGATATGAGCCGTATCTTCACTCAGTTAGATGAAGATCTTGAACTTTGGAATATGGCCATGACATTTATACTGACCACCAGAGGTATTCCACAAGTTTTCTACGGTACTGAGATTCTTATGGCGAATCCGGGAACAGAAGATCACGGCATTATTCGACAAGATTTCCCCGGTGGTTGGTTGGGTGACAAACAAAACGCCTTTACTCAACAAGGGCTATCTGAACAGCAAGTGTATGCGCAAAATCGTATTAAAGCGCTGTTACAGATGCGCCAACAACATCCAGCTATTGGTCGAGGTGATCTGGTGCATTATTCACCAGAAGAGGGGGCGTATGTGTATTTTCGCCGTCACAAGTCAGACCGTGTGATGGTTATTATTAATAAGCAAAATCAGCCCCTTGAGCTAGACTTAGCGCGATTTGATGAAAATTTGAAAGGCTATAAAGCCGCCACTCAATTGGCGTCAGGAGAACGAGTCGCCTTAGGTGATTCGTTAACCCTTCCAGCAAGAAGTGCCACTGTGTGGACACTGGAACAATAATAATTAAGAGATTTCTATGCAGCAATCACAACCAAAATTAAGTTTCTGGCAAATTTGGAATGTCAGCTTTGGCTTCCTCGGTGTGCAGTTTGGCTTTGCTCTGCAAAATGCCAACGTAAGCCGAATTCTTTCTGACCTCGGGGCAGACCTTCATTCTTTATCTTTGTTCTGGCTTGTCGCGCCTATTATGGGCCTCATTGTTCAACCTATGGTAGGGGCCGCTTCCGACCGCACTTGGAATCGTTTAGGCCGTCGCCGTCCGTTTATTCTTGCCGGTGCGATCGCCGCTGCAATTGGCATGTTGTTAATGCCAAACGCGCCGTTATTCGTGGCCTTTATGGCACCCATGCTATTTGGCGCCATGATGCTGGCATTGATGGACGCCTCATTCAATGTCTGCTTCCAGCCATTTCGTTCTTTGGTATCAGACATGGTACCGGGGAGTCAGCGCAATATTGGCTATTCGGTGCAATCCCTACTGATTAACATTGGGGCAGTGGTGGGATCTATTTTGCCTTTCGTGCTTACCAATGTGATTGGTTTAGACAATACCGCAAAGGTTGGTGAGGTAGCCCCTTCTGTGGTGTGGGCATTTTATCTTGGGGCAACCATTCTTTTAGGCTCGGTATTATGGACCGTGTTCAGAACCAAAGAATATGCGCCTGAAGACTACAACCGTTACAAAGGGTTAGACACCGAGGCTCAAAAAGGCGAAGAGAAAAAAGACGCTTTTTGGTCTTTGGTGGTGAACATGCCAAAAACCATGAAACAGTTGGCTGTGGTGCAATTTTTCTCGTGGTTTGCCTTGTTTATTATGTGGGTTTACACCATGCCAGCGATCACCCAGCACATCTGGAATGTGGATGTGAAATGGTTTGATCCGGCCTATTTGCAATCTGTAAGTGAAGTGCCTGCACATATCATTGCTGCAAAAGGCGCAGCAGGAGATTGGGTAGGTATTTTGTTTGCCGCTTACTCGGTATTTGCAGCAGTGTTTTCTGTGTTTCTTGCGCGCCTAGCTGACAAATTTGGCCGTAAGCAAATCTATGCTGGTTCATTGATTCTCGGTGGCGTGAGTTATGCCAGCTTTATGTTGTTCCAAGACCTCACTCCCATGGACGTTAACTTGCTGATCACGCAAGTCACGGTGCCTGCTGGTGCAGTAAAACTATTATTACCCATGATTGGTATTGGTATTGCGTGGGCAGCCATTTTGGCAATGCCATACGCTATGTTGGCCGGTTCACTGCCTGCCAATAAAACGGGCGTTTATATGGGGATCTTTAACTTCACGGTTGCGGCACCACAAATTGTCTCAGGGCTAGTGTCGGGTTGGATATTAAGTGAAGTCTTCAATAATGAAGCCAAGTACATCATTTTGGTAGCAGGTGCATCCATGATTTGTGGGGCCATTGCGGTGTTCTTTGTAAAAGAGCAAGACCAACACACAACGCACAATATCTAGGTGAGTGAGTATGAAAACCCAATTACATTCAATCAGTGTTGCATTAATCGCCGCAGGTTTATCTGCTTGTGCGAGTACCACTTCGCCAGATTCCAATGACAAAGTGCCCAGTTTTTACGGTACTCATGAAGCGTTTGCCAAAGAAGCCATTTACTTTGTTATGACCGACCGTTTTGTCGACGGTGATCCTTCGAATAATCATGAAGATCAAGGCGGCGAGCATCCTACCTTTAACCTGAGATTAGACGGGCCGGATGGGCAGCACGCCAACGTTGGTTACATGGGAGGCGATTTACAAGGCGTGTTGGACAACGCTCAATTTATCGCAGATATGGGCTTTACCGCCGTATGGTTAACGCCTGTGGTTGATAACCCTGATGAAGCCTTTACCGGAGGTGAACCTATCGAGTTTGGCGGCGCTTTTAAAGATGGCGGTAAAACAGGTTATCACGGTTATTGGGCTACCAATTTCTACGTTGCCGATGAGCATTTGGTGAGTGAAAACTTGAGCTATAAAGATTACACCGCCACCATGCGCGAAAAATTTGGTCTCAAAAGTGTGTTCGATATTGTGGCAAACCATGGCTCGCCGAGCTTTACGATGGCAGTAGACCAACCTGGGTTTGGTGAATTGTACGACGCCGAAGGCAAATTAGTGGCGGATCACAGTAACCTCAAGCCTGAAGACCTAGATAAATCAAACCCTTTGCACGCCTTTTATCATGATTTCCCTGATTTGATGCAGCTATCAAATTTGGATGAAACCAACCCTGACGTGCAAGATTACTTGATTAACAGCTACTTGTATTGGATCAGCCAAGGCGCGGATGCGTTTCGCATTGACACCATACGCCATGTACCTCATGGGTTTTGGCGTTTGATGTCTGACCGTATTCGCGCTCAATACCCCAACTTTTATATGTTCGGTGAAAGCTTCCAGTACGATGCAAACTTTATCGCCCAACACACTTTACCAAAGAACGGTAACATCTCGGTATTGGACTTCCCAATGCAAAAGGCGATGGTGAGTGTTTTTGAAAACCCAGACAGTGATTACGCCGAGTTAGCCAGCGCATTGTATTTAATGCACGGGCCATATAATAATGTGTACGACCTGACAACGTTTTACGATAACCACGACATGGCGCGTATGAACGCGTCAGACAATGGTTTTATTGATGCCCACAACTGGCTTTTCACTGCACGCGGTATACCAGTCGTGTACCAAGGCTCTGAAGTTGGGTTTATGCGAGGTACAGCTGAGCATGTGGGTAATCGCAATTATTATGGTCAAGCGAACATCGATGCCGCGCCGAGTCACCCCATTTATCAAGCATTAACGCGTATTGCGAATGTGCGTAAAGTGACGCCAGCATTACAACAAGGTTTGCAGGTGATGTTGACACTTGAAGGTGATCGCGCAGCCTTTTATCGGGTGTTACAAGACCAAGATACTGCGCAAACCGCCTTGGTACTGTTAAATAAAGGTGATGAAGCCGATTCTTATGTGATTAGTGAAGGCATGCAAGCGGGAGAGTGGCAGGAGCAATTATCAGGCGCACGCCAAGTGATTACCGCTGGCCAACCCCTTAATGCTGCTGTTCCTGCTCACGGCGTTCAGGTGTGGGTACGCAACGGAAATATCGTCTCTGAAGAGCTAATTCAGAAACTCAACGCGTTGATGGATAATAAATAGAATAGGTACAAGGGGAATAAAAACGGTGTTATCAAAGCGATGACACCGTTTTTTAATGGTACTGTCAGTTGCTTTTACTGCGCGTAGGAGCACTGAATTTGGCTATAGAAACCACTTCCAAACAATAAATACAGCGAGAAAACCAAACAAATAAAGTAACCCAGCGTAACTCAACCACTGTAGCCATTTCCCGCCTTTTACCGTGGGTTCAATATCAGAACTAGACACGAGTTTGTGATTCAACCACGCAAACATAGGCGTAGTGACAAACGCCAACGTCATAGCAAAGCTCAGCATTGCTAATAGAGCCGATTTAAAAAACAAAAGAATAATAAAGCTCACAACCGCAACGAAGGAGAGCCACATAACAAACACTCGCTCCGAATAAGTATTTTCTCCTTTGAGTAAAGAAAATGCCTCAGCCAGCGCGCGTGAGTATCCGTCGTACACAGTTAAAGCGGAACCAAAAATACACAAAAATGCCACCAAAGCGATAAGGTATCGCGACCATTCACCAATGGTGCTGGCATAAAGGTTAACCAGTTGATGCGAAAAGCCAATGCCGCTAGTCGCGAGCGTTTCGCCTGAACCATGTAACACTAATGCGCCTAAGGCGAGAAAAACCAACGCCAGTAGCAAAGTTGTAACGTACCCCAAATTGAAGTCAAATAAAGCCGACTGCGGTGTGACGTGTTGTTTTTTACACTGCTGTTTCAGCCACAACGACGTAATGCCAGATATTTCGATTGGGGCGGGCATCCAGCCCATAGTGACAACTAAAAAACCGATTGTGGCGAGCGTCCAAGGTGAGGGAGAAACAAAATCGCTGGGTGCTGCAGGAGCTTGTGCTGCCATAATGGTTGCACCGACCGTAGCCACAACTAACACAACCATGATGACCTTGGCTGCGCGGTTTAGCGCTTGGTAATGACCGGCAATGAGTAAAATGAGTATGCTGGCTAGCACAATGCCGGCGAGCGCGGTCATGGGCAGTGTAAAGGGTAAAAAATAGCCTAATAAACTGGCGGAAAACAACAAAAGGGCTGCGGAGTTAACCACGGAAGCGATGAGGTTCAGAATAAACCCTGTCGCGAGATAGCCTTTACCTAATTCTCGATAGCCGTACTGAATGGTTTGACGACTGCTAATGGTGTAAGTGACACCCGCCCTGAAAAACGGGTATTTGAGCACGTTCACCAAGAAAATTAATCCAACCAATTGCCAACCGAACTTTGCGCCCGCTTGGGTCGAAGCCACCAAATGACTGCCACCGATTGCGGCGGTTGCCATTAAGATACCAGGTCCGAGTAATTTGACTAATGCTGAAAAAGAAAGGGGTGAATCAGTTTGAGCCTGAGACATGAAAAAGCGCGTCCACACGGTTTTTGTATTTTTTTACAGTGTAAACAAAAACGTTGGAACGTGTGCATTGATTTTTGTTCAATGGGGCAAAAAAGTCTATGAATTCAGTGATACATTGACGTAACATGGCTCTTTTGTGTTGAAGGAACGCGGTTTATACATTTGACTGTTCGTATTAGCAGAAAATTTGACAACATTGATTTAAAATTCATATTCCATAGACAATCGTAGTGTGTGGTCTTTGTTGTCTCCGTTTATACCTGAAATAAATGCGGCTTCCCATTTGAGTTGACGATTGTGGTCAAACCGACGAATTCCCATGAACGCAGGTCCGACCCCAATAAAATTTTCAGCCATATAAAATTCGACGGCAGGTTGTACTTCCGGCATCCAGCGGTAGCGAAACTTCATTTTAAATTCACCTTCAATTTCGTCTTCCACCGTTTCGCCCCATTCATAAACTAAAGCGATATTCGTCGTTAGACTATATTTCCCAAACTCTTTTTCGGTTAGTATGCCTGCTTTCACTTCCCAATCGTTTGTGTTGTGTTGTTTTTCTATTTCGAATAAGGTTGCCCAATCGGCCCAATATTGCCCTTGTTCTGTCAACATCCAACGCAGTTCCAATTCATAAGAATTCATACCAAAATTGTCTTGTTCATCTCTCGCTCCTACTATGTAGGCTTCTAAAATCGCTTTTTCAGATACCGCGTGACCGAATGAAACTCGTTGCATAAGAATGTTGCCTTGGTCATTTTGACGAGAGGTCAAACGCCATTCAAATTCTCGCTCAAAAGGCATCACGTAGGGGTGGTAGACTCTGTCGACAATAAAATTGTCTGCGATAGCCAAGCTTGGAATGGCACTCATAAAAAGCAGAAAGCTGCAAATAACTCTCATAGAGACCTCGATTTAGGGAAACGAAAAATGGCAGGTATAAAAAACAGGCGCGTATAGATTACGGGGAGGAAAATAGTAATAAAATAAAACAAAATATAGGCATAGGTTGGCGTAGCTTCATAACCAACAAGTACGTTAAGTAAATGGCCGTATTCGCTATTATCAGCAATAAACGCGCGAGAATTCCAAATGCGATTCTGATCTTCAAGCACATTAGTTTGTTCTAGTAATGTTGCGATTGTCGCTATTTGTCCAGCATTGAAAACCAGTAACAATGCTCTTTTGGGCCAGTAGATTTTGTTGTTGACCAAAATTAGATAAAGCAAGATACACAAACTGGTACTAATACCGAGGCCAATAATTGTACCCATTAGCACTCCTGTATCACTGTTATTAGTATGCCAATACGAAATGGAATAAATCAAAAAGTGGATTGCATTGACGAGTGTTATTAAAGCGAGGAGGAGAGCTGTAATTATTTTGTAAGTGGGTGACGGTTGGAGAAATTGTCTGCGGTAATGTTCACAAAGTAACAATAGTACAAGTACCAGCGCAACTACCTTTAGTAATTCAAGGCCTGCACCGCCTGATATTACTGATATTTTATCTAGATTGAAATACAGTAAGAACACCGCACCCAATCCACCAACTGTTCCCAACACCAGAGTTCTAACTTGTACACCGACTTGTAATAACAACAACGTAAAAAGCAAAAAAATGGGCAGAGTGTCCCGTATAAATAAAATGACGGTATTAATGAGCATCGCGATTTTCCTTCTCGACGATTACAACACCGACTGCACTGTTAGGATGATATTCGCCAAAAAAATTATATTTCCCTGCTGGTAAAGGGCCGACAAATATAGTGCCTCGGCTATTTCCAAAAATAACTTTCTCTCGGTTAAGGTCAAAGCTATCAATTTCTTCAGGTGTAGGATCGTGATTGATAAAGGTTAATTTTACTTTTTGATTTGCCGGTATATGGATCACTTCTGGAACAAACAGATTTTGTTTAATCTCTATGAAATGTTCGGGAAGAGGAGAAGCCCCCGTATTTGTGGCAAAAATACAGATCGTAAGTGTTAAAACATACCCTAGCCACCTGTTGCGAATCATTGAGGAATAGACTCCCTTAGAGGTAAGAATATTGCAACTTTTACTCCTCCCAAGGTTGAGTTTTCTAATGTGATATCGCCGTCGTGTAGAGCGACGATTTGACCAACAATCGCCAGACCTAAACCACTACCGTGGGTGTCACTCTTTTCATTTGCATGGCGATAAAAACGTTGTAGTACTCTGGGTTTATCGTTGTCTGGGATACCAGGGCCAGAGTCTTCAACTTTAATAACGACGGCGTGTTTGAGCGCTTTCACCGTGACCTTAATATCGGCTTTTGGTGGTGAATACGCATTTGCGTTCGCGATGAGATTTTGGAGTAGCGTGTAAAGCACAAATTCTGTACTTAATACAATGGCACTATGACCTTCTAAACTTATTTCTTGCTCTTTTGTTTCTATTTTTGAATAGATGTCTGAAATGACTTTTTGAGCGACATTAAATGCGTCTACTGACTCAAGTTGTAGTTGGAACGTTTCAGGGCTCGTACGACTTAACAACAATATTTGATTTACAGCGTGGATCATGCGATCTGTATCGTGTTGTAACGCATGTAATTTATCTTTATTTTCCGGCATTTCCTGTTCAAGGTTGTGCAAGTTGATTTTCATTACGCTTAGAGGTGTTCGAAGTTCATGAGCGGCATTGGAAGCAAATTGTTGCTCTCGTTCGAATGCTTCATGGAGTCGTCCAAACATAGAATTTAATGTTGTCATTACAGGTTCCATTTCTGCTGGTGTTTGCGGCAAGCTAATCGGAGAAAGGTCTTTCACTTTACGTTGATGTAAACGCGTCGATAGCTGCTTCAAGGGTTTTAAGCCTCTTGTAACCGATAAGAAAATAAAGCAGGCTAAGATGGGCACTGCAATGATAAAAGGCATTATCACAGAAATGGTCAGGGACTCTGTTAGCTGTACACGGTTGTTCAACGGCTGGGCAACCATAATGACTGTGCTATTCACTAACGTTTGTCGATAAACCCGCCAGCGCTGGCGATTAAAATTTTGGTTGGAGTATCCGTCATCACTATCTGTGATTGGTGTTGTAGGAGTATTTTGAGAGTGGGTAACTAAATTTCCGTTATTCCAGATCTGGTAGGCAAGTTCATCGGCTTTTTCGGTTGCTATAGGCAGACCGTTGCCCAGTGCAACTGTGTACAATACACTGCTAAGCTCCTTATCTAAAAACTGCGATGATTGGGCCATTGCCGCTCTATAGCCATGCATCGCAGCACTGAACACGACTAAGATCAGAGTACTAACAAGCAAAAGGGTTAAAAATCGGCGAATTGAACCCAATGCTTAGGCCTCTTTAACTTTGGGGATTGTGTAGCCTACACCTCGTATCGTTTTGATAAATTGGTCAGGTAGTTTCTTACGCAAGTGGTGAATATGTACTTCAATAGTATTGCTCGCGACTTCTTCGCCCCATTCGTACAAGCGAGATTCCAGTTGATGTTTAGGCTGAATGCGTCCTGCGTTTTCCATTAGGACTTTGAGTAGCATTAACTCGCGTCTGGGCAAAGAGACAGGCTCCGCGGCAACAGTCAAATGTAAGTTTTGGGTATCCAATGATACAGTGCCTATAGAGACAAGCGCGCTATTGGCAGTGCCCAAACGCCTCTCTAAAACACGTAAGCGCGCGAGTAATTCATCCATATCGAAAGGCTTTGGTAAGTAATCATCCGCCCCCGCGTCAAGCCCCGCAATTTTATCTGTTACTTTGTCTCGCGCAGTGAGAATAATCACAGGCACAGAAGAGGACTTTTGTCGAAGCGTTTTAAGTACACCTAATCCATCCATATCGGGTAGACCAAGATCAAGTACTGTAATGTCGGTTTGACCTGCCGTCAGGGTATTGAGAGCTTCTTTGCCGTTGAACGCACAATCTACCACATAACCACTACTGCGTAGTGATTGAGATAACGCATTTGATAGGGGTATATCATCTTCGACGAGTAATAATCGCATAATGAAAAATAGTGTTAAGAAACAAGCTAATAATAGCACCGAATACTTAAGTTAACCTTAAGTATTCGGTGCTGGCTATCTAAAACTCATTGAAGTGCTGGGGTGTAGTGGTATCGACGAACCGGTTCACTTGGTGCCGCACATTCAGCTAAGGTGCTGTTTTTCCCTAGTACAACCCAATCTCGACGGTGAGCATGACCTAGGTTAATGGCTTTATTGATGTCGAAACAATCACTCGAAATAGCTTGCTTGTCTACTAAAATATAGCGGTTTTCCCCTTCGCTGATAAAGCGATAGGCCTCACGTATTTGATCATCATGGCGTGTGTGATATCCAAAATGTATAGTTGGATAGGGCGTAAAAAGTAAAAACTGCTCTGAAAAATCCACCAAACCTAATGTGCTCACCGTCGGCACTTTCGTTTTCAACGTGGAGTACACAGATTTGGGTGTTCTTACGTCATTCATGAGGTATGAACCCCACGTACTGTACAAGCTCCAAAATGCTACGAAGAAAAGAATCCAGGATTGCCAAGGGCGAGTTTTTATCCGCCAAAATGCACCAAATAGAATAACTAAGCCAAGAGTCGTAAACAGAGTCCAAGGGGCTATATCGAGTTTTTGCGCCCATTTGTGAGTAAAACTAAAATCGAACAGCCCTGCAATACCCACAACAGTTAGCGTGCCGCCGATTGCCGTGACAATACACCAAAGAATTCTGTTGAAAATAGGCTTGTTGGTCAAGATGGTACTAATGAAAGGCGCAGCTATTAGCGCCAATATGGGGACCGCGGGCAGAATATACACGCCGCGTTTCCCTGGGCTGACACTAAAGAAAAACAACAATAAAACTATCCACACCGCGGGTAAAATAATACGCATGTCTCTTTGCTTAAAAGCCGTGATCCAATGTGGAACAAGCCAGGGAACGGCTAAGCTTAATGGTAACCAAAACGTTGGGATAACCGAGGCAATATAGTACCAAAAAGGTTTGATATGATGCCATGAATCGGCATAACGGGTGACAGTTTGGCGAAATAGAATATTGTCTCGGTATTGAGTGAAGTCTGCATCTTGGCTCACGTGTACTTGCCAGAGCATTGGCAGCAACCATAAACACACCGCCCCAAGAAAGGCGCCAATTCCCAAAAACCAGAGCAAGACCGACTTGATATCACCTTGGGTAATCGCTGGCGTTATTTTCATTGCCCTGGCAGCAGCAAAGGGAATGAGCATAAGAATTGGCAAAAAGCCAACGCCTTTAGTTATCACTCCTATGCCCATTGCGAAAAAGCTCAAATAATACCAACGCCAATGTCCGCCTAACAGTAAAAAACGCAGCATACTGTAACACCCCAAGGTGATAAAAAAGCACACCATCGCGTCAATTTGTGCGGTTTTCGCCTGCAAAGTGAATTGGACAGTAAAAAGTAAAAGAAAGCCTGCGGTCAGACCTATTTTTTTTGACCAAAGGCGCTTACCTAAGTCAACAATTAGGTACAGAGTGGCTAAGCTACTTAGCGCATTAGGGAGTAAAAAAGCGAGTTTCAATGAACCAAAGAGCCAATAGCAAGCGGCGATCGCCCACATAAATACAGGAGGCTTATCAGGGTAGAGTTCACCGCCACGCATGGGAAAGAGCCATTGACCTGATTCCACCATTTCTTTTGCCACCTGGGCAAAGCGGGGTTCATCGGCTGGCCAAGGATCACGTAACCCTATGCCAATTAATATTAGCCACAAGGCAGATAATAAGAATAACCCGGTAAGATGACTGAGCTGATTATCAGACGATAAGCCCTTAGACAGGCTCGTAAATAATATTTTATCCATTAGCATTTTTGCCATTTTCGAGTGGACAGCCACAGCACGATTCTGATTGGGCGTCGTTTAGTTTATCTGCTCGGTATTGGCGAAGTAAGACATAGCCTATAATGCCCGAGATCACCATGAGTACAGCACTAATGCTAACTTGAATTGTCGATTCAACTACGACGCCTTTACCCATCAAACTGAAGATCAACATTTGTGGTATGTAGCCAATGCCAGAGCCTAATATGAAGCGGGATGCGGGCACGCATGTAACGCCTACAATGATGTTAGTTAACAGATTATTTCCTACGGGTAGTAAGCGAATCACAATAGTCATGAGTAGTGGACTGACCAACAGAAATCCTTCTACCTTTTTGACTTTGCGTTCAAATCTACCTAAAACAAATGGTTTGGAAAAATACCGGGCAGCACAAAAGGTTAGGGCACAACTCGTGGTGGCTGCTAGGGTTGAAAAAACGACGCCTTCTGCAGTACCAAACGCATAGCCACCGAGAAAGGCAATCATTTGTCTTGGCATACCAACACTAAGCAAAAGCGTCGCGACAATGACATAGCGCAAAATACCTTCTATACCCGCATGACGAGTTTGGGCATCGATCCAGGATTGATCAAACTGGCTAAAGCCGGGCAAGTAATCGCTGAGTTGAAAAAATAGCACGCACAGCAACACTATAACGACGGCTCGGGAAATGAGTCGTCGATAGGACCGCGTATATTTATTGTTCATCTGCTACGAACTCAGCCTGTTTGGTTCGTCTAAGTAACCAATAAACACCCAAAATATCGACGATACCAACACGTAAACGCCCGAGCATGTTGTAGTTAGATTGCCCAAATTCACGGTTGCGATGGTTCACTTCAACTACATGAATCGTGCCGCCCAAACGTTTGATGAGGGCAGGCATATATCGATGCATGTGATCAAAGTAGGGGAGTAGTTTGAAAGTGTTTCGAGGAAATATTTTCAATCCACAACCAGTATCAGGCGTGTCATCGTTAAGAAAACGGCGCCTAAACTTATTTGCCACACGAGATTGAAATCGTTTCCAAGTTGTGTCTTTACGGTTTTTTCGATGACCAATGACGCAAAAATGTGAATTTTCTGGGTTACTATTTGCAATCGAAAGCATAGCAGGTATATCTGCAGGGTCATTTTGTCCGTCGCCATCTAGGGTAATAATGAACTTACCTTTGGCGAGTGCTATAGCGGATTGAATCGCGGTACTTTGGCCCACAGATTTCTTGTGTCTAAGTACTTTGAGTTGGGGAATTTCCGATTTTTTGACTGATAATAATAAAGAATGTGTATTGTCACTGCTGCCATCGTCTACAACAATGATCTCGTGTTTTATGCTTGGTCCTATATTGACCGTAATTTCTCGTATTAGCGACAGAATATTTTGTTCTTCATTTTTCGCGGGAATGACTACAGAGACTCTCAAGCTATTTTGCCCTTCTACACAAATTGGGGGATTGTTCTGATGCGCCTGAGGGTATTACAGAATCCTTAAGAAAAACTTATGATGAAAAAAGGCCGTTATTTGACTAAATAACGGCCTTGATTGAGATGTTAGAAAGTACGAGTTAGAAACGATAGCTCACTTTTCCGTATACATAACGGCCGGTAAAGCCGAATGGCGAAAAGCCAGAGTATGGGAATAAGCGAGAGTACGTAGATACGCTCTCCACGTTATCACGAGTGGCTTTAGGGTATATATCAAACACGTTATTAGCGCCTAAACTCACAGTAATGTTGTCTGTGGCTTGATAGGCTACGTCGATGTCTGTAATCCATGCCGCAGGGATGATCTCGTATTGTGATTCTGTGCTGGATGGATCATGAGTTTCACCATAACGCGTGGTGCGTAATGTGGTATTGAAATCTGCAAATTTCCATACCGCGCTCAAATTCACTTTTGAATCTGGCGACGACTTTTCAAAGCGGCGTAGTTCTACACCCGAAAACAAATTGCTTTGGTCAATACCGGCATCTTGCAATACCGCTGGTGGGTCAATGATGTCGGTGACTTCATTGTCATTTTTGTTGAACCCAGCGTTGAATAACACCGAGCCGTAATCGTCAGTTTCTAACTGGTAGGTTGCAACAACATCGACGCCTTTTGTTGTTGTGTCAATGGCATTGAGGAAGAATCGCGCTTGCGTGGCACCTGTGCCAGCTAACAATGCCTCAACGGCTTCACCAGATAAATTATTAGACAGTACAATACGATCATCAATGGTGATGCGATAGAAATCGACCGATAGGCTGAATTCACTAAATGGCGTCCAAGTAAACCCGCCGGCTACACTGACCGAGTTTTCTGCATCCAAGCCAGGCGAGCCGAGGGTTTGGGCAACGTCACTCGATGGCGCAAAAGTACCTGTTTCAGTGGGTTCGCCATCAACAAATACCGTGGCGATAGAGGTAAAGTATTGCTGTTGCAGTGAGGGCGCGCGGAAACCGGTCGATGCAGATGCGCGGATAGCAAATTCATCGGTAACAGAGAAACGGTTAGCAATTTTCCCGTTAAACGTTGAGCCAAAATCAGAGTAGTCTTCATATCGACCCGCTACTGTCATGTTCCAGTTGTCGGTAATATCCGCTTCTACGTCAACGTAAAAGCTAACGTTATGACGGCTATTATCGCCTGCCGATTCTGGTGTGAACCCAGGAAATACCTGAGAACCAGCGGCACCAAATGGGCCGTCGATAGGGTCGGTTTCAATACCACCAGGTCCGTAGGTGCCTTGGTCATAGGAGGCCAGTTCGCCCGCCGTAATTTGGTAACCTTCACGGCGATATTCTGCACCCATGGCAAAGTTTAAGCCGCTAGCGAGAAAGTCCACGTCTAACACGCGGCTGACATCGGCGTTGATAACCAGCTGGTCATAAGTGAGTGTGCCGGCATCAAATTCAGTTTGGCTTTCAGGGCCGTATGACGTGTTTAAGCTGTTGGTAACACCAAATTCGAATTCGTCTCGTCCATAAACGGCTGAAACGTCGTAATTCCATTCACCCACATACCCTTTAAACCCGGAAGCTAATGAAAAGTCTTGAATGTCAGACGTGATGACGGGTAAAAATCCGTCGGGATAAATCGATAAAACATTGCGGCTGTCTTGTGCTCGGCGGAAGAATCCACCACCTTCGCCTTCCCGTGTTCCGTAAGAGCCAAAGGCATACCATTCAGCTTCATCCGATAAGTAATAACCGGCGTTAACAAAAACAGAAAGATCCTCTACCGTGCCGTTACCAAAGTTGTGATCGTATCGGTTCCAAGTGAGTTCTCGGGGGTCGAGTGAACCATCTTCTAACCGCGCATAGTTTTCTCTTTGGTCATAATCTGCACGGTTTGACGCCGCGCGGTCGCGGTACTCCGCTGAAATATTCACGAAGCCGTCTTCACCCAGTTCAAAACCCATGTTGCCTCGGAGCGTAAGTGTTTGACCATCAGTTACTTTACGGTCGGCACCTTCTGTGAAGTCAAGGTTTCCGTCATCTCCAATACTGACATCTTTTAGGTCTGGGACACCCGCCATTTGGGTGACGTTTGCGCCGTATGTCGCTGAGAAAGCACCGCCTTGGGCGTCTTTTTTCAGCACAATATTGATCACACCTGCGATGGCGTCTGATCCGTATTGAGCCGCAGCACCATCGCGCAATACTTCAATGCGCTCAATGGCGTTAACGGGAATAGCGTTTAAGTCGACAGCGGAAGAACCTCGGCCAACAGAGCCGTTAAGGTTGATCAAAGCACTGCTATGGCGGCGTTTACCATTCACCAATACGAGTGTGTGGTCTGGGGCTAAGCCACGCAATTGCGCAGGGCGAACATGGTCCGTTCCATCAGTGATAGATGGCTGTGGAAAGTTAAAGCTAGGCAACAGGGTGCTGAGTACCATATTGGTTTCGGTAAGACCTGATGCGCTGAGTGTGTCCGAATCGATAATATCAATGGGTACTGGGCTGTCTTCTACACTGCGGCCCAAGCGGCGAGAGCCGAGTACGCTGATCTGCTCAACATCTTCTGCACTGACATCATCTTGTGCATAGGCAGAGAAGCTGGCCAGCGATATCGTGTTTATCGCAATACTTGAGGCTAATAACGACAGGGTAAAACGACGTTTTCCATTTAAGTTCACTTGAATCCTCCTAAACTCACAATACTGTCTCGATTTACACAAGATGCGCTCGCCAATTGCTTTGAATAAGTATTATGAAATCGCGATATGTGATGAACGAAATTGTGAGTGATAAACAATTGGTCGAGACCGCACAATAACACGATTTGTTCCGCCCAAATTTGTTATTAATCGTTTAAGTTAGTTGTTACGTCTCACAATCGGGTGTGAAAAATAATCAATAAGTAAGAGGTATTTTGTAGGATAATTATCTTTTATATATCTATTTTGTAGTGAAATGCGGTTAATTTAGACCGCTTATGCATCATCTTTTTATTAAGTTTTGATTAAGAGATCGAACGTTTGACTTCACACCCGCAAGATTGACGAATGACTAGGTCAGCTTTCATTAAATGGTCTTCTGTGGGTTCTTTTTTAATTGCTTTTAATAAGGTTTCAACTAATAGCTCGCCAGCCAATTTGGTATTTTGTTGCACGGTAGTGAGTGCAGGGGTGGTAAATGCACTCACTTGAATATTGTCATAACCAACCACTGCCACGTCTTCGGGTACGCGATACGCGGTTTCTCTTAAGGCCCGTAATACGCCGATGGCAATGAGGTCAGACGCACACATAATGGCATCGGGCAGCGTCGCGTTACTCAATAATTGCTTTGTGGCCTCATACCCTGCATCTTCAGTTGAAATACCATCGAGTTGGGTTGATGCCGTTGCGTCTATGGACGCTGCAGCTAGGGCGGCAATATGCCCTTCATAACGGGCTCTAAATTCTGGCGCTTCGTCACCCGCGTCACCAATAAAAGCAAAGGTTTTATGCCCTAAACGCAAGAGATGTTCAGTAACGGTTTCGCCGCCTTGAAAGTTGTCGCAGCCAACAGCAATACCAGGGTGATGCTCGTCAGGTGCGCCCCAACGAACAAAGTGAGTACCTTGGTTTTCTAATTGCGTTAGTTTGTACTCATAAGCCAAATAATCGCCGTAACCCAACAAAATTATGCCGTCAGCTTTGTTTGAATCTTCGTACTCCGCGTGCCAGTCGTCGTCGAGGTTTTGGAAAGACACTAATAAGTCATAACCCACGTTGGCACAGGCCCGTGTAATGCTCCCGAGCATAGAGATGAAAAACGGGTTAATCATGGAATCGTCAGACGTGGGGTCTTCGAAAAGCAGTAGGGCAATGGTATTGCTCTTTTGTTTGCGCAAATTACTGGCGTTTTTGTCTACCTTGTAATTTAGCTCTCGCGCAATGCGCTGCACTTTGTCTCGGGTTTCTTTATTGACCAAAGGACTGTTGCTTAGAGCACGTGAAACAGTAGATTGTGAGACGCCCGCGAAGTGCGCTATATCGAATGAAGTCGGTTTGCCTTTCATGATCGTTTTTATTATCTAGGCGACATTGCCCTTGCGTCAGATTACCATAATTGACAGATAAGCGGTAAAACTTCACTTGTTATTTATCGTATTTTCACATTCTTGACGTAAATTTTTATCAAGAAACACAAACGCTTGGTGGATAATTGTGCAATCTACGAGTCTGCTAACAATAATCGTAGAGGGAAGGGAAGGGACAATGCTATACTGCTGTTCTGACACATTAATTAGAACAACGTAAAGAGGGTGCCACGAATGGCCGAGACTGAGAACCGTCCGACCAATTTTATCCGTCAAATCATTGATAAAGACCTTGATTCCGGCTTACACGACAGCGTTAAAACGCGTTTTCCACCAGAGCCAAATGGTTTTTTGCATATTGGTCACGCAAAATCGATTTGTTTGAACTTCGGCATTGCGCAAGACTACCAGGGCACCTGTAATCTTCGTTTCGACGATACCAACCCAACTAAAGAAGACATTACCTATGTGAATGCCATCAAAGAAGATGTCACCTGGCTAGGTTTTGAATGGGATGGTGACGAGCGTTATTCATCGAATTACTTCGATCAGCTGCACGGCTATGCAGTAGAACTGATCGAAAAAGGGTTGGCGTATGTTGATTTCTCTAGCCAAGAGAAAATGCGTGAAATGCGTGGTACGTTAACTGCACCAGGTGAAAATAGCCCTTACCGCGACACTGATATAGCGACCAACTTGGCCGAATTTGAAAAAATGACCAAGGGAGAATACGAAGAAGGTCAGTGTTCTTTGCGTGCTAAAATTGATATGGCGTCGCCATTCATGTGTATGCGCGACCCAGTGATTTACCGTGTGAAGTTTGCTCACCATCACCAAACCGGTGATAAGTGGTGTGTATACCCCATGTACGATTTCACACATTGTATTTCTGATGCTATTGAAGGTATCACGCACTCTTTGTGTACGCTCGAATTCCAAGACAATCGTCGTTTGTACGATTGGGTTATCGAAAATATTTCTATTGACTGCACACCACGTCAGTACGAGTTTTCTCGTTTGAATCTGGAATACACAGTACTGAGCAAGCGTCGTCTCATTCAGTTAGTTGAAGAAAATCACGTTGCTGGTTGGGATGATCCTCGTATGCCTACGGTTGCTGGTTTGCGCCGTCGTGGCTATACACCGGGCGCTGTGCGCGAATTTTGTAAGCGTATTGGCGTAACCAAAATGGATAACATGGTCGAAATGGGCATGTTAGAAGCTTGTATTCGCGATGATTTGAATGTGAATGCACCACGCGCTATGGCGGTGTTAGATCCAATCAAAGTGGTTATCGAAAATTACCCAGAAGACAGCAGCGAATTACTGACTGCGCCGAATCATCCGAATGATGAAAGCATGGGCACACGCACGGTTCCCTTTAGTCGCGAAGTGTACATCGAAGCTGACGATTTCCGTGAATCGGCGAATAAGAAATTCAAGCGTTTGGTTCTGGATAAAGAAGTGCGATTGCGCAACGCCTATGTGGTCAAGGCAAATCGCGTAGAAAAAGACGAAAACGACCAGGTCACAACCGTGTACTGTACGTACGATCCTGAGACTTTGGGTAAAGATCCTGCCGACGGCCGTAAGGTGAAAGGTGTGATTCATTGGGTTGATGCGAAAGGCGGTATTCCTGCTGAGTTCCGTTTGTACGACCGTTTGTTTAACGTGCCGAACCCCGCTGCTGAAGACAACTTTGCTGATGCAATTAACCCAGAGTCGCTATCGATTAAACAGGGTTTTGTTGAGCCTAGCTTGATGGATACAGAGCATCAAGTAAATGCGTGGCAATTTGAGCGTACGGGTTATTTCTGCAAAGACACAGACAGCAGTGCTGAAAAGCCAGTGTTTAACCAAACTGTAGGTTTGCGTGACACTTGGGCGAAGATCGGCGATTGATCACAGCATAATGCCGCAAGAAAAGGGCTGCCTCTGGGCAGCCCTTTTTCGTTCAACTCACTCATTTGTCGCTAAAAAAGAGCGCTAAATGTTAAAAATTTGGTGGCATTTGTTGTTAATTGTGTAAAACGTCAACATTTCCCTTGTACCCTTATTCTCAACCTAATAGATTGACTACTTGGTCAAAAAATCCCACTTAATAATAACGAACACGGGTAAGAGTTATGCGCTTTGGTTCTCTCACAATAAAACAAAAACTCATCACCATCTTAGTATTTGCTGTACTGGCTTCTACTTTATTAGTCGGCACTATTCAGCAGTTTATTGCGCGCGATTTAGTTGAGTCCAATATGGAATCAGCGCAATTACCGAATATGGTAAAACAGGTCGCCAATCGGGTGGACAAAGAAGTGACGCTGATGAAATCGGTGGCGTTTAGTGTGGCCAATAACCCTGATGTAATTGCTTGGTCCCAAGCCGGCGCTAATAAAGCGGGTGAAGACAGGTTGGTACGTTACCTTGGTGAACTTGCTGCGTTTAACGATATGACGGTCACGTCTTTCGTCGACCGGGAAACGCACAAATATTGGAACCAAGACGGCTTTTTACGCGTGTTAAAGAACGACCAATACGACGGATGGTTTTTTGCTTACAAAGAGAGTGGCAAAGAAGACTCTCTGTCGCTGTACAACGAGCCAGGTCATGGTTACCGTTTGTTTGCTAATTATCAGCAATTGAACGGGCGAGGAATGTCAGGTGTTGCGAAATCTGTCGATGAGCTGGTGGATATTCTCAATAGCGTGAAGATTGCCAAAAGCGGTTTTATTTTTATGGCCGATGGTGATGGCGTGATTAACGCACACGCCAATACAGATCTACTCGGCAAGGCTCAGTTGCGCGACGTTACGTCTTCTGCACTTGCTACGAAATTACTGCAAAAAAATGAATTTAACCTTGCGCGAGGTGAAGTTAACGGCGAAGAAATGATATATGCCAGTACTTATGTCAAAAGTGCAGGCTGGTACGTTGTGGCGCAGGTACCCGTAGCTGAATTGTATACCGAAATGGATCATGCGAGCCTGAACATGATTATTTGGTCGCTGGTGATTGCCGTCGGGTTTGCCGTGTTGGGTATTTGGTTCGCTGGTAGTATCAGTAAACCTATCGAAAGCCTTGCCGCTGTTTTTGAACAATTAGGGCATGGTCATGGTGACCTCACTATGCGAATTCCTTTACCTGAGCATAAAGAAATACGTAAATTAGTGTCGGGGTTCAACCAATTTATTGCCAGCTTGCATGACATTATTAGTCGGGTTGCTGAAACCAGCGCGAGTGTGCGTTTGTCGGCAACCGAAGTAGCGAATAAATCAAAGCAAACTGAAGACAACAGCGAAGTACAGCGAGATCGTACGATTCAAGTTGCAACCGCATTGACGCAAATGGGCAGTACCGTAAACGAAATAGCTGAATCTGCTCAAGCAGCAGCGAACAACGCTAATGCCTGTTCTGCTACGTCAAATGAAGGCTTGGCGATGACAGAACAGGCCGTGACGAGTATTGCTGCGTTGGCCAATCGCGTTGCTGATGTGGCGGTGGTGATCGAATCGCTCGACTCACATACATCAGACATCATCAGTATTCTCGAAACTATTCGTGGTATTTCAGAGCAAACTAACTTATTGGCGTTGAACGCAGCCATTGAGGCGGCTAGGGCCGGAGAGCATGGCCGAGGGTTTTCTGTGGTTGCAGATGAAGTACGTAGTCTAGCGTCTCGTGCTGCTCAGTCTACCGACGAAATTCAAAGTAAAATAGACAAGTTTAAGCAAGACTCTGATCAAGCGGTTGCGCAAATGCAAGACAGTAAAAAACAAACGCAGGATGTTGTTGAAGCCGCTAACAATATTGAAGCGGTGTTAAAGAACATTGCGGTAGGCATCCAACAAATTAATGATGTGAATACACAAGTCGCGACCGCGACGGAGGAGCAAACGGTCGTGGTAGAGGACATCAATCAGAATATTCACCTGATAAGTAGCAACAGCGACGAAAATCTGCAGGCATCGCAACAATTGGTGGCGGTAAGTTATCAATTAGATCAACTTGCCAGTGAGCTGTCTGAGCAAGTGGGGCGCTTTAAGTTGTAATTGAGTTTGAATCGAATCAAAACGCTGTGTTTACTTAAACCGTAACGCAGCGTTTTTTATGCAAGTGCGCGACGAAGTCACTACAGGTTTGCCAAATCTTTCTTAATAAAATTGAGACTTTGGAAATACGGGATCACGAGGTAATTAGCTTCAATACGCGCTTGGTGAGGGCTCAAGTGCTGACCGTTCTCACCATTCACCTCTTCAACATTGATTTGATACAGCACTTCACCAGTGTGAATATTAGCAATTAGTAGCTTGGCGTGATTTAGCGCAATGACTTTATCTTGATAGAAAAGCAACGTTGAAACGTCCACTGGCCTTGAGTTGTGCTCAAGGTTTGTCATCGGCGTTTGCCATAATATTGTGGTGTCGGGGCTGTATTTGGATAAGTGGCTGTCGGTCACAACAAATATATCACCAGATGGTGAAAAATCTGCGCCACTGACCGTGGCATAGACATTGGCAGGCGATATTTTCCGGCACTGAGCATTCGCGACATTGGGGCAAACCTGTACGGAAGAAATCGGGCTATCTATACGACGATATACGGTTAACCGATATGACGCTGACAGATCAAGCCGAGCATATTGATTGGGTTCAATATTGGTGAAAGGTTGGGCGTAAAGCGACGAAACCAATGCGCCCCAGCTAAATAAGAAAATTCCGCTAATGGTCTTTACGCAGCGCGATGTTTTACCCTTCATTGTTCACCTTTTGCTTCCTTGCCAAAACCTTAGTGTACAAGAATTTGTTTTTGTGAGCGATTGTCTTAGTATGTTGCCAAAGACGATTATATTTAAAGGTATGTCGATGAAATCACTGTTGTGGCGCTCGTTATTGTTTATTCCAGCAAATAACGCCAACTTTATCGAAAAAGCACAGACTCGTGGTGCCGATGCCTATATTTTGGATTTAGAAGATGCGGTTGCGAGCAAAGACAAAAGCCAAGCCCGAAGCGCGTTGTCGCAACATTCTGAGCAATTGTATCAGCAAGGACTAACGGTTGTTGTGCGTATTAACGCCGATTTAGCGTTAATCTCATACGATTTAGAGGCGATTAACTTCTCTTGCACCAGTGCCATCGTCGTTCCTAAATTGGCTGATATCGGTTTGCTTAATCTATTGCACTTATATCTCTCAGAGCGCGAGGCTGCACTCGGGTTGGCTAACAATACTATTCGCGTAATCGGGCAAATTGAGAGTGTTAAGGCAATGCCTGAATTGGACACTATCGCTAGTCACCCACGAGTGGCTGCGTTGGCGTTTGGCACTGAAGATTTCGCCGCTACTGCTGGTATGCAATCTACCACCGAAAATTGGTGGTACCCGTGTCAACAAATGGCGATGGCGTGCCATCGACACGGTATTGTGGCGCTGGGGTATCCCGGCTCGATGGCAAATTTTCGTGACGAAGCTTTATTAATCGAACAGATTCAAAAAGGTCGGGATCTCGGCTTTACGGGCGCGCTTTGTATTCATCCAGCGCAGGTTGCATTAGCCAATAAAGGTTATCAATACGACAATGATACGCAGCAGTTGGCGAGAGAAATTGTCGAGCTTGCTGACAATTTAAATGGTGATGACAGCTTGTTTGCTCACAAAGGCTTGATGGTCGATGCGCCAATGATCCGCACCGCAAGATATATACTGGCGGTTCAATAAATAAGGCCTAAACCCCACTTAGCTGAATTTGCGTGTGGGGCATTTGTTGTTTTAAAAACGCAATGACGTCTTGAGCTTTATCCTTTGGAAAAACTAACATTGGCATCTGCCCATTGATGTGATTAAACGGGAAGTTTAATAATCCCTTATCGTCCACTGAGTCTACTTCTACTTTTTTAATTCTATCAGCGTCAAACACATAACCAGCAACAAAGAGCTTGTTACTCTCTACTCGCATCACGGAAATGGGATCATCAATCACGTTGGCCAAATAATCCTTGTTGTTTACCCGTCGTGTGGAAATGGTCCAAAACATAAAACCATTGGTAAATACTAATATGTCCGTCACGTGCATCTTGTGATGGTAAAAAATGAAGAGAGTGCAATATGTGAGCACAGCAATTATGAACGCGATAAGAAAGGGGAGGTCATAGCGATGCTTAAAAGGGGTGTTCAATGGTTAATCCTTAACGTGTTGATATTAGAGGCACATTGTTGCACCTCTAGAATATTTATTGCAGGTTAACAATAACTTATTGAGGTTTTGGTTGGCAATCCAAACTTTGTCCATTCACGGTCGCACTGTCATCACCGATTAAATAACAATACATGGGCATGATTTGTGTTGCTGTTTTCAAAGTTTGAGGGTCTTCGGCCGGAAAGGCTTTTGCCCGCATCGCAGTGCGTGTTGCACCTGGGTTAATACAGTTAAAGCGCACACCGGTATTTTGGTGCTCAGCCGCGAACACTTGCATCATGCCTTCGGTGGCAAACTTGCTAACCGCATAGGTTCCCCAATTTGCGCGCCCCGTTCTGCCAACAGAAGATGACGTGAAAATTACCGATGCCGAAGGTGCACGCTTAAGCAGTGGTAACATCGCTTGGGTTAAATAGAATGCGCTGTTTACATTGATTTGCATAACCTCATTCCATTCATCAGGCGGAATATGTGCCATTGGACTTAAATGCCCCAACACACTTGCGTTGTGCAATATGCCATCTAGTCGTCCAAATTGGTCGTCAATAGTGTGTGCCATATCAGCATAATGCTTAGGTGATGCACCGTTCAAATCAAGTGGCACAATTGCAGGCTCAGGGGCACCAGCGGCGACAAGCTCGTCGTAGGTGGCTTCTAGTTTTTTTACAGTGCGCCCAAGTAAAATACAGGTTGCGCCCAAAGCACCATAGGTTAACGCTGCTACTTTACCAATACCGTCTCCAGCACCTGTGATAAGTATTACGCGGTTGTGTAACAAGGCGAGAGGGGCTTGGTAATCGTTCATAATTTGATGCTTCCTATTTATTCTGCGCAGCTAGTCTATACTGATAGCGAATTAGCTGTGAGGCGAGAGGTTATACAACACAGTTTACCTAGCTTGTTTCTATTCACAAAGGCTTGTATCAAAGATTTTCTGTAATGGTGTAGTCAGGTCAATAACCGTTCAAATTACCACCACCTCTGCACGAATAATCATCAAAATTCAGGCTTTTTTGTCAATAAGAGGTAACAAATGGTTAACAAACCTTTGCAAAGTTGATGCAAAGCCCATACTATTAAGCTATATACAACTGGTCTTACTTGTTTGAAATTTGGCCTTCTATCAACTGATTAGCTGCGTAGAAAAAAGTCATATGTTGGTTTTTTGCGGTTAACAGAATAACAACAAGAGTTTTTGTAGGGAGTAAAGATGAGAAAACTGTTTATTAGCTCCAGTATTGCACTGGCACTTGGCCTAGTTGGCTGCGGTGGTGGTGAGACATTGAGTGAGATACAGGATAAAACCGAAACGGTCACCCCGTATGCACGAATCGTTTACGATCCGAGCGGTGGAGAATTGAATATTCCCAACGACTTGTTGATGTTACCCGATACCAGCACAGATACGTATTTATTTGATTTCACCTTAAACACAGAAGGTGATGATACGTTTGACCCAGCCGATCCTCAGCACGCGTTAACGGGTCTAGATGGCTGGTCAACTACGCACCCGTTTACCATAGATATTACGTTACCGAGTGGGCTAGATGTCGATGCATCTTCACTGGGTAGTGGCACTATTCGCATCTTTGAAGCCACTCAGGCATTGGAAGGCAGCAGTGCAACGTGCACAGCGTTGGCAAGCGCAATTGGTGCACCAGGGGTGCCTTGTGAAATTGGCGATGAGCTGACTTATGGCGTCGATTTTGTAACGTCGTATGCACAAGACGGATCAGGCAGTATCAATGTGATCCCTTTGCAACCGTTGAAAGCGGCGCAAGGGTATATGATGGTGGTGACCGACGCGTTAAAAGACACCGAAGGTCGAGCCGTTCGTGGTTCTACTACCTGGGAATTGGTTACACAAGATCCGCAAACTCTGCCGCTATCAACAGAAAGCCAGTTGCTACTGCAAAATATGGTTGATGTGGGTTTAGACCTACTAGCGGCGTACAGTATCGATCGCGATTCTGTAAGTTATACGTCTTATTTCACCACCCAATCGGTAGAAGATGTGCTTGCTACTCAGAAGAAGTTGGCGATAGCTCCATACGCACAAGCTTTTGCGACCGTGTTTGCGTCGACGGGCGATCTAGCAACAGCGCAAGCTACCGCTGCGGCGTACTTGCCGTCAGTTAGCGTGACAGAATCAAGCGCAGGCGATACACCGTTTGATGTGCTTAAGTCATTAGTTATCGACGAAACGTCACTTGCTGGCCTAGCAGCACTGGGTCTAGATACCTGTGAAGGGCTAACGAATGGGTTAACCTCTAGCAACGCGCAAATTCAAGCGACCGCTGCGGCAACATACGCACAAGTAGCGCCTTTGTGTTTGTCTGTCCTGTACAGCGGAACGGTAGATTTACCGTATTACTTAAGTACAACTAACCCTACAGGTGATTGGTGGACGGCAGCGTGTACAAGTGGTGCCATGATTCAGGCAATGGGCGCTGAAAGCGTTTCAGGCTTGGTTAGCGCAGGTGCGACGGGTGCAAACAATGAGCTTTGCCAAGCGGCATCATCAGGTCAGCTATTTGATTTGAATTTGGCCGCTATTGGTATTGATGACCCGCGTTTCCCAACCAAATATAACCCAGTACTGGAAGCAAAAGGCAGTAACGCTGATGGCACTGAAACCATTCCCGTTCAGGTTACGGTCCCTAACGTTGCTGCGATGACAATGCTCGCGGCGGTTAATCCTGCTTACAGTGTGCCCACACAACCCGCAACCGGATGGCCAGTGGTTATTTTGCAGCACGGGATTACCTCGAATAAGGAATCTATGTTGGCAATTTCAGGAGCCTTGTCGTTAGCAGGCTTTGCTACAGTAGCAATAGATTTACCCATACATGGTGAGCGTGGTTTTACAATCAATGACACAGTGGTTAACGCGACAGATGGAACAGGGGGCTCGGCAACCGATTTCCTTAATTTATCAAGCCTGTTGACGGCACGCGATAACTTGCGTCAGAGCATCGTCGACATTGTGAACTTGCGTTTAGCGCTTAACTCAATTGACGACGGTGATCTTGGATTAGCCATCAATGGTACAGATGTGTCATTCAATGGGATTTCACTAGGGTCTATCGCGGGTATTGGCGCGGTCGGTCTAGCCAATGAAAGTTTGGGCGATGACCTAAATAGTTTCGATAGTATGTTTGCAATGCAAGCCGCGTCGTTCTCGGTACCGGGCGGCGGTATTGGTAACTTCTTGCTGGAGTCAGCCACATTTGGTCCTGTGATTAAGGGGTCTTTGCTAGCCGCGTCTTCAGATGACTTTGTTGCCGCTCTTACCCAGTATATGCAAGCGAATGGGATTGCCGAGGCGACGACTGAAGTGATCGCGAGTTTTTACGTGAGTTTTTATGCTCAACTGGATGATGCGACCAAAGCAGAGGTAGATGCAACGTTTGCTAGCTTCGGTTTTGCTTCGCAGACTATCCTAGACTCTGGTGATCCGATTAACTTAGGCGCTATCACCGCTGCAAATACACCGGTGCACATTAGCGAAGTGATGGATGATGCTGTTATCCCGAATACAACTACCTTCCCGTTAGCGGGTACCGAAGCATTGGTTGATGTGATGGGCTTGGAGCAGGTTGTTAGTACCACTATGGCTGCTTCTGGCGAGACAGTGTCTGGTTGGGTGAAAATGTCTGAAGGTTCACATAGTTCATTATTGAGCCCCTCAGCTAGCAGTGATGCAACCACAGAGATGCAATCTCAAGTTGCAACCTACTTGGCCACCAAAGGTCAGGTTATCCAGGTTTCAAACGAGAGTGTTGTAGCGAACTAATCTAACTGGTTCTATATAGAAAACCCTGAACGAGTTTCAGGGTTTTTTTTGCTTTAAATTTATTAAAATGACCAAAAATACAGCATTTAGCGTGACGAACTGACACAAAAATAGGTACAAACGCATAACACTGGTACTATTCACCCTTAACGTTTTAAACGAACACTCGACACACACGTCGTATTATTGCAGGAGAAAGCGTGGAATTTTTATACGAATATGGTTTGTTTTTAGCCAAAGCCGTGACACTCGTATTGGCCATAGTTGTGGTGTTATCAGCAATTATCGGTGCTGCAGCCAAGCAAAAGCAGGGTAAAGGACACCTTGAGATAAAGTCTCTGAGCGATCAGTTGGCAGATATAAAAGATTATGCTCAACACGTTTTACTCGATAAGTCAGCATTGAAAAAGTTGGCAAAAGAAGAGAAAAAACAAGCCAAAGACAAAAAGAAAGACAAAAGTAAAAAGGACGGCAGTGAGTCTGAACGTACCAGCCGTCTTTTTGTTGTCGATTTTAAAGGTTCGATGGACGCCAATGAAGTAGAGCGTCTACGCGAAGAAGTCACCGCATTACTGTGTATTGCCGATGAGCAAGACGAAGTATTGGTTCGCCTTGAAAGTGGCGGCGGCGTTGTACACGGTTACGGGTTAGCCGCGGCACAGCTTCAGCGCATAAAAGACAAAGGTCTTCAATTGACGGTAGCGGTTGATAAGGTAGCAGCCAGTGGCGGTTATATGATGGCGTGTGTGAGCGACAAATTGCTGTCTTCACCGTTTGCTATTATCGGCTCAATTGGTGTTATCGCGCAGCTGCCAAACTTTAATAAATTATTGAAGAAGAACGACATCGATTTTGAACAGCACACCGCGGGTGAGTTTAAACGCACACTCACGGTTTTTGGTGAAAACAACGATGAAGGCCGCGAAAAATTCCGCCAAGAATTAGAAGCGGTACATGTCATGTTCAAAACCTTTGTACACGACCATAGACCTGAAATGAACATTGACAAAATTGCCACAGGTGAATACTGGTACGGCAAACAGGCGCTTGAATTAGGCTTGGTGGATGAAATTCAAACCTCTGATGACTATATTTTATCAGCCTATCCAGCGCGTGAAATCTTCAGTGTTAAATACGCCCAAAAGAAAAACGTGGTTGAGAAGCTGGGTTTCTCAATGGCGCATGTGGCAGAAAAAACCGTGATGCGCCTTTGGAGTCAATCGCAGACGTGGTTTAAATAGTTCATGGCAAAAGACACCAAATTTCGCATCTTAAACACCGCTGAAGCCTTGTTCGCAGAGCAGGGTTTTACGCAAACCTCATTGCGCAGTATTACGGCGCGTGCGGGGGTAAATTTGGCGTCGGTGAACTATCACTATGGTTCAAAGAAAAACCTCATTCAAGCCGTGTTTAAGCGGTATTTTGATGTATTAATGCCACAAATTGATGATGCGATTAACGCTCTGGACATAGAGCCGGGTGCGGAGGGCATGCATCAACTGTTAAGCGCTTTAGTGCGACCCATGTTAATTTTGAATCATGTACGCCCCAACGGCACTGAAACCTTCGTACAGTTACTTGGGCGAGGGTATAGTGAAACCCAGGGGCACTTGCGCCGCTTTATTATGCAAGGCTATGGCGACACTGTGCAGCGTTTGGTAGGGCGCATTCATGCGTTGCTACCAGACGTACCAGACGAAGAGTTGTTTTGGCGTATTCACTTTGCCATTGGGAGTTTTGTATTTTCTATGGCATCAAGTAAAGCGTTAAAAGAAATCGCTCAAGCCGATTTTGACCAGTTTGCCGACATTGAAGATGTTATTTTGCATTTAGTGCCCTTCGTTGCACAAGGCATGGCTGGTTACGCTCCTGCACACGCATCTTCAAGTAAATAATAGACCGTTATGATGAATCATTTTGAATTAGAATCTCAGCTCAATACATTATTGCACACCAGTGATATTCGCGACTATTGTCCCAATGGGTTGCAGGTGCAAGGCTGCAGTCAGGTAAAAAAAGTGGTGACAGGGGTGACGGCATCGCAAGCCCTTATCGATCAGGCGATTGCCATGAATGCCGATGCAATTTTGGTACACCACGGTTACTTTTGGAAGAATGAACCCTATGAAATCACAGGGATGAAGTACCAACGCATTGCCAAGCTAATTAAAAATGACATCAATTTATACGCTTATCATTTGCCCATCGATGTTCATGAATTTTTAGGTAACAATGCGGAATTGGGGCGAATTCTAGGGTGCTCGACAATGGCACCATTAGAGAGTGTTGCGCCCAAAGGCGTTATTTTTAAAGGGCAGCTCGGTTCGCCCAAAACACTCTCAGAAGTGGCTGATGGTTTAGCTATCCGCTTAGGGCGTATTCCCTTGGTAGAAGGCCCAAGTGACGCACCAATTACCACTCTGGCTTGGTGTACTGGGGGAGGCCAAGGGTTCATAGAACAAGCAGCCCAAGCGGGCGCAGACGTTTTTATAACCGGCGAAGTGTCGGAGCAAACTATTCATATTGCGCGAGAAATGGGCGTGCATTTTATTGCTGCAGGGCACCATGCTACAGAGCGCTACGGTGTTAAAGCCGTCGGCGAATACATTGCTGATAATTGGGGCTTGGATGTGACATTTGTTGATGTGCCTAACCCTGCGTAGATATTGCCATGAAACCCGATCAGTCATTTGATGGCATCGCAAGTAAGTTTGCGAATAACATTTACGGTACAACTAAAGGCCAGCTTAGGCACTTATTACTTACTGAGCAACTCGCTCAATTTTTACCTTCAGACACACAGTGGCAAACCATCGATATAGGTGGTGGAACCGGAGTGATGAGCGAGTTTCTGGCTGATTCGGGGCATCATGTACACTTGTGTGACACCTCGCATGATGTGCTTGCCATTGCTAAAGAGACGTTGAAAGACAACCCGCGCATTACGATTGAACATGCGCCTTTGATGTCTTTAACAGGCTTGGATAAATACGACTTACTTGTGTGCCATGCCGTATTAGAGTGGTTAGAAAAGCCATTGGAAGCGCTTAGTTTTCTGGCCGACAATATGAAACCTGGCGCCTTGTTAAGTTTGAGCTTTTTTAACCGTGATGCCTTGTTATTTGGCAATGCGGTGTACGGTAATTTTGATTACATCGCCAATGGCCTCAAGGTTAAAAAGAAGGTACGCCTTAATCCTCATCAACCCCTAGTGCCGAAAGCAGTGATTTCGCACTGCCAAAGTTTGTCGTTAGATGTGCTGGCTACTACGGGAATACGCTGTTTTCACGATTACATGAAAGACGGGTTCCGCTCAGAAGCGCATTATCAAGAGTTAATTGCGCTAGAGCGTCAATACAATCAGGCCGAGCCGTTCGTTTGGCTAGGGAAATACATGCACCTTATGTTACGCAAGCCTGCGTAACATAAGGTATTTTACTCGTTGCAATTGGCCGGAATTAACCTTTATCTGCTGAGGGCGCTACTAAGAAGTGCCCATTTTCAAGGTTGCCACTGATGGCGCAACGGATATTGGTAAACGTAGTGTGGGCAATTTGCGATAAAGCCTCATGGGTGAAAAAGCCCTGATGCCCTGTGATCAACACATTGTGAAAGGTTTGCAGGCGTTCAAATACATCATCTTGTATGATTTCAAAAGAATGGTCTTTAAAAAATAGCTCAGACTCCATTTCGTAGACATCTAAACCCAAATACCCAATTTTATGTTGTTTTAAAGCGTCAATAATGGCTTTTGTGTCGATAAGGCCACCGCGAGAAGTGTTGATTAGCATGACACCATCACGCATCTTTGCCAGAGAATCCCGGTTTATCATGTGATGGCTTTGCTCGTTTAACGGGCAATGCAGTGAAATCACATGGCTTTGCGCGAACAGTTCATCCATCTCCACATAGTTTACACCCGAGGCAATCAGCGAGGCGTTGGGGTATGGGTCAAAACACAGTACCTTGCAGCCGAAGCCCAGCAGTATCTTGGCGGTCGCCGCACCGATATGGCCGGTACCTACCACACCTACCGTTTTACCGTGTAGGGTAAAACCTAACAATCCATTGAGGTCGAAGTTACCTTCGCGTACTCGGTTATAGGCTTTGTGCATACGACGGTTTAGGGTCAGCATCAGGGCAACCGCGTGCTCTGCAACCGCTTCAGGTGAATAGGCCGGAACGTGTGATACAGCAATACCCAATGAAGCCGCATGAGCAAGATCTACATTGTTATAACCGGCACACCTAAGGGCTATGTGGTTAACGCCATGTTCAGCAAGTTTGTCTAATACCGTGCTGTCGACAACATCGTTAACAAACACGCATACCGCGTCGTGTCCGGTTGCTAATGCAGCGGTTTCCTGAGTGAGCGGGGCAGGTAAAAAGTGTAATTGCAAATCCTCTTTTTCAAGAGAATGGGCAAATGACTTTTCGTCATAGGCTTGGGTACTGAATACAGCGACGCGTCCTTTTGTCATAACAAATTCCTCGCTAGAGTAGAGCTTGAATATCGGCTTCGATTGCTTCAGGTTTTGTAGTGGGAGGGTATCGCTTCACCACTTTCCCCGCTTTGTTTACTAGGAATTTTGTGAAATTCCACTTAATTGATTTGGTACCCATGATACCCGGAGCCTCACTTTTCAGGTACGTATACAAAGGGTGGGCATTGTCGCCATTGACATCGATTTTGGTGTATAAGGGAAACGACACTGCGTAGTTTAAATCACAAAAAGATTTTATCTCGCTATCGTCGCCCGGCTCTTGTTGCCCAAATTGGTTGCAGGGGAAACCGAGGATCACCAGACCTTTTTCACCGTATTCTTTATTGAGTTTTTCCAATCCTTCATATTGGTAAGTAAAGCCACAGCGACTGGCGGTGTTGACAATGAGTACGACTTTGTCGCGATAGGCGCTCAGTGTTTCCGCTTCGCCAGAGTTTCGGGTTACTTCAAAATCGTAGATACTTTCTGCCATAGGATAATTTCTCGAATATGTTGTTTAGATAACAAATTTCTTGTTGTATTACGGTATCATACTACCCAGAGAATTCAGGGTTTAAAAGAGAATCATTCATGACACAAATCAAAGTCAGTTTTTTGGGGTTAGGCGTGATGGGGTTTCCCATGGCTGGACACTTAGCGAACGCGGGATTCGATGTTACCGTTTACAATCGCACAGCAGCCAAAGCACAACGTTGGTTGGACACGTACCCTGGTCAAATGGCAGAAACGCCAGCGCTGGCAGCGAAAAGCGCTGATATTGTGTTTATGTGCGTGGGTAATGACAACGACATCGACAGTGTAGTGAATGGCGAAAATGGCGTACTCACTACGCTTAAAAGTGGTGCATTATTGGTTGATCATACAACCGCGTCTGCCGATATCGCACGTAAACTGTTTGCTCAATGTAAAGCGAAAGGCATAGGGTTTTTGGACGCCCCAGTGTCTGGAGGCCAAGCCGGTGCTGAAAATGGTCAGCTTACCGTGATGGTCGGCGGTGAACAAAACGACTTTGACCGTGCACAGCCTGTGATGAGTGCATTTGCCAGACACAGTCAGCTGTTAGGCGCGTCGGGCAGTGGGCAATTGGCTAAAATGATGAACCAAATATGTATTGCCGGTATTGTGCAGGGCTTAGCTGAAGCGCTACATTTTGGCGAGCAAGCCGGATTAGATTGTCACGCTGTGATCGACGTGATCAGCAAAGGGGCCGCCCAATCTTGGCAAATGGAAAATCGCGCCAGCACCATGATTAAAGGCGAATATGATTTTGGTTTTGCAGTAGATTGGATGCGTAAAGATCTCAGTATTGCCTTAGATGAAGCGCGCCGAAACGGCAGTACCTTGGCGCTGACTGCGTTGGTCGATCAGTATTACGCTGATGTTCAAAAGTCAGGTGGTGGCCGCTTTGATACTTCTAGTTTGTTGACGCGTTTGGCGCGTCGCTAGGCGTGTCATCTTCTGTTGGTCGATGATTGTGATCGACGCGCTGTTTTTTCAGCGCAGGGCCAAGTTTCGGATGTTGTTGAATATCGCGTAACACTTGAGCGAATCGGGTACGGCTTGATTCGCTCAGCTCACAGGTTTTAATGTGTTCAATAAGCACATACAAAGTGAGTTTGCGAAAAGTGGCTTTACTCGCTTGAAGCATACTGTGAAGCAAGTTGATGGAAAATGACGCGGTTTCTGGATCTAACTGATACGCTTTATAAAAATAATCAACAGCAGAAGGGTAGGCATTGGTGGTAAATGCCTGCGTGCCCTCATGGTTTAGCGCTTCTGCTTTTTCTTTTACCCATTCGGCATTTTTCTCTGCACTGAGTAACACGGATTGATCGGCTTGTTGCTGGCTAATAGTGTCGCTCTGAATAAGCTGGTCTTCGGCCAATTCCATCAGCGATCGTGCGGTGTCGGTATTGCCGGCGGCTTGGTGCACTTTGGCGGCAACTATCAACGTAGCAGGCGCAGTGCGCAAATACACCTGCATGTGGTCTTGAGCGATGATGTTCTTGGCTTTTTCAATGTCACCCTCTAGTGCCGCTGTGTGCGCCATTAGGTAGTCTTGTTTTTGCATTTGTTGCTGGTCAGTTTGGCTTCGAGACGCAATACCAATCAGTTTACGCGCTTGAGATAAGCTCTCTCGGCGTTGCAGCATTGGGCTTTGTTCGGCAATACTGAGATAAAACTCGGCAAGCTCAAACGTAAACTCGTCAAATCGCTCTTTGGTCGAACGGTTGTAAGCGCGCTTTTTCTCCAGCAGTTCAACACCTTCAACCACCCGATTTTGTTTCTGATACGCAATCGACTTTAAGCGGGTAGCCGGAATACTTAAATCACTCACATTGATATGATCGAGGTAAAACTCGGCTTGCTCGTAGGCTTCTTGTTCAAAACTCAGACACGCTAGCCATTCAAAGGCTTTGTCACGGTTGATACTGGTACCAGACATTAAATCGAGTACACCACGGCAGTCATCCCAATCGCCAGCTAAATACTGGCATTTAATTTTGCCCCATTGCGCCCAAAGTACGCGGTCTGACTTTTGTAACACCGCATTGTAAATATCCAGTGCGGCGCGTACATTGCCCTTTTGTAATAGCACTCGCGCCCGTAGCTTTGAATAATCGGCGCGCAATCTCGCTGGTACATCGCTAGCTAGTTTATTGAGCTGTGTTTGTGCCACTTGTAGATCTTTGTCGTCAAGCGCTCTGAGTACAGGCCAAACAAAGTGTCGGAATTGTAGGTAGTGTTGAATGTTACGGTGCAGCGTGGCGATAGTGTAAGGTTTTAACACCAACACATCTGGATGCACATCAACAATTTGTCCAATGGTTTGGGGTTGCCTGTCGGCCGTAACAAAAATCACGCCTGTGCTGGGCTTAATAAAATGCCCTTGCCTGAGAATGTGCAGCCACTCTACGCCGGTACGATGTTGGCCTAAGTGGTAGTCGATGAGCACAACTTCGAAATACTGCTTACGCAAGGCAGATTTTAACTCGTTTCCACTGCTAAAACTGCTGATCTCAAGATTGCCGAGAGACAATAAATGGCTTCGAAGGTTACCGCGAGCGGTCGCATTGTCCTCGACTATCGCAATGCGTATTTGTTCGTTTGCGGGCATAATACACCTTCGAACTTATAAACTACCATTAGCATATCAGTGTATACCGATATTCGTCACCCATACGAAATAATTAGTTGAAATACTTCGTTTTCGTCAAGTTAAATGCCAGTTGCTCAGTCGCCAAGCTCGCTGTATGCAACACAAAAAACGGTTGAGTTTGTACTTTATACCAACGCGTTACGAATAATTAAGTGGAAAGACCACTATTCCTCGTCTAACTTTATCCAGTATAGCCATGCCCTTATATCTCCAGAACCGTGGTAGCAAGGGGCATAAACTTGAATACACGTTGATTTTTTTACAAAAAATTCAACAAAAAACTATTGATTCCACCATGGCGTCCGATATACAACATATTGATTCTATTAATGAACAGGCTCCATTTAAGACAATCGATGTCGGGAATGTCGCAACCGCGGAGAACGCTGCATGATATCAGCTGATGCTCTGGAAGTAGGAAGTCATCCTATCAATATGAACATTGGGCAGGAGTTTTTAAGCTTCGTTATTGGTGAAGAACACTATGCTATAGACATTATGGCAGTGAGAGAAATAAGAGGCTATGAACCCGTTACTAAAGTAGCCAATGCGCCTGACTATATTAAGGGCGTTTTGAATCTGCGTGGAGAAATGGTACCCGTTGTAGATTTGCGTATTAAATTTAACGTAGGTGAGGCCACGTACAATGAATTTACTATTGTCATTGTATTGAATATTCGGGACCGGGTGATAGGCGTGGTTGTCGACGCTGTGTCAGACGTGTTTAGCGTTGCGGCTGATGACATCAAGCCGCCTCCCGAATTCGGTGTGGCATTTGACCATGCCTATTTAAATGGTCTGGTATCGGTAAACGAACAAATGATAATTGTGGTGAATATCGAGGCACTAATCACCAGTAGTGAACTCGGTTTATATGAAAAATCATCAGCAAAGGATGAGTTATGAGTGTGTTAGATTGGGTTAGAGGTAGTAACAAGGCCGAAGACAACGCCAAATTAGAGTTGTTGGCGCAACAAAACCTAGCAGCAATGCGTTACGCGCAGGTAGTGGAACAAAGCTCGACGAGCTTTATGATAGCCAATGCCGAGCGAGAAATTATATTTGCTAACCAAGCCGTGGTGAAACTATTAACTGAAAACGAAAAGGAAATACAATCCGTATTGCCTTTTTTTAGTGCCAGTAACCTGATTGGCCAAAACATCGACATATTTCATGCTAATCCACAAAAGCAACAGAATATGCTTGCACAGGCGACAGACGTTAGTGTGTCGAATATTGTGGTAGGTAAAATCAACTTTCGGCTCACGCTCATCCCACTTAAAGACGATTACGGGCAATCTATTGGCACGGCTGTAGAGTGGTTAGATCAAACCGACCTATTAACCAAGTCAGGGTGTTTAGATGCCCTTGACCGGTCGCAAGCGGTGATTGAATTTGAACCCGACGGTACGATTAAAACCGCAAATGCAAATTTCCTTGCGGTAACCGAGTACGGATTGAATGAGATAAAGGGGCAACATCACCGCATGTTCGTACCCGACAATATTCGCAATAGTCATGAATATTCAGATTTTTGGCGTCAACTGGGCGAAGGTAAGTTCCAGTCTGGGGAATATCAGCGTGTAACAAAATCGGGGAAAGACATTTGGATCCAAGCGTCTTATAACCCTATTTTAAACCCGCAGGGTGATGTGGTAGCGGTGGTGAAATACGCCACAGATATCACTGAACAGAAGATGAAAAACGCCGATTTTGAAGGGCAGATAGACGCGATTAGCAAGTCACAGGCGGTCATCGAATTTGATATGAACGGCATTGTGCAACACGCCAACGAAAACTTCTTAAATACCGTAGGGTATACGCTAGAAGAAATTAAAGGGAATCATCACAGCATGTTTGTTGATTCTGAGTACCGTAACAGTCATGAATATACCCAGTTTTGGAAAGACCTAAACCGAGGGATATTTTCGACCGGTGAGTACAAGCGTATTGCAAAAAGCGGTAAAGACGTATGGATACAGGCTTCGTACAACCCCATCTTTGATTTGAACGGTAAGCCGTTTAAGGTTGTGAAGTACGCCACGGATATCACTGGCCGCAAGTTTGCGATTAACGAGATAAAACGGGCGCTTGTGAGTTTGTCGAATGGTGATTTGACCACCCAAGTCGAGCACGAGTTCGAAGGCGAGTTCCAACAACTCGGTGATGCATTAAACCGCTTTGCCGCTGATTTACGCAGTATGATTGCGCAAATTATGGAAGCGGCGAACACGATTAACTCGGCGTCGAGTGAAATTGCACAAGGCAACGCCGATTTGTCTACTCGAACAGAGCAACAAGCGTCGAGTTTGGAAGAAACCGCATCCAGTATGGAGCAACTAGCGAGTACGGTTAAACTCAACTCCGACAATGCGAGTCAAGCAAATAGCCTAGCGGCTAATGCGACCAAAATAGCCTCTGACGGTGGGTCGTTGATCGAGCAGGTGGTGACCACTATGAGTGCGATAAATGAATCGTCGCAGAAAATCGCTGACATTATTGGCGTGATCGACGGCATCGCATTCCAAACCAACATCTTGTCACTGAATGCCGCTGTGGAAGCAGCGAGAGCTGGAGATCAAGGTAAAGGCTTTGCGGTAGTTGCATCTGAAGTTAGAAACCTTGCCCAACGCTCTGCAGAGGCGGCGAAAGACATTAAATCTCTCATTTCTGACTCAGTCACTAAAATAGCTGACGGCAACACCTTGGTGAGCAAATCAGGTGAAACCATGGCCGATATTGTCAACGCGATTAAACGCGTTAACGATATTATGTCTGAAATAGCCGCAGCGTCAGCAGAGCAGGCCTCGGGTATTGACGAAGTGACAAAAGCGGTCACCCAAATGGACGAGGCAACGCAACAAAATGCTGCCTTAGTTGAGGAAGCCGCCGCAGCAGCAGAAAGCATGAAGTTCCAAGCAGAACAACTAGATACACACGTTGCGGTGTTTAACTTAGGCGATATGATCGCAGCAACGCAATCAACCAGTAGTTTGGTGACTAATCAACCGACTGCTCCTAAAGCGCCAGCGGTGGCTGCACGAGCCAGCACTCCTGCAAAAGCGCCTGTTTCTCCCAAGTCGGCATTTGATGATGACGATGAGTGGGAAAACTTCTAACGAGTGAACAAAGGCGCTTTAAGCGCCTTTTTCTTTAGGTATCAGTCGTGCAGTGTTACTACTAGGCGGTGGCATTGTGTTTATTAACGTCAGTTTTAGTTTACACAAAAAAACGACAATACGCGGGCGTAACGTTTACGTTAAGGTTAAATATAAGTTACAAATACGTTAACTTGTATTTAATAATAACGAGCAGAACTTATGCACCACGTACCCTTACTTCTCAATGGTGAATTTATCCAGTCGGCATCTGACCACTGGCTAGATGTAACTAATCCTGCCAATAACAAAGCCATTGCCAAAGTGCCTTTTGCTACACAAGATGAATTAACTCAGGCAATTGAGAGTGCCAAAACAGCATTTGAAACATGGCGCAATGTACCCGTAACAGAGCGTGCGCGGGTGATGATGCGCTATCAAGCTTTGCTCAAAGCCCATCAGAAAGAGATTGCCACCATTCTCGCTAAAGAAACCGGCAAAATTTTCGCGGATGCCATGGGAGATGTATGGCGTGGTATCGAAGTGGTTGAACAAGCGATGAATATTCCCGCGTTGATGATGGGTGAGACGGTTGAGAACGTGGCGCGCGATATTGACACCTACAGCTATATCCAACCGCTTGGCGTGTGTATGGGGATCACACCTTTTAATTTTCCGGCCATGATCCCATTGTGGATGTTCCCCTTAGCCATTGCTTGCGGCAATACCTTTATTTTGAAACCGTCTGAGCAAGACCCATTAACACCCATGAAGCTGGCTGAGTTATTTAAACAAGCAGGCGCGCCTGACGGTGTGTTGAATATCGTGCATGGAGGGCAAGAACAAGTCACCACATTACTTGAACATCCAGATATTCACGCGGTGTCTTTTGTTGGCTCTGTACCAGTAGGGCAAGCAATTTATCAAACTGCCAGCCAGCATCTAAAACGTGCGCAGTGCTTTGCAGGAGCCAAAAATCATTCAGTGATCATGCCAGATGCGAATAAAGAACACGTTTTAAACAACCTTGTTGGCGCAGCAGTCGGAGCAGCGGGTCAGCGCTGTATGGCTATTTCTGTCGCGGTATTTGTGGGAGACAGCCAGTCTTGGATTGATGAACTCGCCGAGCGTATTCGGCAGGTTAAGCCGGGGTTGTGGGATGATGAAAACGCGGGTTTTGGGGCGTTAATTAACCCGAAAGCCAAAGCGCGGGTGTTGTCATTAATTGAACAAGGCAAGCAAGAAGGGGCTAGGTGTTTGGTAGATGGCAGTAACTTTACTCTCGAAGGATATGAGCAAGGGAACTGGATTGGCCCTACGGTATTTACCGACGTCACTCCTGACATGACAATTTATCAAGAAGAGATTTTTGGCCCCGTATTGTGCTGTATGTGTGTCGATACGTTAGAAGAGGCATTGCAGTTAGTGAACAACAATCCCTACGGTAATGGTACCTCTATTTTTACCGCCAGTGGGGCAGCAGCACGAAAATATCAACGTGAGGTCACTGTTGGTCAAGTAGGGATCAATGTGCCCGTTCCTGTTCCATTGCCGTTTTTCTCTTTTACAGGCTGGAAGCGCTCTTTCTACGGCGATTTACATGCTTATGGTAAACAAGCGGTACGTTTTTATACTGAGACCAAAACAGTCACCAGTCGCTGGTTAGATAATGATATTCCCGGTGGCCCCAATATGACTATTAGCTTGTCTTAAGGAGTATTTATGGATTTTGAATACACCGACGATCAACGAGCATTTATCGATTTAGCCGCACAATTTTCACGAGATGAGTTGGCGCCCTATGCTGCTGAGTGGGACGAAAAACACCACTTTCCTGTCGACACACTACGCAAAGCGGGGGAGTTGGGGTTTTGTGGTTTGTATTGCCCTGAGTCTGAAGGCGGTTTAGGGCTGCCGCGACTGGACGCCGCGATGATTTTTGAACAATTGGCGATGGGATGCACTGCTACCACGGCCATGTTGACCATACACAATATGGCAAGTTGGATGATTGCTACTTGGGGAAGCCCAAGTGTTCGAGAAAGCTGGTGTAGTAAGCTCATCAGTGGTGAAAAGCTGGCGTCTTATTGTTTGACCGAACCTAACGCAGGTTCAGACGCCGCCAATTTACAATCTCGTGCCACCCTCAATGGAGACCACTATCTTCTCAATGGTACAAAAGTGTTCATTTCTGGGGCCGGTAGCACCGATGTGTTAGTGGTGATGGCTCGGACTGGCGGCGAAGGTGCTAGGGGTATATCGGCGTTTGCTGTCCCTGCCGATGCTGAAGGGATCAGCTATGGCAAGCCAGAGAAAAAAATGGGGTGGAATGCACAGCCCACACGTATGATCAACTTTGATAATGTGAAGTTGAGACCAGACTGGATGCTAGGAGAAGCTGGTGATGGTTTTCGTTTAGCGATGAAAGGCCTCGACGGAGGGCGAATTAACATTGCCACATGTTCGGTAGGAACGGCGCAGCAGGCATTAAATACGGCACGCTCTTACCTAATTGAACGGGAGCAGTTCAACAAGCCTTTGGCCAGCTTTCAAGCCCTGCAGTTTAACTTGGCAGATATGGCAACGGAACTCGTGGCGGCGCGTCAAATGGTGTATTTGGCTGCGGCCAAACTCGATAATAACGATGCAGATCGCACTACTTATTGTGCGATGGCAAAGCGCTTTGCGACTGATGTCGGATTTAAAGTCTGTAATCAAGCCTTACAATTACACGGGGGTTATGGCTACATCAAAGAATACCCATTAGAACGTCATGTACGCGATGTGCGCGTGCATCAAATACTGGAAGGCACAAATGAAATTATGCGCGTGATTATTGCCCGGCGGTTATTGGCAGATGAGCGTGAAGTGCGTTAACTCATACAAAGGACGAGTGATGACAGATACAATTATTGTGCGAGAGCTACCGAGCACCAACAATTACAAAATTGGCGTGGTAACACTCAACAAGCCTACAGCATTAAACGCATTAGATATGGATATGGCGTCGGGGCTAATGGCTGCGTTAACGGCATGGCAAAACGACGATAGCATTGTTACTGTTGTGATTAACGGCAGTGGTGATAAAGCATTTTGTGCTGGTGGTGATGTGGTGTCTATGTATCAAGCAATGCAAGCTCAACCTCAACAGATACCAGATAAAGTGAAATCCTTTTTTACTCTTGAGTACACACTAGACTATCTTATTCATACTTACTCGAAACCCGTTATAGTGTGGGCCAATGGTTATGTAATGGGCGGCGGCGTTGGACTACTGGCGGGAGGCAGCCATCGCATCGCCACTACCACTACAAAGCTAGCCATGCCTGAGATCACGATCGGTTTGTACCCAGATGTAGGCGGAAGTTATTTTTTGCCGCGTATGCCGGGTAAGAGCGGCCTTTTCTTAGGCTTAACCGGTGCGATAATCAATGCCACTGACGCCCACTACGTCGGAATGGCTGATTATATTTTTGATGACCATAGTTTAGATTTACTACTGGAAAAGCTACAAGCGCATCAGTGGCAAGCAACACAGCTAAAACAGCAGGTTTCGCACATTTGTGAAGCCCTAGTTCTACCAGTAACTCAGCGTCCTGACAGTAATTTAATCCCTTGGCAACACACTATTGACCGCGCCTGTTCCAGTATGGTTGCTTCGGCTGTGGTTGAAGACATTCTCGCGATTGATGCTGGCGATGACAATTTCATGCGTCGTGCGCAACAAACTTTGGCGGCAGGCTCACCCATCACCATGCAACTCGTGTTTCAGCAATGCCGCAAAGGCGCTCAGTTATCACTGGCTGATTGTTTCCGTATGGAACTGGTGATGTCATGCCGTTGTGCAGAGTACGGCGAGTTTGAAGAAGGTGTGCGCGCTCATCTGGTAGACAAAGACAAACAACCTCAATGGCGTTACAAGCAAGTAGCGGATGTGCCTTGTGAAGACATTATTCCGTTTTTCACCGTGCCTTGGGCTAAACATCCTTTGGCCAAGTTGGAGGAGCAAGTATGAAAGTCGCATTTATTGGATTAGGGAATATGGGCGGCCCTATGGCCGAGAACCTTGTTGTAAAGAGTAACAAGGTGACCGTTTATGATGTGGTTCGCTCGGCTGTTGACGGCCTGGTCGCGAAGGGCGCACAAGGTGCACATTCAGCGGTAGAAGCGGTAACCGGAGCCGATGTGGTGATTAGCATGTTACCGGCCGCTCAACATGTGAAGAGCCTCTACTTAGGCGCGACGGGTATCCTTTCGTCCTTGTCTTCTAACGCATTGGTGATTGATTGCAGTACCATTGATGCAGATACAGCCAAAGAGGTTGGGGCGGCTGTGATAGACACTGGTAGAGCGTTTATTGATGCTCCTGTGTCGGGCGGTGTCGCAGGAGCCAAAGCGGGAACGTTAACGTTTATTGCTGGTGGCGAAGTGGCGGCATTTTCTCGCGCACAACCCATACTCGCCTGCATGGGGGCAAACTTGTTTCACGCTGGTGATTTAGGCGCAGGGCAAATCGCCAAGATTTGCAACAATATGTTGTTGTCGGTATTAATGGCGGGCACGTCAGAAGCATTGCAGTTGGCGATTGCTAATGGACTAGACCCAAAAACGGTCTCTGACATCATGTTGCAAAGTTCTGGTGCGAATTGGGCACTTCAAAAATACAACCCTTGCCCCGGTGTAATGGAGAACGTGCCTGCGAGTAATGAATATGAAGGCGGGTTTCAAGTACGCTTGATGAACAAAGACCTCAACCTTGCGATGGACAACGCTCAAAGTAACGGCGTGTCTACACCAATGGCAAGTACGGCGCAGAGTTTGTATCGTATTCATCAACGCCAAGGTAACGAACTCAAAGACTTTTCGAGTATCTTTACCTTGTTTGACAAGCGAGATTAACCGCTATCCATTCATGAAACTGGGCGTAGTTTCTGTTAGGATCGCGCTCAGTTTAGTTGTTTGGAACCCTTCGCTATGTGGCAATGCCCACTTTGTTCTCTGCCTTTACATACCCAACTGATGCCTAATACCAAAAGTTGGCATTGTGACAATAATCACAGTTTTGATGTGGCCAAACGCGGTTATGTAAACTTGTTGCCTGTACAGTTTAAAAAATCAAAACAACCCGGTGACGACAAAGTCATGCTAGCTGCGCGGCAGTATTTTCACGCTCAGCAGAGCTATTTGCCGTTAATGCAGGCAATGGCTGCGCACATTGTTGAGCATAACCGTCACGAAGTGATCGCACTTTATGATGCTGGGTGTGGGGAAGGAACCTACCTTCATCAATGTGCATCCTTGCTTACTGAAACACATCAGGTTGTTGGGGCTGGGAGTGATATCGCTAAGCCCGCGGTGGACCTCGCTGCCAAACACTACAAAGCTTATCAGTTTGTTGTTGCTAGCAGTGTTGCATTGCCTATTATTGATGGCGGTGTGAACGTGATTATGCAAGTTTTTGCGCCAGGTAAAGACGAAGAGTATCACCGCGTGCTGGCTGATGATGGGCTATTGGTTACCGTGAACCCCGGCCCTGATCATTTATTTGCGTTGAAGTCATACCTTTATGATGCGCCAAAGCGTCATGACTTGCCGAGTGAGTCGCGACAAGGTTTTACACTTGAAGCCCAACAAAATTTGCGTTTTCCATTGCCTCTTAATAATGAAGAACACGCTCAAGCACTGTTACAAATGACACCGTACTATTGGCGATTACCGCAGGATCAGGCACAGGTTTTACCGTTAAAATTATTCAACGATCCCGCGCTTTTAGAGGCCGATTTTGTCATACAAATATGGCGTAAAACGGCAGGTGAAGCAGCTATTTCGGAGAAATAGGCAATAGGCTGCAAGCTTTAGGCATCCAAATTTATATCTCAAGTGACTAAAATTCTCGTTGTTCTCGTAATACGTGATTACGACAGATTTTATAGCAAACAAGAGGTATAGTGATGAAAACAATTGGTTATGCAGCCCATTCTTCCGATGGCCATATGACGCCATATCATTTCGATCGTCGCGAACTACGCGCTAACGATGTTGCCATTGAAATTCTATACAGCGGCGTTTGTCATTCAGACTTGCACACAGTCAATGGTGATTGGGGAGATCAACCCTACCCATTGGTGCCAGGGCATGAAATTGTGGGTAAAGTGATCAGTGTTGGCGCTGATGTTACCCAATATTCCGTGGGTGAGCATGTGGCGGTTGGTTGTATGGTAGACAGCTGTCAGGAATGCGACCAGTGCCACAACCACGAAGAGCAGTTCTGCCGTCAAGGTATGACGCCAACCTACGGTGCACCAGACCGTATTACTGGAGAGATTACTCAAGGTGGTTATGCTAAACACATCGTGGTGCGTGAAGAATTTGTTTTACGGGTTCCTGAGTCATTAGATATTGCTCGTGTTGCGCCTATTCTGTGTGCTGGTATCACTACGTACTCCCCATTGCGCACATGGAAGGTAGAGAAAGGCAGTCGCGTAGGTGTGGTTGGTCTGGGCGGACTTGGTCATATGGCTGTGAAATTGGCAGTAGCCATGGGCGCAGAGGTAACGGTTATTAGCCGTTCTAATAACAAAGAACAAGAAGCGAAAGCGATAGGTGCCAAAGGTATTTTAGTTTCAACAGACCAAGACGCTATGGCACAAGCAGCATCGAGTTTTGATGTGATTTTAGACACAGTACCGGTGAAACATAATATCGATACCTACACGCCATTGTTGGATATTGATGGTTCTTTGGTAATTGTAGGTCAAGTAGGCCCACTAGAAGCCCCAATGACAGTACCACTGGTGATGGGCCGACGCCGTGTGGCAGGTTCATTGATTGGTGGTATTAAAGAAACTCAAGAAGTGTTGGATTTCTGTGCAGAGCACAACATTTTGCCAGAGTGTAAAATGATCCGTGCCGACGAAGTAAATGATGCCTTCGCAAGCCTAGCTAAAGGCGATGTTGCGCACCGTTTCGTTATTGATATGGCGTCACTTGAATTAGACGCGTAAACAGTGCAAAAGCATAAAGGGTTGTCCTTTGAGTTTGTTGTAGCGACACTGTCTCTTTGGGTGGTGTTCGCTGCATCAGCGTCTCCCATTCCGCTTTATGATATTTATCATCATCGCTACGCGGTGACATACAATCAACTAGCCTTGACCTCCGTGTTCTATTTTGTCGGCGCAGTGTCTGCATTGCTGTTCATGGGGCGCTTGTCCAATTACATCGGGCGTAAGCGATTAACGGCAATTGTGTTTGTTCTATCATCTTTCTCATGCGTCACTTTTATACTGATGGAGAGCGCGATCCCGCTTATTCTAGGCCGCCTGTTGTTGGGCATTGCGTGTGGTCTAGCGTCAAGTGGCATCGCGGCTTATGTCGTAGACTCGTCACCGTCCAATTCCGAGGGACTTTCCTCAGCGATCGTGAGCAATTCTCCTATGATTGGGTTGACAGTAGGGGCTATGACTTCCGGTGTACTCGTAAAATTCTTGCCGGCTAGCTTAAACCTAGCCTATTTGGTTGTGTTGTCAGGATTAGGGTTGTGTGCGGGATTATTGTTCTTCGCCAAGGACAGTGTTGAATCAAAACCGGGTTTGATGGCATCGTTAAAGCCCAATTTTTACCTGCCGGAACAAAATAAAAGGGCGTACCCTGTCGCTGCCCTTACTTTTGTAGCGACTTGGAGCTTTGGGGGATTTTTACAAGCATATGGCCCTTCTCTTACCGCAGAGCAATTGGGGAGTGACGATGTGTTGATGGCGGCTATTGTGTTTTCGTCTTATCTCATTTCTGGTGCGGTCGGGGCTACCTATAGTGCTAGACTGCCGGCGTCTCTCGCGCAGCGTGTGGGCATGGTAATTTTTACTGTGGCGGTATTTGGTGTCGTCTTGTCAATGAAACACACATCGTTATCCATGTTTCTGATCGCTAGTGGTGTGGCTGGTGCCGCCCAAGGCGCGGTATTAACCGGTAGCGTACAAACGCTTATGCGAGGTGCAAAGTCACACGAGCGCGCAGGGATATTATCAATCATCTTTGCCACGTCATACACAGGCGCCGCCGTACCGAGTTTTATTGCGGGGCAATTGTCGGCTTATTTAAATTTGTACCAACTGTCTCTGTGCTATGCGGCTTTAGCTATTATTGTGTGCACAACGACGCTTTTTTATGCTAGAGAGCCGCGCTTAGCCTGAGTGTTTGTCTGCTTCCAAAATTCGCGCGCCAGGTCCATCTTTGGCTAAGTTGTCATCAGGGTTGCGAAGCGGACAATCTCTTAAAGACAAACATCCACAACCAATACAGCCATCCAATTTGTCTCTCAAATTCACTAAGTTCGTGATCCGCTCATTTAGCATCTCCCGCCATTCCGCGCTTAAATCAGACCAATCTTCTTTGGATACTTCGCGAGTAGGGAATTTCTCCAAATGACTTTTGATTAAACGCAACGGGATCCCTGCGGATTTGGCGATGCGAATAATGGCCACTCTTCTCAATATACTGCGGTGATAGCGCCTTTGATTGCCATCAGATCGCTGGCTGGCAATCAGTCCTTTTTCTTCATAATAGTGCAAGGTTGACACGGCAATGCCACTGCGTTTCGCGACTTCGCCAATGGAAAGCATAAATTCCATAACGTTTCCTTAAATTAGTTGTTGACCTCAAGTATACCTGAGGTTTTAGTCTTTGTGTCGGCTTGAATCAATCAAGCAGTAAAACGATTAATGTAATATTCAGGAGCCGACATGTATTACCTCACACGCTATTCACCGGACAAAGGTGCAATTTGTTCACTTTATCCGTCGCCTTCAGTCAACCAGTTGACTCGGGAGGCGATGTGATGAGTAACGTATCTACCCGTTCGACCCATCCTTGGCGTGGCATAGCTGTCACCATTATCTCGCTTTCCATGGTGTTGGGGAGTTTGTACCTTTGGCGTTCTCACAATGTTGGCGCAACACAAGCATGGCCACAGCAAGCGGTGCCCGTCAATGCCCAAAAAATCACTGCCGAGGTGTTGTCGAACACAGTAGAAGTTGTGGGAGAGTTGAGAGCCGTTAATCAAGTTGTATTAAGCGCTGAGGTCACCGGAAGAATCACCAAGATTCACTTCACTTCGGGACAAGGTGTTAGTGCACAGCAGCCACTGGTGGACTTATATGATGGTATTGAACGAGCGCAATTGTCTGATGCGCAAGCCTATGAAGCGCTTACCGACACTGAATTGACTCGTAGCCAGCAATTAGCGCCTATTGGTGCAGAATCTAAAGAATTACTGGCCCAGCGGATAGTGGCTAGGCAACGAGCATCCGCTATGGTTGAACAACGTCAAGCTGCATTGAGTTTAAAGCATATTCATGCACCATTTGATGGGACACTCGGTATACGTCAAGCTGATTTAGGTCAATATGTTAATCCCGGTGACCCTTTAGTTTCGATTACTGACTTAACGCAGTTGTATGTTGATTTCTCTATACCACAGCAATTTGTCGGAGGTATCGAACAAGGCGCATCGGTTTATGTACATGTAGATGGGTATCCAGAACAAATTTTTGTGGCAAAGGTGAGCGCTATCGAACCACAATTAGATACCGATACCCGTAACGTGAAAGTGCAAGCAACGTTAGATAATCCTAATCACTTGTTAAAACCTAACATGTACGCAAAAGCCGAATTGGTGATGTCAGAAAACCCAAGCGCTATATTAGTGCCGATGACAGCCATAGTGACGTCAGCACAAGGCAATAGCGTCGTAGTGATCGAGGGTGATTCGCCTATGCAAGCCGGACAAGCGCACTATGTCTCGGTGCAAATAGGTCGTCGCGTTGGCGACAGAGTTGTCGTGACTGCGGGGCTAAAAGAAAGGCAGGTCGTGATTACTTCAGGGCAAAACCGGATCCAGCCCCAAGCAGAAGTTGTGGTCCAAGCCCCCGCTAATGAAAACCGCGGAGGCGCGGAATAATGGCTTTCACTGATATTTTTATTAAACGGCCCACTTTGTCGATCGTGGTCAGCTTATTGATTTTGCTTGTTGGTTTGAGCGCCACTTATCAATTGCAGATCCGCCAATATCCAAAAATGGAAAGTGCGACCATCAATGTGTCTACGGCGTTACCCGGGGCGACACAAGATATGATGCAAGGGTTTGTCACCACGCCCATTGCACAGGCGATAGCCACGGCAAGTGGTATTGAATACCTCAAGTCAACGTCAACACAAGGTCACAGTTTAGTTTCGGCTAAATTGGTGCTAAACGCTGATGCCGATCGCGCCATGACAGAAATTTTATCAAAGGTGCAAACGGTGAAATACAAATTACCGGATGGAGTCACAGATCCTGTGATCACCAAGATAACCGATGGGGCGTCAGCAATCCAATACGTAGCATTTGTAAGCGAAACGGTTCCACCTTCGCAAATCGTTGATTTTGCTACTCGCGTTGCTCAACCGCTCATGACTTCCGTTGAGGGGGTCGCCTCCGCTGATATCGCTGGAGGCGCGCCACTGGCAATGCGTGTGTGGCTCGACCCTAACAAAATGACATCCCGCGATTTAACGGCATCTGACGTCATGCAGCAATTACGTAGTAATAATGTACAAGCTGCCCCAGGCCAGTTAAAAGGCAGCGGCACGGCAATTAACATTACCGCCAATACGGATCTGAGAGATATAGACGCATTCCGCGAGTTAGTGATTAAACAGAGTGATGCAGGTGTTGTAAAACTCAGTGATATCGCCACGCTTGAGCTGGGAGCTCAAAACTATGATTCCGCTGCGTTAGCGGATGGTCTGCCTACGGTGATAATGTCGATTACCCCCACACCTGACGGCAATCCGTTAGAAATTGTCAGTGAAGTGAAAGGCTTGATTGACGATATTCAGCGAGTCGCTCCACAGGGGATCACCGTGATTAACCGGTTCGATGTGGCACACTTTGTCGAAGCGTCATTAGAAGAAGTGAAAGCCACCTTGCTAGAGGCTGTGGTGATTGTGGTGATAGTCATCTTCTTCTTCCTTGGCACGTTTCGCGCCGTAATTATTCCGGTGGTGACCATTCCATTGTCTTTGTTGGGCACAGCGGCATTGATGTTGGCATTTGGGTTTTCGTTGAATCTGCTGACATTACTCGCCATGGTGCTTGCGATTGGCTTAGTGGTTGACGACGCCATTGTTGTTGTAGAAAACATTCACCGACACATTGAAGAAGGCGTACAGCCTATAAAAGCCGCAATCATTGGCACACGGGAGATCATCGGCCCGGTTATCGCCATGACAATAACGCTCGCTGCGGTGTATACGCCAATTGGACTCATGGGCGGCTTGACGGGAGCCTTGTTTAAAGAATTTGCCTTCACGTTAGCAGGGTCGGTGATGGTCTCTGGTGTCATTGCCTTGACGCTGTCACCCATGATGAGTAGTCGACTGCTCAACGATAAACAACACGAGTCACCTATGGCTCAACGTGTAGAGCGTGTAATGGGGCGATTAACTAACGGATACACACGTTTGTTGGATAAAACCTTGGGATCGAAAGGCGCAATTTTGCTGGTGGGGATCACCATTCTTGCCACCATTGTGGTCTTTTTTACCAGCGCGAAGCGAGAACTCGCACCACAAGAAGACATGGGGTATGTATTTGTACAAACCAAAGCACCTCAGTACGCCAGTGTGGATTACACCAAACAGTACAGTGCACAAGTTGATAGCTTGTTTCAAACCGTACCAGAGTTTAACGGTAGCTTTTTTACTGTGGGATTAGACAATGCGCCCAATATTGGTTTTGGCGGAATTATTCTTGATGAATGGCAATCGCGTTCACGCAGTGTTGATGAAGTGCAAGCTGAACTGACTGGCAAAGCGGCTGGCGTCACAGGCGTGTACTCAACCTTTTTCCAAGATAGCCCTTTACCAGCTAGTAGCGGTGGTTTGCCGTTTCAAATGGTGATCCGTTCTCCAGAAGATTTCACGGCCTTGTATCAAACATTGATGCAACTAAAAGGCGCAGCATGGGGGAGTGGTTTATTTGCTTATGTCGACAATGATCTCGATTTTACTAGTCCTGAGGTTCATTTAACAGTGAACCGAGACAAAGCTGGCGATTTGGGCGTAAGCATGAGTGAAATTGCCAATACCCTTGCGGTTCTTGTGGGTGAAAACTATATCAGTCGATTCAACTGGTTTGACCGTTCATATGATGTGATCACACAAGCGAGCCAACAGGAGCGTTTGACCGAATCGGATTTAACCGGTTACTACGTGCGTACGGCAAGCGGCAAGCTTGTCGCCTTGTCTGCGGTAGTCAACGTCGAAAAGCGTCAACAAGCCAACTTGTTGCCCCAGTTTAATCAACTGAATTCCGCAACGATATCGGCAGTACTCATGCCCGGCGTTACTATGGGCCAAGCCGTCGACTTTATGCAAAGCCAGCCGCTTCCTGACAATGTATCGGTGGACTGGTTGTCGAATAGCCGCCAGTTTGTCAAAGAAGGGAATCGCCTCACTACGTCATTTGTTTTTGCATTGATAGTTATATTCTTGGTGTTAGCCGCTCAATTTGACAGTTTTCGTGACCCATTGGTTATTTTGATCACTGTCCCTCTCGCGGTATGTGGTGCGCTTGTTCCTCTATATCTGGGTTATACCACGTTGAATATTTATACCCAGATTGGCTTAGTTACACTCATTGGCTTGATTTCTAAACATGGCATTTTAATGGTGTCGTTTGCTAACGATATACAGCGCGATGAAGGACTCAGCAAATTCGCTGCCATCCGTCACTCTGCTGCCGTGCGTATGCGCCCGGTATTGATGACGACAGCTGCTATGGTGGCTGGACTCGTTCCTTTGTTGTTTGCTGAGGGTGCCGGTGCCGCTAGTCGTTTCGCACTGGGTATTGTGGTGGTAATGGGCATGTTGATCGGCACCTTTTTCACCTTGTTTGTGCTTCCCACACTGTATGTTTTACTGGCGGCCAATCATCAGGTGGGTCCGGCTTACGAGCAAAAGCAGGAGGTGCAATATGAAGCTTAATAAAATGCGCTGTATTTTTGCACTGTCATCCTTTGTGTTGACCAGTTGTGCGGTGTCGATGTCACACCAAAATGGAAAAGATGCCGTACCCGAATTGCACGGGTATACGATGCAATCCGAGCATTTTGACAATAACACTGTACTCGATGCGCAGTGGTGGCGGTTATATGACGACCCAGCGCTAAACGAGATAATTAGCGAGGTGCTACTGGCTAATAAAACCTTGGCAGTTGCTCAAGCTAATCTCGCCAAAGCGTACAGTGTCCTTAAAGAAGTCGATAATCAACGCTTCCCGAGCACACAACTGCAAGGTGGGGTAAGTTACGGTGACGCAATCCCTAATACCGGCATGAACGGAGGACAGGAGCAATGGAGTGAATATGGCGGTGTGTCTGTGTCTTGGGAAGTCGACTTATTTGGTCGTGTGGCTGACAGCATCGAAGTGGCAAATTTAAGTGTGCAGGCCCAAGAGGCGTTGCGAGATGGGGTGAGAGTGCAAGTTGTCGCCGAGGCCACGCAAGCGTATATGGATGCTTGCGCCGCTAGTTATGCGTTATCTGTTGCGCAGCAAGGCGTTGACGTAAGTCACCATCAATGGACGTTAGCGCAACAAAAACAACAAGCTGGTACCGGTTTATCGCATGAGGTCGCGTTGGCGCAAGGTCGTTACGTACATGCTCAAGCTGAAATTCCCATTATTGAAGCGCGTAGACAAAATGCGCTGTTGACTTTAACGACACTGATGGGAAGGGTACCTGAGAAGGTACCGGACACGGCGAGTCGATGTGATCGCGTGCCTACACTAACCCAGTTAATTCCTATTGGCGATGCTAAACAGCTGCTGAGGCGCCGGCCCGATCTTAGAGAAGCTGAACTGCAGTTCAACGCTGATGCTAAAAGAGTTGATGTGTTGGCCGCTGATGCATATCCCCAAGTAAAGATTGGAGCGGATTTAAACTATTTGAATACTGAAGCTGGGACGAACGACGGGTTTGCTTATTCATTAGGGCCATTACTCTCGTGGCGTTTTCCTAACCTAGGAGCTGTTAAGGCCCGAGTTGCTCAAGCTGAAGCGCAGGAGGCGGTGGCGTTCGAGCAATTGCAATTAGCCATCCTCAATGCTCTGCAAGAAGTTGAACAAAGTTTGTCTCAAGTAACAGGCTTGGCGCAACGTCAACAATCACTGGCTGCGTCGAGAAAGCAATACCAACAAGCTTTCGATATCGCGCAAATGCGTTATCAACTCGGGAGTAGTGATTATTTGACTGTACTAGATGCCCAGAATGCACTGCTCAACGTCAAGCGCGAGTACGCTGAGTCTGAACAGCAATTGGCACAAGCTCGCATAACTTTGTTTAAATCGTTAGGAGGAGGCTGGGAAACCTATGCTTCCCATCCGACTTTATTCACTCAAAACACCGACAACACGAAGGATTAGAAAATGAGTTTTACCTTACCTAGTTTGCCCTATAACCGCAGTGCATTAGCACCGCATATGTCAGAAGAAACTCTTGATTATCACTATGGAAAACATCATGCAACTTACGTCAACAAGCTAAATGCGATCATAGGGGGTAGTGCGCTTGAGGAAGTAAGTCTTGAGCAAATTATTTTGGAGGAAAGTGGGGGGATTTTTAATAACGCCGCCCAAGTTTGGAATCATACTTTCTTTTGGCACTGTTTATCGCCCATTGGTGGTGGTGAACCTAAAGGCGTATTAAAAGAAGCAATAGTGGCCAAGTGGGGCAGTGTTAATGAGTTTAAGGATGCTTTTGCAGCACAAGCTATTAATAATTTTGGTTCTGGTTGGACGTGGTTGGTTGCAGATGAAAATAGTAAACTTTCGATAGTTAACACCGGAAATGCTGATACTCCGATTACGAAAGAAGCATTGCGTCCATTACTTACCATTGACGTATGGGAACATGCGTATTATGTCGACCACCATAACGCAAGACCACAATATCTGTTAGCGTTCTGGCAGATTGTCAATTGGTCGTTCGCTGAATCTCGATACGCACCCAGTGATGACACTGTATTGACATTCCCTTTCGTGTAGACGTTATGGTTTTCCCCTAAGCATGGAAATCCATGCTTAGGCACTCTCTTTGAATTATTCTACCGCGATTGTCATCACGCTTTCACCCGCGCGGATAGGTGGTCCTGCCAATCCGTAAAGAGCGAAACCCGCCTCCGGCGCGATAACCGTTTCTAATGTGTTACCAAAATAGTCTTTTACTTCACCTAATACTTCGCCTTTGGCTACGTAGCCACCGTGTACTTTGGTTGGATGCCAAATTCCTGAGTGTTTCACTGAAGGGTAATATGCTTGCGTAAATTCACGCTCAGGCTGGTGAGGCTTAACCGAACTGTTTGTCATGGCGAGCGTGGCTAAGGTTTGCTGCAAACCGAATTTCATTTTATCGATGTCGGCACGGTCACGTTTGCCATTTTCACCAATTTCAACCAATACGGTTGGCACCTTAGCCGCGACACCTTGGCGATTAAGTGAACGCCCCTTGTCCACTTGTTCCTGAGTGTGCATTTCGTACGTTATTACGTTGGGAAAGCCAAAGTTTTTTGCGACAGCGAGAGACAACGGGTAATCACTGGACAGAGGGCCACCATAGGCACCAACAAAAGGTGCCAGCCACTCTGCGCCATCACCACTGTGTAAATCTAACAGTAGGTCGGCGGGGGCTACAACGTGTTGTGAAATAGCCCATGCAATACGCTCAGTTTGTGTGCCGTTTGGTTTGCCAGGGAAACTGCGGTTGAGATTTTTACGATCGTACGGATTGACGTAAGGCACTCGTGCTTCAAACGCGGACACGTGGGCCGCTCGCACGGCGATTATCGTACCTTTTAGTGTTGATGTGTCTATTGTTTCTACCCATTCTGCTACTGCAAGAATGGATGCATATTCATACCCGTGAACCCCGGCAACAGCGGCGACAACAGGTCCACTCTGTTTACCATTAATAATGGTGACAGGAATATAGGTAGCAGGGTCATCATTACCTGCGGGAATTGGCAATGTAACGTCTGCCCGTGAACCGGGTTGTATAGTATTACCCGCAAATTCGAATACTGTATTAGGGCTTGCACTTGCCCATGTAGAAAAAACCAATGTATTAATAAATAGCAGTGTGAGAAAAAAACTATGTCGCATAACCACCTTTAACAAATGTTATAACATCTCAATGTTGGTATTGTAGCGTGATTTTTTTTGCACACAATAGACGATTACGCGTTGATTTATAAGATAAGCAAGAAAGTGATGTAAATCGTTTAAGTTGACGCTGTAATACACAGTAAAAACGGGCGCTTTTAGCGCCCGTTGGTCAAGTTACTGTTGTTTTGAAAACCGCGTAAGGTGCATGATGGCTTGACTTAATAAGTCGGTATTGAGGTTTTCGTTACTGCGAGTATTGTCGTTAATATCGGTAATTTCATAACTGCCGTTGCTGAGTACCTCAGTCAACTGATTGTTATGCAACACCACAATTCGCTCACCCGATGTGCTAACCCACCAGTTGCGTTTCGGGTTCATCAAGTTTTGCCCGGTCGAATAAAACGCGGTTGGCGCTGTACAGCCAAGAGAATGCATCACAGTGGGTACAATATCTTCTGTACTTGCAATCGGTGAGGTGATCGGCAAATTAGTGTACAGCGTTCCTTTGCGAATACCTTTGTCAGCTTCGTAGCCAGTGGCGATAATCAAGTCGGACTGCGCTAGATCGCCTCGGGTAAGCCACTGATTAATGGTGTCGCCAGAGAGAAACGCAATGAGAATATCATGACCAACCGCGTCGCTTGTTTGATATTGTGAAAGCACACTGTGGTTAAAGGATGTTTCGTTATAAAGCGCCACGTCCATTCCCGCGCCTTTAGCTAGCGCCAGCAATACCGGGGGTTCTTGCTTCAAGCTTTCGCGATATATTTCTGGCACACCAAATAATGTTGCGGTGACTAGCCCGCCTTTTGTGGTCGCCGTTGAAAAATAATTATCCATCTTGCGCAAATCGAGACTATCGATCCCTTCCAAAGGCGTTGCGTCTGTTTGCATAATCACTATCACTTTCTGGGTTTGATCAACCGCACAATAAATAGGATTTGCGGGGTAGGCGATGCTATGAATATCAGGGTCGAACTGAAGCTGTTTACGCTGTTGGTAACGAGCTAAATCCAGTAAGCCATAACGAGACATGGTGGTTTTCGCTGTTGCCGGGTAAGACAAAGGAAACATGTTGTCTTGCTTGATAATGGGTTGGTACAACGCAGCATCAGCCCAAACGTGTATCGCGTGGCTCGATACAAAGCACACTACAAAAAAGCTGATTAGCGGCATCGCCACTTTGCGTTGCTGTAAACGTTCGATACGTTTCCAAATTGCGTTGGCTAAGATCAGCTGAAAACTCAACCACACTAAAAACAACAACAGCAAGAAGCCCCATTGTTGCCAACTGAACTGGTTGATTTGCGTATGTGCTTCATTGCGCAGCAAATCAGCCGATTTCGTGCTGATATGAAAACCGGTTTTGTTATACAACAGGGCGTCAAAGGCCAGTAGGGCCAAGCCTACCGCAGCAATTACCGATGCACTGGCTTTAATGGTTTTGGGGGCCACCGCCAAATAACACAGAGGTAATATAAATATGACGAAACCAAAGAAGGTCATAAAACCGATATGACCAAACCAATTGGCGAGCAAATAAAACGTACCCAACACCGACCCCGGCATGGGCGAAGAAAACACGAAAATGGATGCGATCACCATGGCGATCACAATATTCGCCAAAGCAAACCAATGGCCCCAGTTCAGTAATTTCGTAACACGTTGTCGGCGGGGGGATTCAGCTAAAATCATAATGTATGCGGTTTAACCTTTAATGCTTTTAACCAGCACATTGGCGTATTTTTCAGCCATTTCTTTGCGTTGTGATGAAGGCACCTGTTGTTCGAAGATATGTGTGATAACATTTCCTAAAACCATCAGTGACAAGTCACGATCTGCGCCATGACTTTCCAAGGTCAGAATAATTTGATTCATTAACGTTTCGAATTCTGTGTCACTGTAACGACTTTGTTGGGGCATTGTTACGCCTCTAGTAGATATTTCTTAATAAAAAGAATGGATTTGGCAATAAACCGATTATAATCGTTGTTTGACTGATAACAATCATTCATTCCAAAATCCGGCGTTTCTTTGCCCAGAATTATCGCTTTTTTCAAACGGGACACAAAATTTCATCTTATGAGTGCACTGATCCATCAATTTGTAGTACATCGCATTGTCTTAACCCAAGAAGGTAAACTTGAGCTTGTGCCGCGCCAGCAGTGCTTGGCCGTTACGCCAGAAATCGAGAATTTGGCGCATCAAATACACCATACCTTTAACAGTAAACCAGGCAAAGGCGTAGGGCATTTCTCCCAAGCCGAGGGAGAGGAAACCAGCTTTGTTGACGATCTAGCGACCTATCTACAAGCTGTGAAAGAAAAATCAGCGGATATTGCTGAATCATTTCAAAGTTTTTCCTTGGCCGGTGCAAAGCGTTTGTTGCAAGCCTTGTTGGATACGGGGCAGGTGGAATCAGGCTTCTTGATTTTTACCCATTACGAAACCCTAGCCACGCAATACTTGATGGTCACCTTGCTTAACACCAAAGAGCATGTTGAGGTGAATCAGGCGTTAGAGCTAACAAGTCGGGAGCATCTGGACCTAGCGAAAATGCAGCTTGCGGTGCGTTTAGACTTAACTGAGTACACCATTCAGCCCGAAAAGCAGCGCTACGTGAGCTTTATTAAAGGTCGCATGGGCAGAAAAGTGTCTGATTTCTTTATGCAGTTTGTGAACTGTGAAGAGTTGGTAGATGTAAAGCAACAAAACAAGCAATTGATTCAGTCGGTAGATACATATTTAAGTAGTGAACAACTCGATCCTCAAGAAAAAGCAAATCAGCGTGAAGAAGTTAAGCAGTACTTTAAAGAAAAAATTGATAGCGGCGAAAGTATTCAATTAGAAGAGTTGTCTGAAAAGATCTCCTCAAGCGCTGATGCAACCCAAACATTCGCAGCGTTTACTGAGAGTTTAGAAGCGCCGATTGAGAAAGAATTTCAGCCTGATCCCGCAGCATTAAGACAATTGGCAAAGTTTTCAGGCCAAGGTGGCGGTATTTCATTGAGTTTTGAGCGAAAATTACTGGGTGATCGAGTGAGTTATGACGCAAATACCGATACACTAGTGATCAAAGGCATTCCGCCCAACTTGAAAGACCAGTTGTTGCGCAATCAATAATCTACTTTTACCACTCAGGTGGTAAATAAACGTTTTTAATTTGCGTTTTGATAAGCGTAAAGTAGCAGAGCAAGCAGTGAGACTCTGCGAATTTGAGGTAATACAAACACTATCATGCAACTTTTTGTAAACGATTTAACCGTGATGGATTTTTCTTATTTGTGCCCAGAACGCGGCATGGTAGGAGAGAGTTGGATTGTCGACGTGATCTTAAACGGTGACCTTAACGAAGAATCAATGGTTCAGGATTTCGGTAAGGTAAAGAAAAACCTAAAACGTCTCATCGACGATTATGTGGATCACAAGCTATGTGTGCCTGCAGAGCACGCCAATGCCAATATTCGTCACGATGAAGCCACCGAGCAGGTGGAAGTGACTTTTACATTACATTCGGGCGAAAACATTCAGCTTTGTTGCCCGGCTGACGCGTACGCGTTTATTTATGACGACATTATTACTATGGACTCGGTCAGTGTGTATTTGAGAGAAGTGATCGCAACGCATCTGCCTGAAAACGTAGAGGGCATTGAGCTAAAACTTCGCACGGAAGTGATCACCACACCGTTTTATCACTATACTCACGGTTTGAAAAAACACGACGGTAACTGCCAGCGTATTGCTCATGGCCATCGATCAAAAATTGATGTGTTGGTAGACGGTAAACCTGACATTGAAAGCCAAGCATATTGGGCTAAGCGATGGGAAGATATTTATATTGCATCTTTGGAAGACCAAATTGCTCCCGACGCCTTGACCCTTCAAAATAAACTGCCCAGCTATAATGATTACGTGTGCTTTGCTTACGAATCGACACAAGGTTATTTTGAAATTGTGATGCCGAGTAAGCGTTGTGAGATTATCACGACTGACTCAACCGTAGAGTGTTTGGCACAGTTTATTTTTGATCAGCAAAAACAACGTCAACCGGAAGGTAACACTACCATTTTGGCCTACGAAGGGGTAGGTAAAGGGGCAATGGTCGGGGAATAGGATTACGGCGAATGAGGTTTACCAAAGGATTCACAATACTGGGTTTATGTGCATTGTCGTTATTCGCAAACAGTGCTGAAAAACTCGAGTTAATTGGTGTAAAAACGCAAGGCAGTTTGTTGCGTGGTAGTTTACCGGCTGGAAGTGTGCTAACTCTGGACGGTAAGCCTGTAAACCTAAACAGTGAAGGTGAGTTTGCCTTGGGGTTCGGGCGTGACGCAGAGCTAAATCACACCCTCAGTTGGCAGTTGCCAAATGGTGATAGCCATTCACAAGCGCTGATACTCAATTCGCGTAGCTATGATATTCAACGTATTGATGGCTTAGCACAAAACATGGTATCGCCTCCTCAGTCAGTATTGGACCGCATTAGCAAAGATGCTGCACAGGTTCGCAAAGCGCGACAACCCAATACTGATGTGGGCTATTTTATGCAGACTTTTATTTGGCCTGCAGAAGGCCCGATCACCGGCGTGTATGGTAGCCAACGCGTATTGAACGGCCAGCCCAAACGGCCGCATTATGGCGTGGATGTGGGCGCTCCTACCGGGACAGACGTTATCGCTCCTGCTGCGGGTATCGTTCGTTTGGCTGAAAAAGATCTGTATTATTCAGGAGGCACTGTGATTATCGACCATGGCTTAGGGGTTTCGTCGACCTTTTTGCATATGAGCGCAGTGGATGTTGAAGAAGGCCAAGTATTAGCGCAGGGGCAGCACGTTGGGGCTATTGGTGCTACTGGACGAGCGACAGGCCCCCATCTAGACTGGCGCATTAATTGGTTTGGTGAAAGACTCGACCCAGCCCTGTTGGTTCCCCCAAGAAATTAGCGCAGCAGATGAACAGGGATGTGTCATTGCTGTTGGACCTTTTGCGATTTTTCGCTGCTATTGCGGTACTTATTCACCATGGTGAGCAGCTGTTAGACTTACCCCTTTTATCTCCTTATGCTTCATTTGGCCATGACGCTGTTATTTTCTTTTTTATCCTATCTGGTTTTGTAATTGGTTACGCGTCACACGCGAAAGCATCTGATTTTCGTGCCTATTTTGTGGCTCGTAGCGCCCGAGTGTACTCAGTCGCTATTCCTTCGTTAATACTGGTTGGCGGGCTGTTGTGGTTGGGGACTCTGTGTTTTGGCGAGCATTATGAAGCCGCGGCAAAGGCCAATGGTAACTGGCCGTGGATTACCCTAAATAGCTTGTTTTTTCTGAATTTTACCAGTTTCGGTGTCGGCAGTGTCCCCACTAATGGGCCTTATTGGTCGTTGAGCTATGAAGTTTTTTACTACTTGATTTTTGGCGTAGCATTTTATCTTCAGGGCTTGAAAAAATACCTTACTTTGTTGTTACTGGTAATGGTGACAGGACTGAAAATAATTATTCTCATGCCATTGTGGTTAGCTGGGTATTGGTTTTATTTACGGCATCAAAAAATAAAGCCAGATAGATTATTCGGTATATTATTGGTTGCAGGCTCACTGATTGTTTATGCGATTATGCGTGTGAACAATATTGATGATGGTTTGGTAAAACAAAGCGCTGACTTATTATTTGCCTCAGAAGCTCAAGCCAATGACGTGCTTAGGTATAGCAAGAGATTTGTTAGTGACTATTTAATAGCCGCGCTTTTCATTACATTGTTGGTGGGGTTATTTAAAGTTGTGCATGTAATAGCGCCGTTCCTTAGCGCCGCGGAAGGGCCTATACGTAAACTAGCGTCTTATTCATTTGCTATTTACCTGTTTCATTTTCCTTTGTTTATTTTTGTGAGTTACATCGACGCTAACCATTATGTGTTATTCGCCATAGTGACAGCAGGCACTATGGCGATGGGTCACGTTACCGAACGCAAAAAGCATGTGTATAAGGTGCTTATTAACCAACTCATTCGCTAGTCGTTCGAGCCGACTTATCGCATCCAATTCGGTGCTAAAAATTGGGCGAATTTTTTTTCGTCTTCGATGCTCACCACAATGCGATCAGTCGCACTGTCGATAAGAGGCAGCGTTAAAGTTAAAATTCTGCCATCTCTAGCCACAACAAGGCGGACCGTGTCTTTTTGCGTGACGTTGAGTAAACGTTGTAGCTTTTCTTCGTCGACTTGCCAACCATCAACGCCAATGATTCTGTCATTCACTTGCAGACCTGCTTGATCAGCCGCTAAATGCTCTCTAACTTGCAAAATGTGCACGCCGAATTCGGCGTTTTTCGTGACGGCTCCAAGCTGACGTACAGCTGAAATAGTGGAGCTCGGTTTCCCGCCTTTATCACTGTTGTTTACGGCGGTGCGTTTAGAAATAGACAAACCAATATCACCAACCCATTCTGTAAGAGGAACGTCTTGCGTACCATATACATAGGCTTGTAAATAGTCATCGATGTTGAGGTTGAATTGAGTGCGGCAAATATCTGCGATAACGGTGTCTGGTGTTCCGGTTTCCTCTTTGCCATATTCATCCCAAAGTACACGCATCACACTATCTAGTGTGACTTGGTTGTTACTTTGCTGGCGCAAATACAAATCGAGGCCCATGGCCACAATCCCGCCTTTGTTGTAGTAGCTTACAATGTTGTTTACCGCGCTAGCGTCTTGTTGATAAAAGCGAGTCCACGCGTCAAAACTGGATTCGCTGATAGATTGCTTAAACCGCCCGGTATTTTGTTCAAGACGGGTTAAATGCTGGGCCAATATCTGGCAATAACGCTCAGCGGGAATGGCACCAGCCCTTGCTACCGCTAGATCATCGTAATAGCTGGTAAAACCTTCGTATATCCATAACTGATCAGTATATGTCTCTTTTTCAAGGTTAGGCGTAACCATTACTGAAGGCTTGATACGCTTTACATGCCATGTGTGGAACAGCTCGTGACAGCATAAGCTCAGAAAGTTGACATACCCTTCGGTTAATTGTGAATTATCACCAATTAACGGTAAATCAAAACGTGGGAACATCAGAGCAGTGGAGCTTCGATGTTCTAAACCGCCATAACCTTTATCCGCAACGAGAGTCATAAATACATAGCGTTTAATGGGCGGAGTGCCTTCGAACAAATCGAAGTGATGTTGGCAAATTGGTGTTAAGTCTTTCGAAAGCCTTTCACAATCCACATTAAATGAGCCAGAAAATAACAACACAAACTCAACGCCGTCGACGTAAAAACTGTGGGAAATACATTCACCCATAAAAATAGGGTGGTCGATTAATTCATCGTAATTTTCCGCAGTAAATACAAAGTCTGTAGCTTGCTCCTCAGATTTGGATAACGTGGTTTCAAGTTGCCATGTCGGCGCGTCTTCTGGCATTTTGATGATGACTTCACAAGGGCGTGTTTCATATCCTTTCACCCCCAAGAAGGCACTGGTACCGTTAATGAAACCATATTCATCATTGAGATATGCACTGCGAACCGATAAGTCAAAGGCATAGACCTGGTAAGCTACAGTGCAGGCTTTCCCTTGGGTTTCAATACACCAGGTTTGTTTATCGACTTTGTGCCACGGTAATGAGTTGCCCTCGTTGTCGGTAATATCAAACGATACAATATTTTTGGCGAAGTCCCTGATCATATAACTACCTGGAATCCAGGCAGGGAGACTTAGTGTTAATGACGCTTGTGCTATGGCTGGAATAGAGAGGTTAATACCGAACAGGTGCTGGCTGCGTGATAAGACTTGTAACGAGTAAACCAATTTATTGGGGTGTGTCATAACGTAATTTTTGTCACTTATGGTTAAAAGTGGTTATATTTATAACTGAAACGACGTAAACCACTGTGTAAGCTGAGACTTAAGTTGCATTGTGTTTCAGTGACTTGATTGGCAATCTATTCAATTGCACTGTCTATTTAGCTGAATGGCAATGATGCCGTCATTTAATCTGGATTGATTCGCTTTTAACCTAATATACCGCCCATGAAAGAAAAACCCAAACAGTCATTATTGAGTAGTCAAGATTTGCACGTTTTGCGAGCGTTAACGCCCGGACTCTCTGTGGATATGCAATTAACAACGCCTACAGCACCGAAGCGAGTTAAAACCCACTTTATTGGAATGGACCTGCCCAATTGTTTGATTTTTCAGTTTCCAAATCAGCAGCGGTGGGGGCTGGTGAAAGAGTTTCTGTTACCAGAATCACCGGTTGTAGTGCGCTACGTACTTGAGGGCCAAAGTGGGGAAGTGGTCGCTTTTAGAGCGAATGTGTTGCGAGTGATTGGTAAGCCGAGTGAAATGGTGTTTACAACTATCCCTGAAACCATTCAATCAATGGGGCTACGCGCACAAAAACGCAGTATTCCAGGCATTGCTGTGACGGTTCGGGCGGTAAAAGAAGATACGATTCTAGACACCAAAGGGCTGATCGTGGATGTGTCACAAGGGGGATGCCGTTTAGCCATTGATATTCAACCTGACTTTCCACTGATGAATGAAGGCGAAAAGCTGTCACTTACTGTGGAAACGTCGGGTAAAACCGGAGATATAAAGTGCGTGGTAAGAAACGATAGGCAAGACAAAGGGCGTGTTTATTATGGTTTGCAATTTACTGACGCGGATGAGGTCGTCAATGAATTGTTGAATAGACACCTTTTGGTACAGTAATGTTTAACTGGTAAAATGTGCCAAGTTGGCTGTGTTCTCAAGCGATCAGGATAGCGCTACAAAGACAACTTGGTTATTTGTCAGTCATTGTCAGTGTTTTATCTCTGAGGCTTGTAAATCAGTGCGATAAGGCGCATATGTGTTACGACTAATGTGCCTTTCAGTGGTAATATTGTACGTATAATAAGAATTCACTCTTTTTCAACGGTTAGTTTGTGCTCAATTTGCAGCGATTATTCGACAACAAAGAAAGACTATTTTGGGTGCTTCACACCGCTGGGTGGACAGGCTTTGCCATAGTTCATTATATCGGTTCGTTTTTACACGAAGTACGCCCGGTTTTCCTATTCATCATTATTCTCAATGCCTATGCCGGTTGGTTGTTAACCATTCCGCTACGATATGTGTACCGCTGGGCGCGTACCTTGTCACCCATCTACATGTTAATTTCGGTGTTAACGGCTTGCTATGTGGTTGCGCTAGTTTGGGCGGTGGTGAAAAACGTGAATATGTGGGAAATATATAAGCACGGTTATCGACCCGATGAGTGGTACAAATATTTCACTTACACTATTAATTCGTTGATTATGGTGGGATGCTGGAGTGGCTTGTATTTTGGTATTAAAAACTACCAAATGCTACAGAAAGAGAAGCAAAATGCCCTGAAAGCGAGCACTATGGCGCATCAGGCTCATTTGAAAATGCTGCGGTACCAACTAAACCCTCATTTCTTATTTAACACCCTGAACGCGATTTCTACTCTAATCTTAATGAAAGAAAATGACACCGCAGAAGGTATGGTATCTCGGTTAAGTGATTTCTTGCGATATTCATTGGATAACGACCCGATAAAGAAAGTCCCATTAGGTCAGGAAATCAAAGCGTTACGTTTGTATTTAGAAATTGAAAAAGTACGATTCGATGACCGTTTAGAAGTGATTTGGGACATTGATAATGAGTGTGAGGGCGCATTAGTTCCGAGCATGATTTTACAACCCATCATTGAAAACTCGATAAAACACGCCATATCCAAAATGGAGCGAGGCGGTCGTATCTCGATTTCGGCTCGCACTTTTGGCAACGATTTACTGCTCGACGTGGCTGATAATGGTCCCGGTGCGGATATTCACGACGGGCAACTGAGCCGCCCAGGTGGTGTGGGCTTAGTGAATATAAAAGAACGTTTACAATCGTTATATAGTCGCAATTTCGCCTTTTCGATTGAACACAATCAGCCTCAGGGTGTGCGCGTTAGAGTGCGTATTCCTTACGATGTAAAGGATGTTTGAACATGGGTCTGCAAAAAATCAAAACCATCATCGTTGATGATGAACCTTTAGCTAGAAAGGGGCTACGTCTTCGTTTAGAAAAGCACGATGATGTAGAAGTGGTTTCTGAATGTCAGAATGGGTTAGATGCGGTAAGCTTGATTTCGCAGCACCGTCCTGACCTTGTTTTTCTCGACATTCAAATGCCGGGCCTAAATGGCTTTCAAGTGATTCACAAGCTTCGCGAATTAAAGCAACCGATCCCAATGATCGTGTTTGTGACGGCTTATGACAGTTATGCAATAAAGGCGTTTGACGTGCATGCGTTAGATTACTTACTCAAGCCTGCAGATGACGAGCGTTTAAAAGATGCGTTAGATAAGGTTCGTGAATACTTTACAAACCAGCATCAGGACGAGCAGTCGCGTAAATTAGTTAATTTGGTTGCCGAGTTAACGGGGGATGATTGTGAGGAAATTTTACGTAAGCTGGCGAGCGGGGAAACGGTAGAAACGAACAAATACCCAGATGTGCTTGCAATTAAAGATGGGTCAGAAGTGACGCGCGTAGCTGTTTCAGATATTCAGTGGATTGACGCTGCCGGTGATTATATGTGTGTGCACGCGTTAGACGGTATGCACATCATGCGCAAAACCATGAAAGAGCTTGAGCAAGAGCTAAACCCTCAATTGTTTGTTCGCGTGCACAGAAGTGCTATCGCCAATATCCGTTTTGTGAAAAAACTAGTGAGTCACATTAGTGGTGAATATCACCTGATTTTGCAAAACGATACTGAATTAAAGGTCAGTCGGAGCCATCGCGATAAAGTAAAGGCTGCGATGAAAATGTAACGGACCACTTTGCTGGTATACTGTTACAAGTTGCACGACAGAATGAAATTCAAAAGCCCTGTGAATGAGAAAAACTATTCACAGGGCTTTTCGTTTTCTGCAAAATTAATCTTATTTTCCTGGGCCATCTGTCGCAATGTGGCAAAAAATGGCGTCTCAAAAAAGTACCTCCCATTTTCTCCCCAAACCAATGCATGACTTTCATTTCCAATGGCGTTACAGTTAGTTGGATAAATCAAACACACCATAGTGGTGTAGTTTTTTACGCCATTTTTAAATTTATTAAGTTGTTATGTGCTTAAAGGAATATTATGAAATCATGGGATGAATTAACAAACTTACAACGCGCTGTTATTGGTATCTCTGTATTAGTAGCTGCAGCATTCTTGCCAGAAATCGCTTTCTTGGTTCAATTTGGTGGTATGGAGATCGCATTTGCACTTGTTTTTGCGAGTATAGCCCCTGCAGTTACATGGTTTACCGGTAAATACAAAACTATAAAAGAATCTATAGGCATAGCCATCGAAGCCTATAGGCAGAGCGCATCAGCTAAACCCTCAGTGTTTTTTGTTCAAGCTTCATTTTGTGTGCTGGCATTATCGTTTACAGGTACAGGGTTATTTGCATTCTATTTGTTTGTATCTGGTCTGGTTTTTAACGGGGTCTTGGCATAAACGCACATAACAAACCGCTGTAGACGCACGCGGGGCGTGCTGGGACAAAAACATGTGGGCTGTCCTCGCTTCGCTCGTAATTATAGCCCACATATTTTTGCCCCTAAGCGGGGTGTTATGTACTAAGGAAAGTCTAGTGGAGTCGGTTATCGAGATACTTGGGAAAATACCTGCAACTGCGTGGGTGGCACTTGTAGTTGCTCTTCTAACCTCATTATTAACCTTGCTTGGTGTAAGGTATACAAACAAAGGGAATAACGAACGTCTCAAAATTCAACTGGAGCATGACCAAAAAGTTAAACGGGAAGAATTAGTCAGGACAAGGCTGGAAGAATTGTATGTAGAGTCCACAAAATATATGGATAAGATGACGATTTATTTTCTCCCATATCGTCGCGTAATGGAGGGAGAAATCACATATAATCAAGCTCTAGACTTAACATTGGAATCCAAAATCGACTATGACCCTATTCGAGTCAAAATGATTATGGATATGTATTTCCCAGCACTCAATGCAACATTTAAAGAAGTTGAAAAGTCACTAGACCAGGCAAGCAAAATTCAACATGGGTTTAAGCTACAGTATAAGCAAGGAAACCCCGATGGAGAAAAGTGGTTACCGTTGTTTCAAGAGTCTTTGGAAGATTTGGCAGAATCTACGAGCGCTTTTAAAAAGCACGTTGCACAGATCGCTAAAAGTACATAACAAACCGCTGTAGACGCACGCGGGGCGTGCTGGGACAAAAACACGTGGGCCGTCCTCGCTTCGCTCGATATTGTAGCCCACGTATTTTTGCCCCTAAGCGGGGCGTTAGGCATCAAGGGAAGACATGCAGATTAAATTCAGTAATACAGACTCGGTTGAACTCTCACTTAAAAGTAGAGGCGCTGCCGATTACATATATGATTGCAATTTGCTGGTGTCACTAACAACAACCTCCTCAAGCTTTACACAAGAAGTTTGGGTGGATGGTTATGAGTTTAAGGCCTTTTTAGCTAACATAGAATTGCTGAGGTCGTCTTCGGTGAAAAACGTATCGCTACATTCCGAAAGTCCCGGTGAACTTCTTATTGCTATCAAAGCAGTAGATTCACTAGGTCATTTTGCTTTTCAAATAGAAATCGGTAAGCAAATATTCATCGGTTCAGAACCGTTTTGGTCAAAGGTTCAAGAAGTTTTTCCACTAGATTCAGCATTCCTAGATTCACTTCACCAAATGCTCAACGACACTTTTAGTGAGGTGATAAATGCCTAACAAAAAAATTATGTCGCCCGCAGGCGGGCTGGGACACAAACAGGCAGGCGGCTTCGCCATTATAGCCTGCCTGTTTGTGCCCCATATTTAGGCGTTATGTAACTAAGTGAGGAGAGATAGTGAGCAAGGAAATTATAGGGAAATACGTGGTGATTTTTGGATTATTGCTTTTTTGGGCGCCGCTTTGGGGAATTGTTGACTCTTATTTAATTATGTCTTCTTCATTCCAGGAGATAACGCTGTTTGGAGAAAATAAACCTGAAATATCAAAAGAAGAAATGTCATCAGCGGCTTTGTCTACGATCTTAGGATTATTCTTATCGTTAGTTGCGATTTGCCTTTTAACACTTTCTGTTGTGGGTCTAAATTATCGAACAAGATGGCTATTTTGGGTGTTAATAATATATTCAGCATTGTTACTCTTCATATTCCCAGTTGGTACATTTGTCGGATTAGTTGTTCTACTATCGTTAGTTTTAAGTAGGAAAAAATTTGGATTTAGCGGTGACGTTACATAACAAACCGCTGTAGACGCACGCGGGGCGTGCTGGGACAAAAACACGTGGGCTGTCCTCGCTTCGCTCGGTATTATAGCCCACGTATTTTTGCCCCTAAGCGGGGTGTTATGTGCTAAATGGAATTTGAAATGTTCTCTTATTTATTAGCTTTTACTTTTATCTTATTCGGCGTAGTCAATTTAACCTCAACGCAAGCCAATTTTGTTGGTTGGATATTGGTAATTGTCGGTGTGGCTTTATTGGCTACAAAGCTCAGTGGTCGAGCAAAACCAAAGAGATATACAAAAGGGAACAGTGGCGGCGCTCACTATGATCAGACATACGACGGCGATTCTTCAAGTTCATCTGGTGGGGATGGCGGCGGTGACTAGTAAATTAGTAAAAGCAACTAACATCTTTCTACACGCACATAACAAACCGCTGTAGACGCACGCGGGGCGTGCTGGGACAAAAACACGTGGGCTGTCCTCGCTTCGCTCGTTATTATAGCCCGCATGTTTTTGCCCCTAAGCGGGGTGTTATGCACTCTCAACAAGGATGTTTTAAACATGAATAACCCAACTAAACCAAAAATATTTATCTATTCACTAATTCTTCCCTTCATATGGTTGGGATTTGGAGCGGTATTCGCCCAATTTTTCCCAGATAAAAATTTAGGCGTCATGGGGTTGGTTTTAATTCTATATATTGCATTGCTTCCGGTTTCTTGGCATTTCGCAAAACATTATGGTCGCCAATTTATTCAACACGAGAAAATAAGGCTTGTGGGTTACCTAACTGTTTGGGCAGTAATTTGCGAATCTCTCGGTTTGTTTTATCACCTAAATCAACAAAAATCCGCCGGATTTGAAACGCCAGGGCTTTTAGGCATTATCGGGTTTACTTTTTTAGTCGATTTGCTGTTTATGTTTCTCGGCGTTCAGTTTATTTGTAAAAGATATATAAAATACTTCTTAGGTAAGCGAGAGATCGCAAGTGCATAACAAACAACTGTAGCCGCTCGCTGGCGCTCACTGGGACAATAACACGCAGGCTCAGTCGCTTCGCTCCAATTTTAGCCTGCGTGTTATTGCCCCTAAGTTGGGCGTTATGTCTCAGAGGGAGATTATGAATCAGGATGATGTTAAAAAGATCGAGAAGAATACAGAAATAAAACTTCCTGAATTCTACAAACAGGTTTTACTAAATTACCCAAAGGAGCTAGCTGGAACTGAAGCTGAAGGCTTCGGGTTACTCAATGATGCAGATGTCATTATCTACGAAAATAATGACGTTAGACACAACGGGTATTTTGGTGAAGCCTGGCCAGCTAGATACTTTATAATTGGTCAGAATGGTTGTGGTGACTTCTTTGTTATCAATTTAAATGGTAAGACTTTCTCAGTAGGTTTTGCATGCCATGAAAAAATGGAATGTATTGCATATGCAAAAAGTCTAGATGAATTTGTCGAAAAATGTCTCGCTGAAATAGCGTGAGACATAACAAACGCATTAACTCAGTCGCTGGCGCTCCTTGGGACAAAAACACGTAGGCTCCCTTCGCTTCGCTCGGTATTGTAGCCTACGTGTTTTTGCCCGTTATGCGGGTGTTATGCGAACACAGGATAATTTGTGCTAGAAAGGTTTAATTTGAATCGCTGCATTAAACTGTCTGAAAAATGGCTAATGAAGATAGCCTTTTTGTGGTGCGGTTTATCATTACTATTAGGTTTTATGATTCAAGAAGAGACTGCTTTGGTAATTGCAGCGCCGCTAATGACACTATTTATGTTCTTCGCGGGAATGGTTATGTTAAACGCACTAATTGGATTTCAGAAGATAAATCCGTTTGCTAAATCTAATCCAAATTTCATCAAATTTGCTATTCCCGAATTCAGATAATAAGTGCACCACTCATGGTTAATGGGTGACAGACGATCAACTGCCTGTTGGTGGTATTCTAAAGTCGCCAAACAATTAGAGTATTACCATGAGTTA